>NZ_JBEPMA010000033.1:0-1572 GCF_040545475.1 Peptoniphilus olsenii | reverse complement strand
AGCTAATGGGTCACATACTTCTATAAAATTTATTTGTTTAACTAATTTACTATAATATTAAGACTTCTAAAGCTCATTCTCTTTTGCTTCGCAAATAATAATAAAACAACCATGAATATTGAGCAAAAAAATAATATCGGCTATTTTGTTAAGCTTATGAATAAGTTACTCACAAGCAACAACAATATACGATATTATCAAATTGGCGGAGGGGATGGGATTCGAACCCATGTGGGCTTGCACCCTAACGGTTTTCAAGACCGCCCCGTTATGACCGCTTCGGTACCCCTCCAAAATGGTGACCCATGCGCGATTCGAACGCGCGACACCTTGATTAAAAGTCAAGTGCTCTGCCGACTGAGCTAATGGGTCATATTATTTTATTAAATTCTAATGGCTGGGGTGGCAGGACTCGAACCTACGCATACCAGAGTCAAAGTCTGGTGCCTTACCGACTTGGCTACACCCCAAAATTAGTGGTGCACCTAGGAGGATTCGAACCCCCGGCGCACGGATTAGAAGTCCGTTGCTCTATCCAACTGAGCTATAGGTGCATATTGGAGCGGGTGAAGGGAATCGAACCCTCGCAACCAGCTTGGAAGGCTGGGGCTCTACCACTGAGCTACACCCGCATGGGTTAATATTTGGTGGAGGAGAGTGGATTTGAACCACTGAAAGCTAAGCTAACGGATTTACAGTCCGTCCCCTTTGGCCAACTCGGGAACTCCTCCATATTAAATTTCCCTAACCTATTAAGGACTATATAAATCTTTCGCCATCAGTTTAGCGAGAATTAACTTTAACATAAGTAAAAGAATTCATGGAGCTGGTGGGAGGACTTGAACCCCTAACCTACTGATTACAAGTCAGTTGCTCTACCAATTGAGCTACACCAGCATATCTTACCTTCAAGGTTATTGCGATATTAATTGGCGACCTGGATCGGGCTCGAACCGACGACCTCCAGCGTGACAGGCTGGCATTCTAACCAACTGAACTACCAGGCCATTATGGTGGACACAATAGGGCTCGAACCTATGACCCCCTGCTTGTAAGGCAGATGCTCTCCCAACTGAGCTATGCGTCCTTGTCTGGTGACCCTGCCGGGAATCGAACCCGGGATACCACCGTGAAAGGGTGGTGTCTTAACCGCTTGACCACAGGGCCATATTAATTTTTGGTAGCGGGAGAAGGATTTGAACCTCCGGCCTTCGGGTTATGAGCCCGACGAGCTACCAGACTGCTCCATCCCGCGTCAATATTTTTCCCGACTACTTTTTTGGTGCCGAGAATCGGAATCGAACCGATACGGTGTGTTACCACCGCAGGATTTTAAGTCCTGTGCGTCTGCCAGTTCCGCCACCCCGGCTAATCTTCTGGCTCTCAGGGTGGGACTCGAACCCACAGCCTACCGGTTAACAGCCGGTTGCTCCACCATTGAGCTACCTAAGATTATTTATTTGGTTTTTATACCAATCTGGCAATAACCTACTCTCCCAGGCCGTCTCCAGCCAAGTACCATCAGCGGATTAATGCTTAACTTCTGTGTTCGGTATGGTTACAGGTGTTTCC
>NZ_JBEPMA010000032.1:0-1787 GCF_040545475.1 Peptoniphilus olsenii | reverse complement strand
TCATAGATATTAAATTCTCCATCTCCTTTTGGTGTAGACATATCTGAAAATACTAACTGGGTTGATGAGCTTTCTTTTGTCTTATCCCAGATTGAAAAGATATTTTTAACGCATACATTTACCTTTGAATTAGGATCATCTGGAAGTAGTGGGTTTATTAATCTTTGGTCTAGGGCAAGTTTTTTACCATCATTTGTAATTTTTAGCATATTATCTTCTGTTGGCTCGACTTGATTATTTCTAACTGCGTCAGCTCTATCTGAAATAGCTTCTAGTATTTCTTTTTGTTCCTCAGTAGGTTTTGTTTTAATAACTTCAAAACTTGCTTCTGGTACTGGCAAATTTAACATATCTGAAGTCTTTATATCTGCTACTTCTTTAAACATAGACATCAATTCTGGTAAATTATAAAACTTTGAAAATCTTGTTTTTTGCCTATATCCAGTGCCTTCTGGAGATAATTCAAAGGTATTTTCTGTTTCTCCAAAAGTAGAAGCCCAAGCGTCAAAATGTTCTAATCCTCTTGCCTTTAGATCGTCATATTGAAGGTATCTTTGCATAGTATAAAGCTCTGTCATTGAATTTGATATTGGTGTACCAGTAGCAAATACAACTCCCTTTCCATCTGTCATTTCATCCATATACCTACATTTCATATACATATCTGAAGACTTAAAGGCTTCACTCTGACCGATACCCGCAACATTCCTCATCTTGGTATGCAAGAATAAGTTTTTGTAATTATGAGCTTCGTCTATAAATAACTTATCTACTCCTAGTTCTTCAAAGGTTATTACATCATCTTTTTTAAAGTCATCATTTAGTTTTTCCAGTCTTACCAAGAGTTTCTTCTTTGTCTTTTCCAGTTGTTTTACTGTGAAATTTTCCCCTCTATTTCTTTTATTCTCATCAATAAAGGAAACTATATCATCAATTTGGTCTTGTATATGTCTTACCTGGTATTCCTTAGACATCGGTATTTTTTCAAATTGAGAGTGTCCTATGATGACCGCATCATATTCTCCCGTTGCAATCCTACCAATAAATCTTTTCCTATTTTTGGGTTGAAAGTCTTTTTTATCGGCCACCATAATATTTGCTGACGGATATAACTGCATAAACTCCCTACCAATTTGAGTAGTTAGATGGTTAGGAACTACAAATAATGATTTACTTGCAAGTCCCAACTTTTTAGATTCCATAGCAGAAGCCACCATTTCAAAAGTTTTTCCTGCTCCTACTACATGGGCAAGCAGTGTATTTCCTCCATAAAGAGTCCTTGCTATGGCATTTTTTTGATGTTCTCGAAGTCTGATTTCAGTATTCATTCCATCAAAAGTTAAGTTAGAACCATCAAATTCTCTATTTCTAATTGAATTGAATTTTTCATTATAAATCTTTTCTAGCCTATATCTTCTATCAGGATCTTCAAATATCCAATTCTTAAATTCTTCTTTAATCAATTCTTGCTTTTGACTTGCAAGCATAGTTTCTTTTTTATTCAATACAGAAGTCTTAGACCCATCATCATTTATTACTTGGTCAAATACCTTCGTATCTTTTAGATTAAGAGCATTTTCAATTATCTTATAGGCATTTACTCTACTTGTACCATAAGTCATGTTAGCAAGGTCATTAGTTGAGTCAACACTCTTACCTTCAATATTCCATTCACTTGTATGTGGTGAGAACCTAACATTTATATTCCACCTATCATAACCTGGTGTTTTTAAAAGATTAAAAGTAAAGTCTTCTATATCTTTTTGAGGTATCCAAGTTGCTCCTAA
>NZ_JBEPMA010000031.1:0-2208 GCF_040545475.1 Peptoniphilus olsenii | reverse complement strand
GCAGCTTATCACGTCCTTCTTCGCCTCTTGGTGCCTAGGCATTCACCTAGTGCTCTTTTTAACTTGACCTTTGTTAATAAACATTTCTGTTTATTATCCAGTGTTATTGTTATTATTAAGAAATTTATTGATTAGTTTTAAGTTGTTATGGTTCTTTTCTCTATCGAGAAATGTAACTAACTTTTTGTTAGTCTTGGTGGAGATAAGGAGATTCGAACTCCTGACCTCCTGCTTGCAAGGCAGGCGCTCTCCCAACTGAGCTATACCCCCAAAATTAACTCTCAAGTTTATAAAATCTAAAAGTCAACTAACTTGAAGTGAAAAATACTAATTATTATAAGTATACAAAGTAATAATATAAAAAGAAATTCATATTTTTTTAAATTATTACTATTTCGAATTAATTTAGAATCCAAAAAGAAATTTACATCTTTAATATAGCATATCACACAATATATTAATAACGGTAACAAAGCAAAAGACTTTGTTAATCTAGAATCTATATTTATCAAAACTATACTAATAATTAATATTATAAATCTCATTTACTTACTTTCCACTTTATAAATTTCATTAAATTCTAGCTAAAAATTTATCAAAATTAGGTCCTGCATAAATTTCAAATTCACGCCAAAATTTAGGACGAGATTGATTAATGGTACTTGGATCCCAATAACTATATACTTTCACAGAAACATAGCCTTGAATCAAATTGTCAGATAAAGCAGCTGTAATCACACTAGAAAGAGCTGACACAGCAATCCCTCCACCAGCCGCAGCTATTATAGCAGCAACTATAGCGGAAGCAGACATCCCTGCAACATTAATTTTGAAAGAAGATTGTCCCAATAATTCTCTAGATTGTTTAGCGTATGAAATATAATCATTAATATCATCATCAACTTTGACAAAGTCAAGAATTTCACCATTTAAAGTAAGCTTATCTGTAGATTTTTCATATATTGCATAACTTTTTTCTCCATTAGAAAGGTCAATAACTCTAACCTCTCGTAAATTTCCATTATCTTTTATACTTATAGAAAAATCATTGGCTATTTCCCTAGAATCAGATGTTTCTATATTACTATCGCAATTAATATTGTTTTCAAAAGCTAACACATTCGAAAACAACATAGAAATTACTATAATTAAACATGTTGTTTTTTTGATCATAATTACTCCTTTTATATGCAGTCTTAAAACCAAGAGAGTTAAAATAAAACTTATATATAAAAAATAATTATTGTATATAATTAAAATAGTGTGAAGATTTTTATTTCCTTAGAAAGGAGGTGATCCAGCCGCACCTTCCGATACGGCTACCTTGTTACGACTTCACCCCAGTCACTCATCCTACCTTCGACTGCTGCACCTTGCGGTTAGCTCACAGGCTTCGGGTATTACAAGCTCCCATGGTGTGACGGGCGGTGTGTACAAGACCCGGGAACGCATTCACCGCAGCATTCTGATCTGCGATTACTAGCAACTCCAGCTTCATGTTCTCGAGTTGCAGAGAACAATCCGAACTGGGAAAGGCTTTTTGAGGTTTGCTCCACCTCGCGATTTGGCTTCCCTTTGTACCTTCCATTGTAGCACGTGTGTTGCCCAGGGCATATAGGGCATGATGATTTGACGTCATCCCCACCTTCCTCCGATTTGTCATCGGCAGTCTATCTAGAGTTCCCATCCGAAATGCTGGCAACTAGATATAAGGGTTGCGCTCGTTGCGGGACTTAACCCAACATCTCACGACACGAGCTGACGACAACCATGCACCACCTGTATAGAGGCTTCCGAAGAAGATTATTTATCTCTAAATATGTCCTCTATATGTCAAGCCCTGGTAAGGTTCTTCGCGTTGCTTCGAATTAAACCACATGCTCCGCTGCTTGTGCGGGTCCCCGTCAATTCCTTTGAGTTTCATGCTTGCGCACGTACTCCCCAGGCGGAGTGCTTAATGTGTTAACTGCGGCACCGACTTTTGCCGACACCTAGCACTCATCGTTTACAGCGTGGACTACCAGGGTATCTAATCCTGTTTGCTACCCACGCTTTCGTTCCTCAGCGTCAGAATGTGCCCAGTAAGTCGCCTTCGCCACCGGTATTCTTTTTAATATCTACGCATTTCACCGCTACACTAAAAATTCCACTTACCTCTACACTTCTCAAGATATACAGTTTCAAATGCTTACAGTAGTTAAGCTACTG
>NZ_JBEPMA010000030.1:0-2364 GCF_040545475.1 Peptoniphilus olsenii | reverse complement strand
TGCTTATTCTCTATTGTCTGGTCGAGTAGGTCGGGGATATTACTATCCCTTTCCCCTCTAAGAACCGTGCATGAGAGTTTCCCCTCACACGGCTCAAGTTTTTATAAGCCCTAATTAAAGAGCCAGCGTATTTTCTTTATCATTTATATGCAATCTTCTATGACACCAAGGGTGTACTAATGTTTTAAGGGTAATATTGTTTTGAGTTGTTTGATGTACTCTAAAGTCTGTATCCAGAGTTATTTTCTCTCCACAAACAGGGCATATTCCGTTTTGCGTTTTATACAGTCTATTTATAACTGTACGCCCTTTAAGTTCGTTTCGTATTTTTAACTCTTCTCTTTCTTCAAAGTATATTTGCCAATTTTCATCAAACGGATTTGCTTCAGCTTGTATCTTGGTAAATCTCTTAATATCAGTATCTGTAGCATATTTAAGACGAAGATAGTATTTCTCGCCATTCTCCATTCTGTCTCCAGTTGCTACACTGAAAGTCCAAGTTCTATTTCCAATCGTATGGAAATACTTTTTAGCTATCCATTTTCTACCTTTCTTAGGATGTCTACGAACACACCAGTCCCACAGGCATTTATATATTTCATAATCAAGTTTTTCAAACGCTTTTGATGAAACATTATATTTCTGATAGTTTACCCAACCTATAATGATTGGATTTAATTTTCTAATCAAAATTTCTTGTTTCATTGACGGATTATCTTTTATGATTCGTCTAATTTTATCGACAATAGCCTTGAAGTTCTTATCAGATGGTTTTGTAAGCAACTTATCTTTATACATCCTAATATTAACTCCAAGAAAATCAAAACCGTCATTTATGCGTGTTATGAGTGTCTTTTCCTCTGATAATTCTAAACCTCTTTCAGCCAAGAATTTTACAATGATTGGTTTTACACCATTTTCAAGTAATTCTGCACTTTCCCCTGTAACAATGAAATCATCTGCATATCTAACAAAGTTAACCTTTGGGAAATATGTTTTCTTATTTACTGTTCTTCTATGGTATTTCTCTTTGATTGCTTTTTCTAAACCATCTAATACCATATTGGAAATAATAGGTGATATTGGCGAGCCTTGGGGACTTCCTTTTTCTGTTGGAAATAGTTTTTGTTTTTCTATATATCCACACTCAAGCCAAAGTTTTAATAATTTCTTGTTCATCGGGATATTATTTAATATCCATTCATGACTTATATTATCAAAACAACCTTTTATATCTCCCTCAAGTACCCATTTTGCAGATTTCTTTTTATTGAGTGATGTAAAACACTGCTCGATAGCATCTTGTGTACATCTTTTTGCCCTAAATCCATAAGAATTAGGATCAGCAGTAGTTTCTGCTATAGGTTCAAGTGCAAATTTATATAGGGTTTGCATTGCTCTATCTGTCATTGTAGGAATGCTAAGAGGTCTTTTCTTACCATTTTTCTTTGGTATATACACTCTTTTAAGAGGTTTAGGTTTATATCCTCTTAAGTTTAACTTTCCTATTGCATTATACTTTGCCTGTGGTGTTAGCCATAGTTCGCCGTCAACACCACTTGTTTTCTTGCCTTGGTTTTCAGTTACCCTCTTAATAGCCAAGGCTTTTGCATAAAATGAAGTTGTTAGTAAATGCTGTAAAGATTTTACCTTTCCGTATTTACTCATTTTCCACGCTTTCACAATACGCATTTGTAGTTTTTTAACATAGCTTTCTGCTACTGAAAAATCTATACTTTCCCAGTCTTTAGCTCTGTTAGTAGTAGCACACATTTTACTGTTCATTTGCTTTCTCCTTTCAAAAATTCTACAAGTTCTCTTGTGATTAAAAACCAAATGGAAGTCTGCACTCTTTCGAGTTAGGGCAAATTTTGAACCCCTATCCATCTCATTACAAGATGGCATTCGCTTTTTCCATTATCCTTTACCTGCACCATTATCAGCATTTCTTACGATTTGCCTTGCCTTTTGGCAACGGTACAGGCTTACCATGTTCCACTTAATTAACATTGATAACTTAGGCTCTACCTCTCTGCCGGTAGTCTTCTTGTCCGTGTAATCCCACTGTGGAAAGGATTATCCGACTACACACCATTTTGGTTCAGGCTTATCAGCAACTTTAGCCTGTTCACCTTAACGACATTTATCAGTAGTTCACATATGTTAGCCATATTATCAAGCCTCGCTCCCTAACCGCCTTGTTGCTGGCAGTTTCGGTATTCCCTCACGGTTCAACCTCAAGTAGGGCTACTTTAATATCGGCTTACCACACCTAAGTGCAGTCGATACTTGGCTCAACTAACGGAATAGTTGGTTTGGTCATTATGCCAAACAGTTAAATTAAGCGACTTCATGTCGCACCCA
>NZ_JBEPMA010000029.1:0-2711 GCF_040545475.1 Peptoniphilus olsenii | reverse complement strand
CTTACATTTATATCAGAAGCAGTGAGTTCTTCAGGCATAACTTCTTGTAATTTCTCTCTTTGATATTTTAGTTTGCCTAACTCATTTAATAATGTATCTTTCTTTTCAGAAGGTGCTAAATCTATTACATTTTCAATTTCTCCGATATATGAATTTAGATAGCCAATCTTTTCTCTAATATTTCCACTTAAATATTCATCAGCCGATACATATGAAAAATGAAATGGATCGTCATTGTTAAAGTTTTCAAAGGGCATTCTGTTATTTATTAGGTCTGTATCCTTAATATCTAAAAATATCTCACCCTCAAGCTCACCAATTAAGGTGTCCCTATCTTTATTAGTGATAGATTCCATATATTCAAAATCTACATATCCCTTTTGCGAAACTGATAAGACTAATGCTTCAAGGGAAGTATCTACATGGTCTACTACTTTTGCCTTTGTGATTGTTCTTTTTGAAAATATATCGCTCTTTGCTTTGAAATTATCCTCATCATCAAGTATTTCTATTGATGAAACCAAAGGAAAGTTTGAGTCTTCCTTTAAGGCTCTAGTGTTTGATAAGGAGTTAATAAATCCATGTTTTTTTGAAAAGTTATCATAGACTTCATTTAACTTTGCTTGTGACTCTTTTATTTCCTCGTCTGAAAAATCGTCCTTTTGTTTTTCTATTACATCTTTTAAGGCGTTCATTACATAAAGATAATCTTTTATCTTTTCTTTGTTTTTATCTGATATATTCTGCTTAATTAAGACTGAGTTTTCTCTTAGGTAGACCTCTTCATCAATGATAGTGTAAGAAAAATTCTTAACATCGTCTGTTGCTGGAAGACTTAATTCTTCATCTTCCAATAGTTCGACTTCTTCATATTTTGAATTTGAAGATATTTCCTTACTTGCAAGATCCATTAAATCTTTTAACTTTTCATCTTCTTTTTCATCACAAGTAATAGTATTACCAAATCTTCCAGATACTTCTTTCATATACCCTAATACCATTTGAGGATTATCTACAAAGTATTTATTATAAGTCAAACCCTTATTATCAGTTGCTAGATGAATCCAATCATCATATCTTTCTATAACTGAATCTCTCTTTTTTAAGAAAATAATATCTGAAGTTACTTCTGTATCAGCAAGACCTTTAAATGTTGTATTAGGTAGCCTCATAGCTCCTAAAAACTCACATCTTGCATTAATATATTTTCTAACAGATTCATCTTTTTTATCCATAGTTCCAGATGATGTTATGAAGGCAATAATTCCTCCATTCCTAACCTTATCTATTGACTTTGCAAAAAAATAATCGTGAATCAGAAAGTTATTTCTGTTATATTCACGATCATTAACTTTAAAATCTCCAAAGGGTACATTTCCAATTACTAAATCGAAAAAGTTATTTGAGAAGCTTGTTTCTTCAAAGCCTTTAATTTGAATGTTAGCTTCAGGATAAAGTTCTCTTGCTATTCTTCCGCTTAGACTATCTTTTTCTACTCCATATACTTTAGAGCCTTGTATTTCACTTGGCATATTACCAATAAAATTACCGACCCCTGCAGATGGTTCGAGGATATTCCCAGTCTTAAAACCCATATCTGTTAGAGTCTTATATATTCCATCCATTACCTCTCTAGGTGTATAAAATGATGTTAAAGTAGACTCTTTAGCATTCAAATACTCTTCATTTGTTAGATTTTCCTTTAAAATATTCCTTGCTTCAAGCCATTGACCTCCCTTTTCTTCATCAAAGACATCTGCAAGACCACCCCAACCTAGATAATCAGCAAGATAGGCTTGTTCGTACTCTCTTGGACTCCTATTTTCATTTTCAAGTCTTTTTAGCATTTTAATAGCTTTGATATTTTTATCTAACTTTTCTGATGGTGTTAGGTATTCTGAGTAGATATGATTTTTTAAGTCATAATTTCTAGCAAAACTTAGTCTTTCCTTATTAGGTTCATAGCCTAGATTCTTTAAATCTTCTTTACCCCTCAATAAGTTTTCGGCTGCTTCTCTTGGGACATTGTATCTATCCATCATTTGGTCAATTTCAGGATTGTGGTTATCTATAAAGCTTTCTTGGTCTACTTGTATTTCAATTTGTTTTTCATGCTCAGATAATTTGTATATCTCATAATTGCCACTATCTAAAAGGTCATCAATCTTTCTACTTTCATCAAATGTTTCACCCTTATATAAAGGAAATTCTTCCCCATTAACTTCTACTTTAGTTCCAGTTTCAATTAAGTTAATCCCATCAAAGGTATTCTCATCTTCTAAAATAAATTCCTTACCAACTTTTACTGCTAGTTTTTCTGATGTTCGACTTAGATTTTCAAAGATTTCTTCAAGGTATGAATCGTTTCTATATGGAACCACTTCCGAACCCCTAATCATACCTCCCATATATTCCATATTATCTCTAATGGTTACAGTTTTAAGTCCTCCACTTAGTTCATCAAAATCTGTAATAGTAAAGTCCTTATCTTTATATCTAACCTGATCACCTATCTTAAATTTAGGTTCTATCTTTTCCTTAATTTCTTCTTGTGAAGCTTTTTCCTCACTTAGTGCAACTTGTTCTTCTAAATATGAAAATTCACGCTCATTTACTTCTTCACCATCACCAAGGTCAATCCTATAGTGTTCGACAACTTCGCCATCTACATAGTGGTCAAAATAGAATTTGAAATATCCGATATAATCATC
>NZ_JBEPMA010000028.1:0-3015 GCF_040545475.1 Peptoniphilus olsenii | reverse complement strand
CTGGCAATAACCTACTCTCCCAGGCCGTCTCCAGCCAAGTACCATCAGCGGATTAATGCTTAACTTCTGTGTTCGGTATGGTTACAGGTGTTTCCATTATCCTATTCTCACCAGATTCTTAAAACTAATCTTTTATAACTTTTTGGTCAAGTCTTCGACCTATTAGTACTCGCTAGCTCAACACATTACTGTGCTTACACCTTGAGCCTATCAACCTCATTTTCTTCAAGGGGTCTTATCTTTCGAGGGAAATCTCATCTCGAGGGGGGCTTCGGGCTTAGATGCCTTCAGCTCTTATCCCTTCCGAACTTAGCTTCCCAGCTATGCACTTGGCAGTACAACTGGTGCACCAGAGGTTCGTCCATCCCGGTCCTCTCGTACTAAGGACAGATCCTCTCGAATTTCCTACGCCCACGACGGATAGGGACCGAACTGTCTCGCGACGTTCTGAACCCAGCTCGCGTGCCTCTTTAATGGGCGAACAGCCCAACCCTTGGGACCTACTACAGCCCCAGGATGAGACGAGCCGACATCGAGGTGCCAAACCTCCCCGTCGATGTGGACTCTTGGGGGAGATAAGCCTGTTATCCCCGGGGTAGCTTTTATCCGTTGAGCGATGGCCCTTCCACTCGGTACCACCGGATCACTAAGTCCTGCTTTCGCATCTGCTTGACTTGTTGGTCTCGCAGTTAAGCTCCCTTCTGCCTTTATACTCTTCGCACGATTTCCGTCCGTGCTGAGGGAACCTTTGAACGCCTCCGTTACTCTTTTGGAGGCGACCGCCCCAGTCAAACTGTCCAACTGTGAGTGTCCCTTATCCAGTTTCATGGACAACGGTTAGAAGTCTAGCATGAAAAGAGTGGTATCCCACAGGCGACTCCACATATACTGGCGTACATGCTTCTTTGTCTTCCACCTATTCTGTACATTTCATCCCAAAATTCAATCACAGCCTACAGTAAAGCTCCACGGGGTCTTTCCGTCCTGTCGTGGGTAAGCGGCATCTTTACCGCTACTTCAATTTCACCGGATCCTTTGTTGAGACAGTGCCCAAATCGTTACACCTTTCGTGCGGGTCGGAACTTACCCGACAAGGAATTTCGCTACCTTAGGACCGTTATAGTTACGGCCGCCGTTTACTGGGGCTTCAGTTCTAAGCTTCGCTTGCGCTAACTCTTTCCCTTAACCTTCCAGCACCGGGCAGGTGTCAGCTCCTATACTTCGTCTTTCGACTTGGCAGAAACTTGTGTTTTTGGTAAACAGTCGCTTGGGCCTTTTCACTGCGGCCCCCTGTTACAGGGGCTCCCCTTCTCCCGAAGTTACGGGGTCATTTTGCCGAGTTCCTTAACAAAGGTTCTTCCGCTCGTCTTAGGATTCTCTCCTCACCTACCTGTGTCGGTTTACGGTACGGGCGATACTTTCTAGTAGTGGCTTTTCTTGGCAGTGTGAAGTCTTAGGCTTCTCTACTTGTTTTCGATCCGCATCACGCTTTGGAATTATGAAAAGCGGATTTGCCTACTTTCCTTCCTTCACGCTTGCACGCCTCACCAACTGGGCGCTCCTAATATCCTCCTGCGTCCCCACTTCCTTTAATGATTGTATCGGTACAGGAATTTCAACCTGTTGTCCATCGACTACGCTTTTCAGCCTCGCCTTAGGTCCCGACTTACCCTGAGTGGACGAGCCTTCCTCAGGAATCCTTGGGTTTTCGACGGGTGAGATTCTCACTCACCTCTCGCTACTCATGCCAGCATTCTCTCTTGTATATAGTCCACAATGGCTTACGCCTTTTGCTTCGTCCTTTATACATTGCTCCTCTACCAACGTTATTCGTTCCATAGCTTCGGTATATAGTTTAGCCCCGGTTATCTTCGGCGCAGAGTCACTTGACTAGTGAGCTATTACGCACTCTTTAAATGAGTGGCTGCTTCTGAGCCAACATCCTAGTTGTCTCAGTAACTCCACATCCTTTACCACTTAACTATAATTTTGGGACCTTAGCTGATGGTCTGGGCTCTTTCCCTTTCGACTATGAAGCTCATCCCACATAGTCTGACTCCCTAGTTTATGATTTGGTATTCGGAGTTTGATAGGTCTTGGTAACATATGCATGCCCCTTGACCAATCAGTGCTCTACCCCCTTTTCATTTTAACTAGAGGCTAGCCCTAAAGCTATTTCGAGGAGAACCAGCTATCTCCGTGTTCGTTTGGCTTTTCACCCCTATCCACAGGTCATCCGATAGCTTTTAAACGCTACCCGGTTCGAGCCTCCATTGAATTTTACTTCAACTTCACTCTGCCCATGGATAGATCACACGGTTTCGGGTCTATGACCACAAACTTTCGCCCTGTTAAGACTCGCTTTCGCTTCGGCTCCATACTTTAGGTATTTAACCTTGCTTATGATCATAACTCGCTGGCCCGTTCTACAAAAAGTACACGATCGTGATTTTTACCACTTTCGCTGCTTGTAAACACTAGGTTTCAGATTCTATTTCACTCCCCTCCCGGGGTTCTTTTCACCTTTCCCTCACGGTACTTGTTCGCTATCGGTCACCAAGTAGTATTTAGCCTTAGGGGGTGGTCCCCCTATCTTCCCACAGGATTTCTCGTGTCCCATGGTACTCTTTTGTGCTTGATATTTTCTCTTTCGTCTACGAGACTCTTACTCTCTTTGGTTATACTTCCCAGTATATTCGACTAGATATTTTCTCTTTATGCACGGTTGGGCTCCTCCCCGTTCGCTCGCCGCTACTTAGGGAATCGAGTTTTCTTTCTTTTCCTCAGGTTACTTAGATGTTTCAGTTCACCTGGTTAGCTTCCTATAGTTATGGATTGGCTATAGGATAATACTTACGTATTGGGTTTCCCCATTCGGACATCTACGGGTAAGTTTATTTGCAACTGACCGCAGCTTTTCGCAGCTTATCACGTCCTTCTTCGCCTCTTGGTGCCTAGGCATTCACCTAGTGCTCTTTTTAACTTGACCTTTGTTAATAAACATTTCTGTTTATT
>NZ_JBEPMA010000027.1:0-3521 GCF_040545475.1 Peptoniphilus olsenii | reverse complement strand
CTTGATATTAAATCAGGAATAGGACTGATTGAAAAGAAAAGACAAGGACTTGGAAAGCCTAACAGAATTTATGTTAAAGACTTTATGAGCATATTTAATAATAAGGAATTAAAAAATCAAGAAGTTCGAAAAACAAAATTCCAGAAGTTCGATAATCGAAATTCAAGAGATTTGAATATCGAAAGTCAAGATTTTCGAAAATCGGAAGGTAACTATAACAATATTAATAATAATGAGTTAAGAAAGAATGATTTTAGTAAAGGGCAAAAACCTTATGGAATATATAAAAACATATTTTTGACTGATGAAGAATACAAGGACTTAACAAATGAGTTAGGAAGTAGAATTAATGAATACATTGATAGATTGTCGTCATATATGAAAGCAAATAACAGAGTGTATCAAGACCACAAGGCAACGATAATTAATTGGTATCTTAATGATCAGTCGAAAAACATTAATGATAATACAACAAGGAAAATGAATTACGATATAGGAGAGAGTTTATGACAAGTTTAAAAGATTTTGTATTAAGAGAAAATGATATTGAAAGAAATGGACATATTTATTGCAAGGTATGTGGTAAAAGAGTCGATGGAGAATTACTTGATCTTGGATTTACAAAGTTTATTCCCAGAATTAAATGTGAATGTGAAATAAAAAGAGATAAGGAAAATGAAAAAAGAGAAAGACTAATGAAAATATCAACACTTAAAAGAGATTGCTTCTCATCGCCGCTCCAACACCAATATAATTTTGAGAAATTCTTAAATGAAAAAGGTCAAGCTTACAAGGTTGCTTACAACTATGCCAAAAGTTTTGAGCAAATGAAAAAAGACAATGTTGGACTTTTATTTTATGGAGATGTTGGTAGTGGAAAGACTTATCTTGCTTGTTCAATTGCAAATGAATTAATCGAAAGAAAGCAAGTTAAAGTTAAGATTATGAATTTATCTCAAGTTATAAACCAAATACAAAAATCAGCATTTAAGCTAGATTCAAATGAAATTATCAGTAACCTCTCTAATATTCCGTTGTTAATTTTAGATGACCTTGGAATTGAAAGGGATACATCTTATGCAAGAGAACAAGTATATAACATTATAAACTCAAGATACTTAAAGGGTAAGCCGACAATTTTTACTACAAACTTATCATTGGAAATTATTCAAAATCCAAACATTGACCTTGAGTATCAGAGGATATATTCAAGGATACTTGAAATGACAATACCAGTTAAAGTTACGGGAGAAGATTTTAGAAGAAAAATCCAACAAGAGAAGTTAAGAAAATACAAAGAGTTACTTTTATATGGAGGTGGAATAGATGATTAATGAAGAAGTATCTAGGTCGAGTCTTAATCTTGAAGTAAGGCTTGCAAAAGCAACAAGTAAAGCAATTCTTGATGCCTTAAAGAAAGTACACAAGCAAATAGAGGAACAAGGAGGCTTGAAAAATGTAATAAAAAATAACGGAGAAGAAGTAAAGCTAAAAGATATGGTTAAAAAGGGACAGTTAGAAGAAATTAATCTAAAAGATCCTGAGTTAAAAGAACTAAAGAAAATTTTAAATAAACACGGAGTGAAGTTTTCTGTTATGAATGATAAGGAAACTGGCAACCACTCTGTGTTTTTTCAATCTAAGGATATAAAAGTAATGGAACACGCCTTTAAAAAAGCAGTTAAGGCTTCTGAAAGAAAGGCCGATAGAAAAGATTCAATAACGAAGACTATAAATAAGTTTAAAGATATGGCTAAGGACACCATCAGTAAAGATAAAGTTAAAAATAAACATAAGGAGCAAAGCTTATGATAAGTAATTTAAAAACATTTGAGAATAAGAATTTTGGGGAACTCACTGTTATAGAAAAAGACGGTGAGTTTTTCTTTATAGCAAATGAAGTAGCAACTATGTTAGGTTATGTCAATCCGAGGAAAGCTGTTTATGACCATGTAGATGAAGAAGATAAGGGTGTAACGAAATGGAACACCCCTGGAGGAATACAGAATATTTCAATAATTAACGAATCAGGATTGTATTCACTTATCCTTTCATCAAAACTACCACAAGCAAAAATATTCAAAGCTTGGGTAACGAGAGAAGTCTTACCAAGTATTAGAAAAAATGGAGGATATATAGTAGGGCAAGAAAAGAAAACAAATGAAGAGTTACTTGCAGATGCAATTCTGGTAGCCAATAGAATTATTGCTGAAAGAGAAGAAGAGATTGAAGTATTAAGACCAAAGGCAGACTATTATGACAAATTAGTAGATTATAACCTACTTACAAACTTTAGAAATACTGCCAAAGAGTTAGGAATACCACAAAATCAATTTATAAGTTTTCTAATGGATAAGGGATTAATTTACAGAGATAAGAAAAAGAAACTCTTACCTTATGCAGATAAGAACAAGGGATATTTTGAAGTAAAAGAATGGATTGATCCACTAGGTACACTTGTAGGAATACAAACATTAATAACACCAAAGGGAAGACACTACCTACTAATTTTATTAGATAGTGAAGGTTTCTACGATGAATAAGATATTGGAAGCCATTCTTTCTGATATTAAAAATTTAATTAAAATAGACAACCCAAAGAAATTTATATTATCAAACATTCCTTATCTATCATTCTTCTACATTGGAAATATCTTTTCTAAGCACATCAATTCCTATGTTGGAGGAGATATTATTGATAGATTAATGGTGGGAATTTCTGATATAGGAACTTTATCTTATATACCAAGCCTTAATCCAAGGGACTTGTTAGTAGGTATTTCAGTTGCTGGTCTTGTTAAGTTAATTGTTTACAGCAAAGGTAAAAACAAAAAGAAATATAGGCAAGGCAAGGAATATGGATCTGCAAGATGGGGAGAAAGTAAGGATATTGCTCCATATATTGACCCTAAGTTTGCAAACAATGTTCTCATAACTAATACCGAAAGACTAACAATGAACTCAAGACCTAAAAACCCTAAATATGCCAGAAATAAAAATGTATTAGTAATAGGTGGTTCTGGATCAGGTAAAACGAGATTTTATGTAAAGCCAAATCTAATGCAAATGCATTCTTCCTATGTAGTAACAGACCCTAAAGGCACACTTGTGTTAGAATGTGGAAAAATGCTTTATGAAAATGGTTACGACATAAAGATATTAAACACAATAAACTTTAAAAAATCTATGAAATACAATCCCTTTGCATACTTGAGAAGTGAAAAAGATATTTTAAAGCTTGTCCAAACCATAATTGCTAACACCAAGGGAGATGGAGAAAAGGCAGGAGAAGATTTTTGGGTAAAGGCTGAAAAGTTATATTACACTGCTCTTATTGGGTATATTTATTATGAAGCACCTGAAGAAGAAAAGAATTTTAAAACACTCTTAGATATGATTGACGCAAGTGAGGTTAGAGAAGATGACGAAACCTATATGAACCCAATTGATAGGCTTTTTGAAGCTCTTGAAAAGAAAGATCCAAGTCATTTTGCAGTTAAGCAATACAAGAAATATAAGCT
>NZ_JBEPMA010000026.1:0-4908 GCF_040545475.1 Peptoniphilus olsenii | reverse complement strand
ATATAATATGATACAAGGAAATATTGAACCGCCGTATGCCGAACGGCACGTACGGGTGGTGTGAGAGGGGCTACAGGTTAGCCCCTACTCGATTTTCCTATTATTATTATTATGGTATCCTAATAATATAACAATATTAAAGGAGGACTTCATGAATTACATAAAATTATTAATATTGTTCATAATAGCATTTTTGATATTATATTTTTTTTATATGAGATTTATAAATAAAGCAGATTATGAAGAAAATATTTTGTTTTATTTTATATTTATTAACGTTTTTTTATTAGGTTTACAAGACAATTTATATTTCGATTTTGCGAGAATTGTAGTATTTGTAATATTAACATTTATACCATGGTCGATTTTTAAACTTTATTTTCAGACCAAAAAAGGTAAAAATATAATAAAAAACCCGCAAATATTAAAAGTAGAACTCATAGCAGTGTCGGTCATATCAATAATATGTCAATTGATTTCTCATATCTTGATTAGTAAAGATATAACAATCTATAAATATACACTTTCTGAGTTTAAGTTTGCAGTAATTTGTGCGACTATTTTAACTATAATAGTTAAGTTATTAATGGATAGAACAATATTAAAGAAAAGTTTTACAATTAATAAAAAATATAAAAAATATTTTATTTCCAGTGAATTGATATCTGTTTTAATTTATACAATCACAAATTTAAAGTACTTAATCAATATTGGAAATTTAAATTTTTATATAAAATGATTATTTTTAGGAGAGAGTTTTATGTTTTTCATATTATTTATCTATGGACTTATAGCCGTAATTTATCCCATTAGAATCCGAAGCGAAAGAGAAGATTTTAAAACTAAACAAGATATATCCTATGATTTTTTCGCTCATACCATACTTACAATATCTATAATTTTTTTAAGTGAATTTAGCTTAAATTTATCATTTATTAAAATTTTTTTATTATTTTTAGCTGTCAGGCTTGTTATATATTTATTGGGGAAGACTGATAAGTATTCATATTTACCTAATGACCCTAAGTTTACTAAAGTTGAAGTTATAGTTATTTCTATAGTAGGATTTTTATTTGAAATATATTATTTTATGCAACTTGAGAGTGGTCATGTTATATATACATTGACAGAGAATAGATTTAAATTTGGATTATTTATTTCAGTAATATTTTTGATGTGGATTACATATTTATCTGTTAAAAGAGTTTTCGAATATATCATGCCCGAGAAAGACAAATACAGAAAGATATTGTTAGTAACAGAATCTATATATATTATAATTTATGTGGCATTTACGACCTATTATTTTGTAAATTCACACATATTTATATTTCGATAAAAATAAACGCTGAGTTTGTGCTTGGCGTTTTTTATATTTTTGCTAAAATATAATAGAACAAATAAAAATAGGTCAAAAAACTTTCTTGTGATAAAATTAGCTTAAAAATTGCGAGTATTAAAAAAATTGTCTATTATTTGAGAGAATTTAGCGATTTTATGTAATTTTTTGTTGACTTAAATGAGTTGTAATGATAAAATTGATGAGTATTTGAAATGGATTAGGACTACCGATAAAAGGTAGTTCTAATATTGTCCAAATATTATATAAATAAAAGGCAGGAGGTGCAAGAATGCCAACAATCAACCAATTAGTTAGAAAAGGTAGAAAGAAAATTGAATCCAAATCAAAATCACCTGCTCTAGACGTAAACTATGACACTCTTAAAAAGACTGAAACAGAAGTTAATTCTCCACAAAAAAGAGGAGTTTGTGTTGCAGTAAGAACAGTAACACCTAAAAAACCGAACTCAGCCCTTAGAAAAGTAGCCAGAGTACGTCTTACTAACGGATACGAAGTAATGGCTTACATTCCAGGAATTGGTCATAACTTACAAGAACACAGTGTTGTTCTAATTCGTGGTGGAAGAGTAAAGGACTTACCAGGGGTAAGATACCACATTGTTAGAGGTACCCTTGATACTGCAGGAGTACAAGACAGAATGCAATCAAGATCTAAATACGGTACTAAAAAACCTAAGAAATAATTGGATTTTTAACGTAATTTATAGATTTTTTGGCTTACGGGCTCAACCTGAGTACCAATGAATCGACTGAAAAAATAGTTAAGGAGGGAAGTTATGCCAAGAAAAGGACATATCCAAAAACGTGAAGTTATGGCAGATCCTGTTTATAATGATGTTGTCATCACTAAACTTATCAACAATATTATGCTTGATGGTAAAAAAGGTACTGCTCAAAGAATAGTTTATACAGCTTTAGAAGTAGTTGCAGAACAAACAGGAGAAGACGCACTTGAAGTTTTCTACAAAGCTCTTGAAAATGTAATGCCAGTGCTTGAAGTTAAAGGTAGAAGAATCGGTGGAGCTACTTACCAAGTTCCAATGGAAGTTAGACCTGAAAGACGTCAAACACTAGGACTAAGATGGATTGTAAAATATGCAAGAGCCAGAGGAGAGAGAACTATGGACCAAAGACTTGCAAAAGAAATTTTAGATGCATCTAATGGTCTTGGTGGCAGTGTTAAGAGAAAAGATGAAATGCATAGAACAGCAGAAGCTAATAAAGCATTTGCTCACTATAGATGGTAATAAGGGGAGGAATTTATGGCTCGCGACATACCATTAGAAAAAGTTAGAAATATTGGTATTATGGCCCATATTGATGCTGGTAAAACAACTACTACTGAACGTATCCTATTTTATGCAGGTAAAATTCACAAAATAGGAGAAACTCATGAAGGCGCAGCACAAATGGACTGGATGGAACAAGAACAAGAAAGAGGTATCACAATTACTTCTGCTGCTACAACAGCTCACTGGCAAGATTATAGACTAAATATAATTGATACTCCGGGACACGTTGACTTTACTGTAGAAGTAGAAAGATCACTTAGAGTTCTTGATGGTGCAGTTTCACTATTTGACGCCAAAAGTGGTGTTGAACCACAATCTGAAACAGTTTGGAGACAAGCTGACAAATATGGTGTACCAAGAATTGCTCATATTAACAAGATGGACGTAACTGGTGCTGATTTCTTTAGATCAGTTGGAACAATTGACAAGAAATTACAAGGTAATCCAGTGCCTATTCAAGTTCCAATGGGAGCTGAAGATGATTTTGTCGGAATGATAGATCTTGTTGAAATGAAAGCTGAAATTTATAAAGATGAACTAGGTAAAGAAATTGAAATTACTGATGTTCCTGATGAATATATTGATTTAGCTAATGAATATAGAGAAAATCTAATCGAAAAAGCTTCTGAATTTGATGAAGACTTGATGATGGCTTATCTTGAAGGTGAAGAAATTGATAAAGAACTTCTTAAAAAAGCTATCAGAAAGGGAACACTTTCAGTTAAAATGACTCCAGTTACTTGTGGTTCTTCATACAAGAACAAAGGGGTACAACTTCTATTAGATGCTATTATTGATTATCTACCATCACCACTTGATGTAGAATCAATTAAAGGACTAGACCTGGAAGGAAATGAAGTTGCAAGACATCCTTCTGATACTGAACCATTCTCTGCATTAGCTTTTAAAATTGTAACTGACCCTTATGTAGGTAAACTTGCTTACTTTAGAGTTTATTCTGGAGTTTTAAAAGCTGGTTCATATGTTATGAACGCTACAAAAGGAAAGCGTGAAAGAATCGGAAGAGTTCTTCAAATGCACGCTAACAAAAGAGAAGAAATTGACGAAATCCATGCAGGAGAAATTGCTGCTGCAGTTGGTCTAAAAGACACATCTACTGGAGATACTCTTTGTGATGAAAAAGAACAAGTTATTCTTGAAAACATGGAATTCCCAGAACCAGTAATCTCTGTTGCAATAGAACCTAAAACAAAAGCTTCTCAAGACAAGATGGCAGTAGCACTTGCTAAACTTGCTGAAGAAGATCCAACTTTCAAAACATATTCAGATGAAGAAACTGGACAAACAATTATTGCCGGAATGGGAGAACTTCACCTAGATATTATCGTAGATAGACTTCTAAGAGAATTCAAAGTTGAAGCTAACATTGGTAGTCCACAAGTTTCTTATAGAGAAGGTATCAGACAAGCCTCTGAAGGTGAAGCTAAATATGCTCGTCAATCAGGTGGACGTGGACAATATGGTCACGCTAAAATTAGAATTGAACCCCTTGAAAAAGGTGCAGGTTTCGTATTTGAAAATGCAATCGTTGGGGGAGCAATTCCTAAAGAATTTATTGGACCTACACAACAAGGTATTGAAGAAGCACTTCAATCAGGTGTTGTTGGTGGATATGAAGTACTTGACTTAAAGGTAACACTTTATGATGGATCATATCACGAAGTTGACTCTTCAGAAATGGCATTTAAAATTGCCGGATCTATGGCAACTAGAGATGCATTAGCAAAAGCTGATCCAGTGCTACTTGAACCGATGATGAAAGTTGAAATTACAACTCCAGAAGAATATATGGGAGATGTAATTGGAGATATTAACTCTAGACGTGGAAGAATGGAAGGAATGGAACTTGTAGCAGGAGCTCAAGTTATAACTTCTTACGTGCCATTAGCTGAAATGTTTGGTTACGCAACAAGCCTTCGTTCTAACACTCAAGGTAGAGCAACATACTCAATGCAATTCGATCACTACGAAGAAGTACCAGCTTCAATTGCAGAAGAAGTAGTTGGAGATAAAGATAAAAACAATTAATTTTAAGGAGGAATAAAATGAGTAAGGAAAAATTTGAAAGAAATAAACCCCATGTAAACATAGGAACAATAGGACACGTTGACCACGGTAAAACAACATTAACAGCGGCGATAACGCTAGTAATGAACAAAAGATTCGGTGGTGGAGAATTCGTAGACTATGCAAACATAGATAAAGCACCAGAAGAAAGAGAAAGAGGAATCAC
>NZ_JBEPMA010000025.1:0-5355 GCF_040545475.1 Peptoniphilus olsenii | reverse complement strand
AAGAAATGTATTATGGAATTAAATATACTAGCGTAGATGAATTATGTAGAGAAATAGAAAGATATATTAACTGGTATAACTATGATAGAATTAAGCCAAAACTAAACGGACTTTCACCTATTGAATTTAGGCTTCAGTCCGCTTAGTAAAAATCAAATATTAATGTCCGTGTTTAAGGGTGAACATCAAATAACATAACCTTTTTATCTTTTAAAAATACTTCTTTATAGTGGAGCTAAAACTAGAGCTCTACCTTCAATTACTGTTTCTCCATATTGATTAGTACAAACTGTGTCCATAATAACTCTATTTTTTTCTGGAAATAATTCTTCTACAGTACAAGTAGCTGTGATTGTATCTCCAAAATGAACGGGATGTGTAAATTTTAAATCTTGTGATAGATAAATTGTTCCAGGGCCAGGAAGCTGAGTTCCAAGAACTGCAGATATAAAACCTGCACTAATCATCCCGTGAGCTATACGTGTTTTAAAAGTTGTGTCTTTGGCGTATTCTTCATTTATATGAGCTGGGTTAAAATCTCCAGACACTCCTATATAGTTGTAGACATCTGCCTCAGATACAGTTTTTGTAAAACAGGCACTTTGCCCAACCTTTAATTCATTTATTTTTTTGCCTTTAGTATTGTCCATAATCTCACGAATCCTTCTAATATTATCTAGCGTGGTTCTTTAACCAGTCGACGACTGTTGGTGCAACCTCCTCTTGACTTCTTCTACTGACAAACATTCCAATATGCCCAGTAGGAAAAGATTTAACCGTATAATCCTTACTTGCTACACATTCTTCAATAGGAATAGAAGCTGCATTAGGAACTTGGTTATCTCTCTCGGCATATAAATTTAATATAGGATGAGTGATATTTTTCAAATCTACTTTTTTGCCGCCTATTGTCATTTCGCCTTTCATGAGCGAATTTTCTCTATACATTGAATTTAAAAATTCTTTATATGCCATGCCCGCTTGACCAGGGCTGTCAAATATCCATTTTTCCATTGTCATAAAATTTGATAATAAATCAGGGTCATCTAAATCATTTATGATATTGACATATTTATTTACCATAAGGGAAAGAGGTTTTAAAGTTAAAAATCCCGTGTTCATAAATTCTCCTGGTATAACACCATAGGCTTCTACCATTTTATCAGGATTTAAATATTTGCCCCATTTGAAAAGCAGTCCATCGTCAGTTGAAAAATCAACAGGAGTCACCATAGTAACTAAATTCTTGATTTTTTCTGGATGAAGAGCAGTATACATCAAACTAAAAGTGCCACCTTGACAAACGCCAAGTAAATTAATTTTATCGACGCCTTTTTCTTTTTTAATATATTCAACACAATCATCAATATAAATATTTATATAATCATCTAGTGTCAAATACTTATCGTCAGCAGTAGGAAAACCCCACTCAATCAAATATAAATCTAAACCACTATCTACAAGTTTTTTGATAAAAGATTTGTCTTCTCCTATATCCATCATTGATGGAGTATTGACAAGAGCATAAATAATAAGAGTTGGTATTTTACTTACTGTACGAGTACTTTTTTTATAATGATAGAGTTTTAACTTATCTTCTTCAAATACAAGCTCTCTAGGAGTCTGATTTGCATGGTCGTTAGTAACATCTATCATGCTCTCATAACTTTTTAAAAATTTTTCCTGAGCTTTAATACTATCTTCTATAGTTGTCTTTATATCAAAAAAATCAGTATACATATTTAATACCTCCATGAGTTAAATCAGTTGTAGAATTATTTTTCATTTGTACTATCTTTTTGTTTTTGCAACTGCTCTAATTCTTTCTTTAAAGATCTAACTTCACGTCTTAGTTCATAAACATTTTTATAAACATTGTCTACCTCAGATTTTGTCACAATTGGAAAATCATTTAAAGCTTTTTCAATAACTTTGTCATATTCAATTTTAAATATCATAGCAGAATCAGCTGTTTTAGCGATAAGTTTTGAAAACTCATCAGTATAGAAATAAGTTTCAATTGCATTTTCTACATGTCTTGACCACATTTTATAAAACTCATTAAAAGTTTTAGGCTCTTCACCATTTTCCACAGATTCGAAATAATCTTCAAAAGCTTCTTTAGAATATTTATATCCAACAGAAAGTGCTTTCGCCATGAATTCAGACATAGACACAAGCATTTCAATCATTGCATCAACAGCTTTGTTATTTTGTTCAAGCATTTCTCTTGAGCTGCCAACAACAGGAGACTTTACTAATACTCCAAAAGTTTGATCATATGCTTTTTTCCATTCTTTTAAAGAATCTGATAGCTTCATAGGATCTTTGTAGAAAGTTTCCATATAAATATCGGCAATATTTTGATATGCATAAGACCAAGGACCAACAAAATTTTCTAAAGTTTTTAAATAAGTGTTAAAATAACTTTGAGAATTAATCATCAGACCTTGCATTTCTTTAGGTAGCAGTGGAACTAAATTATTTATAAAAATACTGTTGAATTGCTCAACTAGTTGATTCATATTTTCTTTATAATCTTCAGTACCGGGCTTTAAAATTTCGTCGTTAAATTTTTCCCATTGCTCATATACACCGAGATATAATTTATTAGAATTTAATATTTTTTCAAATACATCTCGAGTACTTGCACTCATCATTTTGCTAGCATCAAAAGGATTATAAGCATCCATCATATTTGTCCAAGCCGTATATGGACTTTGGAACCAAGAATTTTGCGGAGCTACATTTTTCATCATATCTTGCCAGCTTTTCATCCATAACTGTTGAAACTTCATCCAATCTTGATATTTACCAAAATCAAAAACACCATCTTGTGAATCACCACTTTCAGACTCTCTCTTTGGCAGAGCATCCATCCAAGCGTTCATCATTTTTTGACTAGCTTTGAACATTTCATTCCAACCATTATAATTCATTGCCATGACGTCCTCCTTCTTTTTTCCTCACTAAAAAATAAATTTACAAATTCCTTCTTACAAAAATAATACCCAAACTTCTTGCGTAATAACAGCAATATATTAATCAACTAAAATATTTATTAAAGAATATAACATAATAAAAATGGCTATATCAAGCGATTTTTGGAAATAAAATATGATTTCTGAAAGTGAATATGTTTTCATTTTTTTTAAATAAAAAATTTAATCTAAAAATTTTAGATTTATCTCATATTTAAAAAATAATAAAAAATTCGTGAAAATGATTTAGTTTAGTGCAGTATTAAACAATAAATATATTTTGGATTTAAAATATAAATAGATTTAGACTTAATAATTAATTTTTGAAAATTTTACTATAAACATGAGAAATAATTTAATTATTTCATAAAATATATATTGACAATTATCGATATGAATTTTATCATTATATATATATTGACAATTATGAATGTGATGTGATAAAAAATGAATGAAATTGATGTTGCTTTGATTTGCAAAAACTTAGCTGATAGCAATAGATTAAAAATATTAAAAATGATTTCAAAAAAAGAAAAATGTGCTTGCGAACTTTTAGATAATATGGATATAAGTCAGCCTACACTTTCTTATCATATGAAATTATTGAACGAATGCGGGATAGTAAAAACTAGAAAAGAGGGAAAATGGTCATATTATTCAATTGATAGAAAGAATTCTGTGAATTTTTTAGATTTTATAAATTCCATAATCAACGAGTAAATTTTTAAATTTAAATGAAAAGTATAAATTAGAAAGGGATACAATATGAAACAAAAACTAAAAGTGGCATTTATTTGTGTGCATAATTCGTGTCGCTCCCAAATTGCAGAAGCACTGGCTAAATATTATGGAAGTGATGAACTTCAAGCATATTCTGCTGGTACACAAATAAAAGATAAAATAAACCAGGATGCAGTGCGATTGATGAAAAAATATTACGATATAGATATGGAAGAAAGCCAGTATTCTAAACTCACTACAGATATTCCTGATGTAGATTTAAAAGTGACAATGGGATGTAATGTTTTGTGTCCATTTCTTCCTGCTAAATATGAAGAAGATTGGGGACTTGATGACCCAACTGGCAAGAGTGATGAAGAGTTTAAAAAAGTTATAAAAGAGATAGATTTTAAAATTAAAGAATTAATTGACAGAGTTAAATTGGGAGAATTTAAAGGATAGGGGATTATCAAATGAAGAAAAAAGATTTATCGTTTTTTAATAGATACTTAAGTCTTTGGGTGCTATTATGTATGGCGATTGGAGTATTGGTGGGCGTTTTTGTGCCGAATGTAGCTAAACTACTTGGAAGACTCGAATTTTATAGAGTTTCTGTACCTACCACTATATTATTGTGGATAATGATTTATCCAATGATGTTAAAAATAGACTTTAGTTCCATAAGAGATGTAAAAAATAATCCAAAAGGATTATATATAACTTGGATAGCTAATTGGCTAATTAAACCTTTGACAATGTATATTTTTGCATATTTATTTTTCTTTATTATATACAAAAATTATATGCCAAGAGAACTTGCAAATGAATATCTAGCGGGAACTGTATTGTTGGGAGCAGCTCCTTGTACTGCAATGGTTTTTGTTTGGAGCAAGCTTACAGGAGGAAACCCAGCCTATACTCTTGTACAAGTTGCCACAAATGATTTAATAATTTTATTTTTATATGTTCCAATAGTTAGTTTTCTATTAAAAATGGGCAATATTCAAATTCCTTGGCAAACACTTCTATTATCTATTTTTCTTTTTATAGTAGTGCCGTTAATAGCGAGTATAATTACTAGAAAAATTATTATTAAAAATAAAGGAATAAATTATTTAGATGAAGTATTCATACCTAAGTTTGATAAATATACAATGTTGGGATTACTTTTAACTTTGATAATTATATTTTCATTTCAAGGAGATAAAATAATAGAAAACCCATCAGATATAATATTGATTTCAGTACCCTTAATAATCCAAACAATATTTATATTTGCAATTACATTTTTTGCGGCACAAAAAACTAAATTACCTTACGAAATTGCAGCACCATGTGCGATGATAGGAGCATCTAATTTTTTTGAACTTGCAGTAGCCGTTGCAATTTCAATCTTTGGTCTCAGCTCTGGAGCTACACTTGCAACTGTAGTAGGTGTATTAGTAGAAGTACCTGTAATGCTAATGCTTGTAAAATTTGCAAATTCAAGACAAAATAATTTTAATGATAATTCTAAATAATAATATTTATATCATTAGACTTTGAAAATTTATTTATGCCAAGTCCATAATATTGTGTAAATTAATCTAGTATAATATTTAATTCTATCATTTGCCTTAGCTATCAAATAAATACTTAAAAGGTTCTGTCAAGG
>NZ_JBEPMA010000024.1:0-9005 GCF_040545475.1 Peptoniphilus olsenii | reverse complement strand
GTTAAATAGATACATCAGAAATATATAATATGATACAAGAAAATATTGAACCGCCGTATGCCGAACGGCACATACGGGTGGTGTGAGAGGGGCTACAGGTTAGCTCCTACTCGATCCTTTTTTGAACTGTGAAATTAATATCCGTTTAAAAATAGTCTTTTTATTAAAAAATTTTAGCATTAGTTACAGTGATTCATATTAATATAAAATATATTTGTAAGTAAATTTATACTAAAAAGATTTATACAAATAAATCAATAAATGTAAACATAATAATATATAAATAAATAGTAATATATAGTAATTTATAGTATAAATGCATATCAGATATTTATAAACAGAAATTTACTATGAGAATAATAAACACGATATAATATACTAATAGATAATAAGATTTTAAAAAATTTTAAAAAAATATACACATAACTTACACATTGATGCTATACTATCTTTAACTAAGAAATTGATTTTTAATTTATATATTACAAAAAATAAATGAATATAACATCATCAATTGAAGTAATATCTAGATTATAAAATTTATTTCTACTTAGTATATTTGCTAAGTGATATAAATGAGTTCTTAAGAATTTATTTATATGTAAGTTAATTGCTTGAAGTTAAAAGTAGTGAATTAGTTATTTACTAGGAGGTATTTAATGAAAAAGAACAAATTATTAGTGACAGTTTTAGTAGGCAGTTTAGTTGTAGGTAATATGAGTCCTGTATTGGCAAATAAAGCACCCAAAAATTTAGTATCAGCAGAAATAGCTTCAAGCATCAACACAAACGACAAAAACATTGATATCAAATCTTTAGAAAAAGAAGGCTACAAAGTTGTAGTGCAAGATGGCAAACTTATACTTGAAAAGATGGTATAGAGATAATACTTGTTGAAGGGGAAAATTATTTTTATATCAATGGAAAGAAAATTGAAGTAGATTATATCGTATTTGATGGCAAAAATGTTGCTACAAAATTAGTTAATGAAGTTTATGGTGAAAATTCTACAATTCTTGCTAAATTAGTTGAAGCAGAAAATGAAGAAAAATCCACAAACTCTAGAGAATATGATAGAGAAGACAAGATAGAAGAACCTGAAGAAACAGAAGAATCTAGAGAACCAGAAGAATCTGAAGAAGAAACAGGAGTACCTGACGAAAGAACTTCAGAAGAATATGAAACAGAAAATCTTTAATAAAAAAATCCTTTAATAAAATAAAAATTTATACCTCTTTTGCCAGACTTAAATCTCCTGGCAAAAGGGGTTTTTTATTTTGGAAGTTTAATTAATTATTAAATAATGAGAAATTATTGAAAAATAATATTTAATAATTAATTAAAAATATAATTGTACAATTATATAATTTAGGATAAACTGTATTATAATTGTATTATGGAGGTATATTAATGGATTTAAGTCTTATTATTTTGGGTTGCATCATACCAGGTGTAATGACAGGTGTGGGTGCAATTCCTATATTTTTTGCTAAAAATGTAAGTCAAAAAGTTTTAGATATTATGCTTGCACTGGCTGCGGGTATAATGCTCTCTGCAACTTGCTTTTCTCTTATTATCCCAAGTCTTGAAGCTGCTAATGGAAGTTTTAGTGGGGTAATGGCTACATCCATCGGGATTTTTGTGGGAGCTTTAATGCTAGATTTAATTGATGAGTACGCTCCTCATGAACATCTGCTCGACCATAGAATAGAAGGTGGGGCAGCAAATAAAGATCTTTCTAAAATTTGGTTATTTATAATAGCTATCACAATTCATAACTTTCCGGAGGGTCTAGCTACAGGAGTTGGATTTGGAGGCGAAAATGTTGCGAATGGAATTCCTATAGCAATAGGTATTAGTTTGCAAAATATGCCCGAAGGTTTGGCAGTTGCTTTTGCACTTGTGAGCCAAGGCTATTCAAGGAATAAGAGTTTTTGGACAGCGATGTTAACAGGACTTGTTGAACCAATTGGTGCATTTTTGGGTGTGTTTTTGGTTTCTGCATTTGAGCCGATACTTGGATTTATATTGGCACTTGCAGGAGGAGCTATGCTTTTTGTAATAAGTGATGAAATTATTCCGGAGACACACAGCAATGGATATGAGCGTGAAGCGACATATGGAATAGTGCTAGGATTTATTGTTATGATGGTTTTGGATGTGTTGTTTTAAATTTAAATACTACTCATATTTGTAGTATGGGTGCTTGAATACTTTTTTATTTAAAACTCTGCAGATTCTCTTTACTACATGCAGATCCTTCGACTACAGAAATCTTGGCAGATTTCTTTCGCTCAGGATGACATGGGAGGGGGAAAATTCTCCCCGTCACATGCAAGACTCTTTATGCGTTCGCTCTGCTTTTTATTCGAGATGACATTGGAAAAGAACACGAAAACCCCCACAACTGTCATTCCGAGTGAAAGAAAATTCATGAGAATTTTCTGGAATCGAGGAATCTGCCTGTAGAGTAGCCGCTCTGTATGAATAATTAAAAAATCTTTTTAATAAATATTTTTTTATACCACCATCTTCTATTATTCTTTCGAAGGAAGGAAAGTGGGCATTCCGCTTTCGCTGCGAGGCCCCTTTCCTTTCCTTCGAGCAACCAACCAAACCCCCACGCCTTTATTAGACAAAGTTTTAGCCTCTTTAGTTTTTCATTTTACTCGCAAAAAGTCGGATTTTTAAAACTCTATGACGCTCGAACAGTTAAAAATCATTTTCGACTTTTTGCTATACTTGTTCGTGGTTTAGGTGCTTGAATACTTTTTTGTTTAAAACTCTGCAGATTCTCTTTACCACATGCAGATCCTTCGACTACAGAAATCTTGGCAGATTTCTTTCGCTCAGGATGACATGGGAGGGGGAAATTCTCTCCGTCACATGCAAGACTCTTTATGCGTTCGCAATGCTTTTTAGTCGAGATGACAGTTTAGGGAAATTTTTATCTATCCACAACTACATGCATTTCAAAAGTCATATCATCTAAAAAAGGTTCTTTCATTTCTACATATTCTGTGAAATATATTTCGCTTTTCATATCATCGGTTTTATATATTGGGTGCAATCCGTCTGCGTATTTTGTATTAGGATTTGCTTTGGCACTTCTTGGGTTATCATAATCTATTATTTCACCACAAACATGATATTTTAATATTAATTTACTTTTAGTTTTTTTTATGTAACTTGGTTTTTGATAATCTAGATTCATATTATCTATTATTTCTTTTAGTTCTTCCGGTATTGATAATTCACAAAATTCCAACTGTTTTTCAAATTTTTGTTGTTCGAATTCATTAATTTTAAGAAAATATGATTTAAATGTAAAATTCATAGTATTCCTCCTCGTTTATATTATATAATAAAAGAATAATAGGTGGTGATTTTATCAACAGATATTCTAAGATTTTAAATAAAACTAAAAGAGAGATTGTTCTTTTAAAGGCAAAACCATGTAAATGGGGCAAGTGTATTTTTTGCGATTATATTCATGACAATGATGTTGATGAAGATTATATAAATAAGGTGAATTTGGAAGTGCTAAGAAATGTGACCGGTGAGTTCAAAGTGCTTGAGGTAATTGATTCTGCTTCTGTATTTGAATTGCCTATTGAGACATTAAAAGCCATTAAAAAAGTTGTTATAGAAAAGGGAATTGAGAGATTATTTTTTGAAGCCCACTGGATTTACAGGCATCGCCTTGATGAGATAAGAAATTTTTTCGAGATACCAATTACATTTAAAACAGGTGTCGAAACTTTTGACAATAATTTCCGTGAAAATTATTTAAAGAAGGGTGCTAATTTTGAGGCTTGGCAAGAGGTAAAAGAATATTTTGATTCGCCTTGTATTATGGTTGGCATTAAAGGTCAGACACGCGAGAGTATTAAGAGAGATATGGAAATTATAAAAAATTTTGAACACGCGACTGTCAATATTTTTGAAGAAAATTCTACCGAAGTAAAGCGTGATGATGAATTAATTAAATGGTTTTATAAAAATTACAGATATTTGGAAGATAATCCTAAGATAGATATTCTATTTAATATTACTGATTTTGGTGTAGGTTGATAGGTTTAAAAATTTTATATAGGATTAATAAAATATAAATGCAATAAAAAACTGACCGGCTTTTAACTGGTCAGTTTTTGGTATATTAATCATTTACTTAAAACATAAACATTGCCATATCAGCCACATTAAGTGGTGCATCTGGACCTACAGGTATACCTAAAACATACCAAATTATTAAGAATACTGTCCAACCTCCTAAGAAAGATAGTGAGTATGGAAGCATCATAGAAGTTAGTGTTCCAAGACCTGCTTTTTTGTCATATTTTTGCATGAACACAACTATCATTGCAAAATATGCCATAAGTGGAGTGATTATATTTGTAGTTGAGTCTCCAATTCTATAAGCTACTTGTGTAAGTGCTGGTGAAAGACCTATTTCATACATCATTGGAACAAATATTGGAGCCATGATAGCCCATTTTGCTGATGCTGAACCAATAAATAAGTTGATAAAAGCTGAAACAAATACAAATAGAATTAATAGTGGCAGTCCATTAAGTCCAACTGATTCTAAAAATTCTGCTCCATTTTTAGCAAGGATAAGTGCTAAATTTGTTTTTGAGAAATATTCAACAAATTGTGCACAGAAGAAAGCAAGTACTAAGAATCCGCCAAGACCTTGCATTGCTTTAGTCATTTGGTCAACTAAGTCTTGAGAATCTTTGATTGTACCTACAGTTTTGCCATAAATAACTCCTGGAACTAAGAAAAGTAATAATAGTGCTAGAATGAGTCCATTTCCTAAGAATTCTTTTAATGTCAAAGCATTTGCAGTTTCTTCAAAAGATCTGAAAGGTGCATTTGCAGGGAACATCAATACAGCCATAATTACAATATAAACAAGTATTCCTATTAATGCATTTCTAAGTCCTTTGCGTTCTAAGTCAGTTATAGGTTCTTCATCTGGCTCGTAAGTTCCGTGATACTCTCCTAAGTTCTTTTCAACAATTTTAGTAGTAACAAGTGTACCAATAATAGTTACTAAAAATGTTGAAGCAAATAAGAAATACCAGTTACAAGTTGCTGCAAGTTGAACATCAATACCGCCAGCTTTTAGAGCTTCGTTAGTGATATTAGTTAGAAGTGGGTCTGTTGTACCAATAATTAAGTTTGCTGAGAAACCACCACTAACTCCTGCGAAAGCTGCAGCTATACCTGCAAGTGGATGGCGACCTGCATTAGCAAAAATTAAAGCTCCAAGAGGTATTACAATTAAATAACCCGCATCACTTGCTACATTTGACATAACTCCTGCAAAAACTACAGTTGCAGCTAAAAGTGTAGGGTTTACATTAGATAACATTTTTTTAAGAGCAGCGGCAAAAAGTCCACTGTTTTCAGCAACACCAACACCAAGCATAGCCACAAGTACTGTTCCAAGTGGAGCAAAGTTTGTAAAGTTTGTTGTTGCAGAGTTGAAAATATATCTAAGTCCTTCCCAATTTAGAAGCGAAACAGCTTCTTTAGTTACTTCTTCTCCAGCTTTGGCATCAAAATAAGTTACATTTAATCCTGCCTTAGCTGCAAAATGTGAAATAATAACTACGATTAATGAAAGTATTACGAAAATCATTGCTGGATGCGGAAGTGCATTACCAGCTTTTTCGACTCCTTTCAGGAAACCGCCGACGTCATTATTATCTTTTACTTTTTTCGTCATATTGACCTCCTAAATAAATATTCATAAAAGTACACACTATATTTTAAATGAAAACATTTGATATTTCAATGGATTTTTGTATTTAAAACAAAATCGTTTTACTTTAAATGAAAACATATTAATGAATTGTATTTTGATTTGCAATTTTAGATACAATAATGTATTATGACCTATTGTAAATCTACTTTTTTGGTAAAGATAGGTGCTATTAGCATGATAAGCCATACCTATTTATATGGAAGTTCGAAATAGCATATACAAATGTGTTTATTTCTAGTATAATATGGAATATATGAAATTTATTAATTATATTATTATTTTTTTATATATGGGGTGATTAATTTTATGAAAGAATATAGTTCTTTTGAGATACTAGGGCCAATAATGGTTGGACCATCTTCTTCGCATACTGCAGGTGCATGTAAAATAGCACGTGTAGCGGCTAAGATTTGTCCAGATAATTATGATAAAGTTGAATTTTATTTACATGGCTCTTTTGCACATACTTATAAAGGTCATGGTACAGATAAAGCTCTTTTGGGTGGAATCATGGGTTTTGAAACTTATGATGATTCACTGAGAGATTCATATAAAATTGCTGATGAAAGAGGACTTAATTTTTCGTTTATACCATGTGATTTGGGCGAAGGATTTCATCCAAACACAGTGAAAATTAAATTTCTTTATCACGATGGAAGCTCTGAATATGTAATAGGTTCTTCTATTGGTGGTGGAAATATTGTCATTGTAAATATAAATGGAATTAAAATAGAATTTGATGGAAAATATCCAACTCTACTTTTTGAATATAATGAACAAAAGGGTGTAATTGCTAGAGTTTCTACAATTCTAAGTTCAAATGATTATAATATTGAGTCTATTAATACTGAAAAAGATGATCTCATTCAAAAAGTTACACTAACTGTAGAAGTTGATACTAAAATTGATGATAAAGTAGTTAAAGAATTAACTGAAGATTCTAGATATCTAATAGCTAAATACGTGGAGGTATAGATGTTAAATACAGCACAAGAAATTATAGATGTATGTAACAAAGAAGGCATACATTTCTATGAATTAGTACTTAGAGAAGAGCTTAAAAATTCTAAGATGACAAAAGAAGAATTCATTGCTGAACTCCAAAAAGTTCTAGATGTCATGAAAGCATCTTCTCACAACACTTTAGAAAAAGAATATAAAACTGAATATAGAATGATTGATGGTTTTGCTAAGATATTTTATGATTATCAAAAGCAAAAAGATCCTATTACTGGAAAATTCTTAGTAAAAGCAATGGCTATGGCCTTTTCAACATCTGAGACTAATGCTAATATGGGCACAATTGCAGCAGCACCTACTGCAGGTTCTTCTGGAATTATGCCAGCTGCTCTCATGTCTATGAGAGACAAGTATGACTTAGATGATGATACTCTTATAAATGGACTCTTGACATCAATAGGGATAGGGCAAATTATTGGTAAATATGCGACTTTTGCTGGTGCCGAAGGCGGATGCCAAGCTGAGTGTGGTTCTGCAAGTGCAATGGCGGCTGCAGCAGTAGTTGAAATGCTTGGTGGAAGTGTAGAAGAGGCACTTAATGCAGCAAGTATAACTTTAATTAACATTATGGGTCTTGCTTGCGATCCAATTGCTGGCCTTGTTGAATATCCATGTACTTTCAGAAATGCTTCTGGAATTATGAATTCACTTATCTCTGCAGATATGGCTATGGCTGGAATAAAATCTATTGTTCCTTTTGATGAAGTAGCTTCTGCAATGGGTGAGGTAGGTAATTTATTGCATGAGTCTATTAGAGAGACAGGGCTTGGTGGCCTTGCAGGAACTAAAACTGGTCAAAAAATCAGAGCCGAATTTTTAAATCTTAAGGAGGATTAATTTAAATGGCTGAAAAGAAAAAAATTGGACTTATTCCAAAACTTATAATCGCAATTATACTTGGTATTTTAGTTGGAAGATATCTTCCACCTATTGTATCTCAAATTGCTATCACTATTTCTGGATTATTTGGAGCATTCCTAGGCTTCATTATTCCACTTATGATTATTGCCTTTGTATCTAAAGGTATCGCGGACCTTTCTGAAGGTGCGGGAAAACTTCTAGGAGTTACTGTTTTAATCGCTTATTGTTCTACACTTATAGGTGGATCTTTATCTTATGGAATGGCACATGCTATATTCCCAAGCTTTATCAAACCTGAACTTGCTGATCAAATTCAACAAGCATCAACTAGAGAGCTTGAAGCATTCTTCACTATTCCACTAAATCCATTTATCGAAGTTACAGCAGCACTTGTACTTGCATTTATGCTTGGACTTACTGTTTCTGGACTTAGAGCAAAAGGTGGCGGGGAAATTTTCTACAAAGCAATTGGTGAATTTAACGAAATTATTAATATAGTATTATCAAAATTCGTTATTCCACTACTACCATTCTTTATTTTTGGTAATTTCTGTAACATGAGTTATTCAGGTTCAGTATTTGCAATTATGTCTATCTTCTGGAAGATATTTATTTGTATTATTGCACTACATTTGATTTATGTATCTTTAATGTTTATTGTTGCAGGAACTTATACAGGAAGAAATCCTTTCAAATGTATAAAGAATGTTGTGCCTGGTTACTTAACAGCAGTAGGAACTCAATCTTCAGCTGCTACAATTCCTGTTAACGTTGAATGTAACAGAAAAATGGGTGTATCTAGACAAATTAGAGAATTTGTTATTCCGCTAGGAGCTACAGTTCACTTACCTGGATCTATGATTACACTTACAGCATGTGTTTACACATTGCTTACAATGTTTGAAATGGATCATTCATATGGTTTGATTCTTAAATTTATAATGATTCTTGGTGTAGCTATGGTTGCAGCACCTGGAGCACCAGGTGGAGCAGTAATGAGTGCATTACCGTTCTTACCAGTTGTAGGAATTGATCCAACAAGTTCACTTGCTACAATTCTTATATCTTTATATTTAACTCAAGACTCATTTGGTACAGCTGCAAATATCAGTGGAGATAATGCCATTTCTATTGCGGTTGAAAAAATTTATTACAAACATATTATTAAACAACCAATACCAACTGATATTGACGCTTAAATGAATATGCATATTTACCACGAAAGAACTCATCATAAAGATGGGTTCTTTTTAGTATGACGGGCATGTTCTAATGCTGGGGTGAAATTCCCTAAGGAGCGTAGTTGTCGACGAATCCCATAGCAACTTGCAAGTTTCACATGGTGACA
>NZ_JBEPMA010000023.1:0-12307 GCF_040545475.1 Peptoniphilus olsenii | reverse complement strand
TTCCATCAGGTGCTGTAAATTTATTTTCTGGTAAAGTGTATTCTGTGTCTTTTTCCACCTCAACTGGTTTCATTGTGCCTGTTCCTTCACCTGCTGCAAAAGTTATTGTAACAAGATTTGTTAATTCTTCCTCTGCAAAAACGCCCACAGGCACTGCCAATAACATAATAAGGGCTAGTATTAAACTTATTATTCTTTTATTTTTCATAGCTTACCTCCTTATAATAATTTAAAAACATTTTCCCTTATCATCATTATACCCTTTAATTTGCAAAAAAGTCCAATTTTAATCACTTTTTAGAAAATTTAATCATTTTGTAACATTTGATTTGGCGTTTTACAAATTACTTTATTTACTAAATTTTTACCATATATTTACCAATCATTTTATTATAATATTTCTAATTATTCTACAACCGAGAAAGAATTATGTTTAATAAATACAATATTTTACTATAAAATAATGGAATTGTTTTTAACTTTTTTGTAATAAAAAATAAACCCACATAAGTGAGTTTACTTTCTAAATTTTATTAATATTTATATAACTAATGCTAATATCAGTTTAAAATTATTACTTAATATAAAATTAAATTGATGTTTACCATATATTAATGAGCAGTGCCGATACATCGTCTGTCTGCTCTCCATCTATGAAATCCAATAAATCATTTTCTAAGGTTTCTAGTATATCAATATTTAATTCTTTGACTATATCTTCTACTCGTTGCATACCATATGCTTCTTTGTTGCTATTTCTATTTTCTATTACTCCATCTGTCATGAGGAGGAGTTTGTCACCGGCAAATATGTCTATTGAATATTCGTGGTACTCTGGTTTTGCGAAAAATCTAGATATTGGATATCCACTTGATTCGAGTTTTGTTACTTCGCTATCTCTTATTCGCATAGGTAGTGGCATATGACCTGCGTTAGAATATTTGAAAGAGTTTTTCTTTCTATTGTAAACTCCATAAAAGCATGTGAAGTAATTTTCTATCTCGAGCCTTAATGTGGTAAATCTTTCTGAAATTGATTTTAGCATTTCGCTAGGTGAAAGTAATATTCTCATATTTGATGTTCTTATCATTGATTTGATAAACATTGTTACCATAGATGCTGCAAAGCCATGCCCTACAGAGTCAGCTATATATATGGCTACATTGTCTTTATCTATTTCAAATACATCAAACATATCTCCACTTAATATATTGGAAGGTCTATATATATAGTTTACTTTTAAATTCTTTTCAAAACCTCTATCTGGCAGCATTGTTCTCTGTATTATTGAAGCGGCTGCTGTCTCATTGGTCATAGTTCTATTTTTTTCTATCATTTCTTTTTGTAGTTTACGTGCCATAGTTACATTTCTAAAAACTTCAACTACTCCAATTATTTCTCCATAATCGCCAGTTATGGGGGAACATTTTACAGAAAAAATAGAATTGCCAATATTTTCTTCTCTTTGTATTACCTCGCCTGTTTGCAAGGCTCTTTTGGTAATAGCTGGATTGAATACATCGTCACCTATTCGGCATACTAATTGTTTGCTATCATAGCCCAGCATTTCTTCCATAGCTTGGTTGACAAAAATTACTTTCTCATTTAGATCTAATACTCTAATTAAGTCAGCAATCCCGTTTAATACTTGTAGGTCTATTTTTTTGTCATTTAATTGTTCGCTCACGGTACCACCTCATGCTACCATTACTACTTTTTATTTATTTTTTGGCTTTGGACCAAAATATTGATAGTAGTAAGATTTTAATCTTCCATTGTACAATTTTCTATTTTTATGTGCCTTTTTTCCAAAGTTTTTTTCAAATTTTTCATTTGCAGATATAATATAGAAAGACCAAGTGTCTAAATATTTATACAATTTACCTAATTCTGCATTTAATTCATCTACGTCTTCTTTGCCAATTCTCTCTCCATAAGGAGGGTTTGTGATTAATACTCCATAGTCATTAGGTAAATCTAACTCTCTTATATCTTTTTGGAAAAATGATATATCTTCTTCTAAACCTAAAAGCTCCGAGTTAGCTTTGGCTATTTCTATAGCTTTATAGGATATATCTGATGCGGTTATTGATAATTTTCTGTCATAATCTATCTCAGAATAACAAATTTTCTTTTCTTCTTTGAAAAAACTTTCATCTAAAAATGCAAATTTTTCAAAATCAAATTTTCTCATTAAGCCAGGTGCAATATTTTTACCAATCATAGCTGCTTCTATAGGTATTGTTCCAGACCCACAGAATGGATCAGCTAGAAGTCTATCGCTATTCCAATAGCTAAGTTTAATTAGTGCTGCAGCTATTGTTTCGGATAATGGAGCTTTGTAATTAACTTCTCTATATCCTCTTTTGTGTAGCCCATCACCTGATGTATCTATAGTTATATCGGCTATGTCATTTAAAAGTGATACTTCTATTCTAACTCTTGGACCGCTTTTTTCAAACCATGAAATTTTATATTTTGTTTTTAATTTTTCTATGATTGCTTTTTCTGTTATTCTCTGAGAGTCAGAAATTGAAAATAATTTTGATTTTCTACTTCTTCCTTCGATTATAAAATCATCATCTTCCCTCAGATAATCAGTCCAGTTTATATCATAAACTCTGTCAAAGAGTTCTTCAAAAGTTGTAGCTTCAAATCTATCAATTAAAAGTAATATTCTTTCGGCTGTTCTAAGCCTTAAATTTAATCTGGGGATGTCTTCTAATTTTGCTTCTATTTCAATTTTGCCATCGCTAACTTTGAAATTTTCGTATCCTAAATCTTGAAGTTCTCTTTTAGTAATGGCTTCAAGTCCGAAGTTCGTGGTTGCGATTAATTTTATGTTTTCCATATCCACCTCTGATACCATTATACAAGATTTCAATTTCTTTGTCTTACTTTTGTGTATTTTTTTATTAAAAGGGTATAATTATTTTGTAAGAAAAATATTTAAATTTTATGGGGGTATATATGAAATTAACTGAAACAATTCAAACAGCAGACTGGAAATCTGAAAAACACGTTCCTGCAATTACTATTGATAAAGAAGATGGTGCTCTAAAAATTAAAGCTTTTGTAGGGGAAGAAATCGAACACCCTAACACTCTAGAACACCACATTGCATGGATTAAAGTTTTCTTCAAACCTGAAGGAGCTAAATTCCCAATTGAAGTTGGTTCATATGAATTTGCTGCTCATGGTGAAGAAGATTTACTAACTGTTCCTTGTGCAGAAGCAACAGTTAAAGCTGACAAAGGCGGCGAAGTGTATGTATTAAGTTATTGTAACATTCACGGTCTTTGGGAAAATTCAGCAGAAGTATAATTTAATATTTTATAAAGAAACGGGGCGTTGTCTCCGTTTTTTTATTGCTTAAAATTATGTAAAATTAGAAAATTTTTTATAATTCTATTTTTGAATAGATATTGTATAATTTTTATTAAAAAGGGGTTAGGACTTTCTCATTTGTCGAGATATCCTAACCCTAATTATAATTTTATTTAATTCCCAATAAATCTAACAGTCCTGTTGAGTTTAACCAGATACCAAAAATTAAAACTGGGGCTATATATTTAATTAAAATTTTCCAGTACATTTCCGATTTAAATGGCATCAATCCATTATTTTTTATTTCCGCAGCTGCTTTATCAGTACCCCAAACATAACCTATTACAATGCACATCATCAGTCCACAAAGAGGCATCAACACAGCTTCGGCAATATAACCTACAAAGTCAAAAAACGCCATCCCAAAAAATTTAGTTTGCCACACTCCATTAGATAAAGATTCAGGTATAGATATTAAAAATATAATTATGCTCAATACATATACTGCCTTTTTCCTATCCCAATTTCTATTATCAATCAAATAAGAAGTAGGTACTTCTAACAAAGATAAGGATGAAGTTATTGCCGCAAATAAAACCAATAAAAAGAACAATGCTCCAAATAAAAATCCACCCGGCATAGAACCAAATACTGAAGGTAAAGTGACAAATATAAGTCCTGGACCTTCTGATGGATCAAAACCAAAAGCAAAAACTGCTGGCAAAATTGCAAAACCTGAAAGTATAGCTGCGGCAGTGTCAAATAGTGGGACCATGACTGCATTTTTCTCGAGATTTGCTGTATCAGAAAGATAAGAGCCGTAAGTTATGGTTATTCCCATGCCAAGAGATAATGAGAAAAACACTTGGCCAAGTGCCGCCGAAACAGTGGACATGGATAGTTCTGATAAATCTGGTTTCAAGAAAAATCTTACACCATCCATGGCACCGGGTAAAGTAACAGAACGTATAGCGGTAACAATTAAAAGTATGAATAACAGTGGCATCATAAATTTGGCTGCTCTTTCAATTCCTCTTATAACTCCAGCCTTTAGAATAAATAAATTAATCAAAATAAATACCAATGTCCAAATAATAGGTTCTAAAGGACTTGTAATAAATTCACCAAAAAAAGCTTCTGAATTTGTGCTCAATACTTTTGACTGCCCAATTACATAAGAGAAAAAATATTTTAATATCCATCCACCAATAATATTGTAGTAAGTAACTATTAAAAAAGCCACTACAACACCTATAACTCCAGCAAAAGTATATTTTTTAGCAATTTTTCTATATGCTCCAATAGGATTTAATTTTGTAAAACGTCCTATTGTCATTTCACCAAGTATACACGCAAAGCCCACCGTCAACAAAATACAGAGGTAAATCAGTACGAATATACCTCCTCCATTTGTACCAGTCAAATATGGAAATTTCCAAAGATTTCCAAGACCAACGGCAGATCCTACAGACGCCATTAAAAATCCAAAGTTACTAAAGGTTCCTCTGGGACCTTTTGAACTTTCTGCTTTCATACTAATTCCTCCCCTTTTTTAATAATTTTAATGAGAATTGTATAACATAATTACTATAATTGCAATAGATTTCGAAAAAAATAAATTTATTTATTTAAAGTGCCAAATATTTATTTTGTTTATCAGACTTTTCTTTTGGGGTTAAAATGGATAAAGAGTGATTTTTAGAATTAGCGAGATGTTTTAATAGAGTTTTTTTATTTTACCATTACATATTTTTCCCACTACAAGCAAGACTCTTTATGCGTTTGCAAGCTCACTTAGTCGAGATAACATTGGAAAGGGCAACGACAACCCCCACAACTATCATTCCGAGCGTAAAATCCGAAGGGTTTGTAGTCGAGGAATCTGCCTGTATAGGAGTCGTTCTGCATGAATTAATAGAAGGCTTTTTTATTATATTTTCCATTACACTTCTTTTTTTTACCTAAACAAATACTCCACGTCACATGCAGATCTCTCCATGCGTTCGCTGCCGCTCACTTAGTCGAGATGACACTATAAGAGGATTTCATTTAAGATTTACTATTGTCATTAGAATACACAATAGAATAATTACCGAGAATTGAAGTCTAAAGGCCACGAAGACCCCCACAACTGTCATTCCGAGCGTAAAATCCGAAGGATTTGAAGTCGAGGAATCCGCCTGTATAGGGGTAGTTCTGCATGAATTAATAGAAGACTTTTTTATTATATTTTCCATTACACTTCTTTTTTTACCTAAACAAATACTCCACGTCACATGCAGATCTCTCCATGCGTTCGCTGCCGCTCACTTAGTCGAGATGACACTATAAGAGGATTTCATTTAAGATTTACTATTGTCATTAGAATACACAATAGAATAATTACCGAGAATTGAAGTCTAAAGGCCACGAAGACCCCCACAACTGTCATTCCGAGCGGAAAACCCGAAGGGTTTGTAGCCGAGGAATCTGCCTGTATGGGAGTCGTTCTGTAGGAATAATTAAAAATCTTTTTTTAATAAATATTTATTAACCACAAATTTACTATTCTTCTTTCGCTCAGAATGACATGAGGAGTGAAAATTATTCTCTTAATTTAAAAAAAAGTGGAACCCAAGTCCCACTTTAGTAATAATCAGTACAATGATTTCTTGTATATTTCTAAAATATCTTCTGATGTCAATTGTTTGACACCTTTTATAGTTCCACCTGCATGTGTGGCTGCACGTTTAGCCATTTCTTCTAAATGCTCATCATCAATGCCAACCTCTTCAAGAGTCATTGGTATATGCATTTGTTGTTCAAAAAATTCATGCAATGCTCCTATTGATTTTTTTGCATCTACAAACTTATCATTTGTAGGTCTTATATTAAATACATTAATGCCAAAGTCACGAATCATATCTACCGTGCTATCATCCAATATATGATTCAAAAATCTTGGTGTTAGTATTGCAAGCCCAATGCCATGAGTTAAATCATAAAACGCTGATAGTTCGTGTTCCATAGCATGCACTGACCAATTAGTATCTTTACCTGTATTTAATAATCCATTTATTGCCCAAGATGAAGCCCACATGATGTTAGCTCTTGCGTCATAATTGGTTGGATTGTTAAGTGCTATTGGTCCATAATGAATACAAGTTTTTAATATAGCCTCTGCCAATCTATTTTGCAAATAAGCCCCGTCATTTAATGTGAAATAATTCTCCATAGTATGACTCATAATATCAGCAACGCCTGCAGCGGTATGTCTTTCATTTACTGAATATGTTGTTTCAGGATTTAGTATAGAAAATTTGGGCGTTGTGTATGGAGATCCGAAACCTAATTTTTGTTTTGTTTCAGGATTTGTTATAACACCCCCGGCATCCATTTCTGATCCTGTAGCTGCAAGTGTCAGTATTGTGCCTATAGGCAGCGCTTTTTCAATTTTTTCCTCTTTAATTACAATTTTCCAAGGATCGGCGTCCACAAATGTGGCACCTGCTATTAATTTTGACAAGTCAATTACAGATCCGCCACCAATAGCCAATATAAAGTTCAAATCATTCTCACGAACAATTTTTACACCTTCACGTGCAGATTCTACTCTTGGATTAGGCTCAATGCCACCCAGCTCTTTATAAAATATGTTTGCTTTTTTTAGTACTTTAATTACTTTGTCATAAAGTCCTATAGTTTTTATAGATCCTCCTCCATAAGTTATCAAAACTCTATCACCATATTTTTGAATTTCATTAGGTAAATCTTTCAAAAAATCTTTTCCAAACATTATTTTTGTGTCTACATTCCAAATAAAATCTTTCATAAAAACCTCCTATTCTTTAAACTGCGAATTATAAAGTTCTGCATATATACCATCTTGTTCTATTAACTGACTATGGATGCCTTTTTCTACTATATCACCATTTTGTAATACCAAAATGACATCACTATTTACTATAGTGGAAAGTCTGTGAGCTATGACAAAATTTGTCCTTTCTTGCAATAAGTTGTTCATTGCTTTTTGAATTAAAGCTTCTGTTCTCGTGTCTACAGAGGATGTTGCTTCATCTAAAATCAGTATTTGTGGATTGGAAAGTATCGCACGTGCAATAGTCAAAAGTTGCCTTTGTCCCTGTGAAATATTAGATGCATCTTCGTTTAAAATAGTGTCATAACCTTTGGGCAATTTCTCTATAAAACTGTGACAATAAGCTTTTTTAGATGCTTCTATCACTTCATCTCTAGAGGCATTTTCATCACCATATTTAATATTTTCATATATGGTCCCTTTGAATAACCACGAATCTTGAAGTACCATTCCAAATAGAGACCTTAAATTTTCTCTTGATACATTATTTATATCTACTCCATTTATTCTTATATGTCCACTGCAAATATCATAAAACCTCATCAATAAATTTACTATAGTAGTTTTACCTGCCCCTGTGGGTCCAACAATTGCAACTGTAGAATTTTTGTTGACAGAAAGATTTAAATTATTGATGACAGGACTATCTTTCTCATAGGAAAAGCTCACATCATCAAAAACTATATCTTGAACAGGACCTGTTATTTCATCTGTCACAATTTCTTCTTCCTCTTTGACATCTAAAAATTTAAATATCCTCTCACCAGCGGCAATAGATGCTTGGAAAATTGAAGCCATCTCCGCTAATTGTTCTATAGGACCATTTAATTTTCTGACATATTGTATGACAGCTTGAATATCGCCAATAAATAAACTGCCTCTTACTACCAATAAACCACCTACAAGAGATAGCATTACATAGCCAATATTTGAGATAAATGTCATTACTGGTAGCATTATTCCAGTCATAAAACTAGCCCTATAACTAACTTCGTAAAGATTATCATTTATTTTTAAAAATTCTTTTTCAGCTCTTGATTCATAATTAAAGGCTTTAATTAATTCCGAACCCGAAAAACTCTCTTCAACAAAACCAACCATCTGTCCAAGACCTTTCGATTTCTTCTTAAAATATCCTTGCGATTTTTTTGAAATATATTTTGTTGAAAAATATGTCACAGGTAAAGTAAATAAAAAGACTAAAGTTAGAATTGGAGATATCTTTATCATCACAAAAAGTATACCTACAATCAAAACAACAGAAGAAAGTAAAGAAGAAACAGTCTGTTGTAAGTTTTTGCCCAAAGTCTCTACATCATTTGTCATTCTCGAAAGCAAATCACCAGTGCTATTGTTGTCAAAAAATTCAGTCGGAATGTATCTTACTTTTTCAGAAATTTCACGTCTGAGTCTTGCAATTAATTTTTGAGTTACACCAACCAAAATTCTTCCTGTGAAATATTCAAATATTCCTTGCACAATATAGATTATTACAAGAATTATACAAATATTAATTATAAATTCAAAATCTATAGCTGCCTTATTTTTTAAATTCTCAAATATTCTAGTTGTAATATTCCCCATTAATTTAGGTGATATAATTTGCAATACAGAAGTGAAAATAGTGAAGATTATAGTTGCAAATAGAGGTAATTTATAAGATTTTAAATAACCGATTATTCTTAAAACAGTATTTTTTTTCTTATTCATAATCCTGCCCCTGACTTAAAGCTATCTCGCGATAAACTTCATTACTTCTCATCAACTCGTCATGTGTCCCATAACCAACAGCTTCACCATCTTCTAATACAAGAATTTTATCAGCATTTAATATAGTAGCAACTCTTTGAGCAACAATAATTACTATTTTATCAGATAAGAAATCTTTAATACTCTTTCTTACCTCATAATCAGTTTTATAATCAAGTGCTGAGAACGAATCATCAAAAATATACACGGATGCGTCCCTCGTGAGTGCTCTTGCTATGGCTAGCCTCTGTCTTTGTCCACCGGAGAAATTTACCCCGCCTCGTGAAATAAATTTGTCTAAAGCACTATCACTTAAAAAGTCTCTCGTTTTGGCAAAGTCAAGTGCATTATTTATTTTAGTAGCATCGGCCATTTCGTTTGCGTATCTCATATTATCTTGTACAGATTTAGAGAAGAAAAAAGCCTCCTGTGGTACATAAGAAATATTTTGCCTTATATCATAATTATTAATATTTCTAATATCTTTACCGTTAATAAATAACTCATTAAAACCAGGCTCATAAAATTGAAGTAAAAGACGCAATAGAGTAGATTTACCTGAGCCTGTGCCACCGATGATTCCAAGAGTTTCACCTTTTTTAACATTAAAACTAACATTGTTTAATACTTTTCTATGAGCATCTGGATAACCGAAATTTATCTTATTACCTTTAATTTCATATATGTTTTCATTTAGTCTTTCCTTGCCGCCGGTCTTAGTAGTCTTATAATCTAAAACTTCATTAATTCTATTCATAGATGCATATGTCCTTGGTATTAAAGATAGTAAAAAACTCATCATAATTAACGCCGTAAGAACCTGTGTAATATATTGGATATATGCCATCAACTCACCCACACCAAGTTCTCTAATATCAATTAATTTAGCACCAAAATACATAACACATACTAAAGCTAGATTTAGAATAATAGTAAGAACTGGACGCATATTCACAAGTAATTTATTTACCTTAATCGCCATTTGAGTATATTTTTGATTTGCCTCTTCAAAAATCTTTTCTTCTAAACCATCTCTTGAAAAAGCTCTAATAACTCTAAGCCCTGTTAGACGTCTTCTAAACAGTTCATTTATCTTATCTAGTCTTTTTTGTAAAATTGGAAAATAAGGTATACCAATTTTTAAAATAATATAAAGACCTACTGCAATAAATGGTATAGTAATAGGCAAAATAATAGAGAGTTTTAAATTTGTAGATAGAGCCATTATTAAACCACCAACAAACATTAAAGGTCCCCTAATTAGTGGTCTTAAAGCCATTAGAACCATCTGCTCAACTTGGTTTACATCTTCAGTTGTTCTCGTAATGAGAGATGAAATAGAAAAGTGTTCCACATCATCAAAACTCAAATAATTAATTTTTTTAAATAATTTATAGCGTAAATCACGTGAAAAAGACATAGAAGTTTTAGAAGAATGATAAGCAGCTGACGCTCGGCAACTGACAGTCAAAAAAACAACAATTATCATCACAAGTCCTGTTCTCATAATGTAATTTGTATCTCCATAAGCAACACCTTTATCAATGACAAGAGACATTAACTTAGGCAAAAAAAGCTCTCCTAAAGCATTTCCAAACGTTAGGAGGAGAACCACTAAAATTCTTAATTTATATTTTATTAAACCATTATATATCTTCATACTTCCCCCAATAAAAATATTTTATCACATTCATATATTTAGAACAAAAAGTAGATTAGAATTAAATATATAAGGACAATATTTTTAATAATGTATTATTCTAAATTTACCCATTTTAAAAGAATTTATAGAAAAAGTAATCAAGTAAATAAAACAAGAACTTTGGTAAGAGAAGATGAAGATATTTTATAAAATATAAAAAAGACTTTTATTTAATTCTACAGAACTACTCCACTACAGGTAGATTCCTCACTCTTCGAGTACACGGCGATTACAGAAAATTCGTGATAATTTTCTTCCACTCGGAATGACAGTTGTGTGGTTTACATTACCCTTTCCAATGTCTTCTCGACTAAAAAGCATTGCAAAAGCATAAATAGTCTTGCATATGGAGAAGAGAATATGTAATGGTAAAATAGAAAATTTAATATTAAAAATAAGAAAACACTTCTATTTACACAATAAAAAAAGGTGATGTTGCAGAATAGATGATTCTACTCTGTAACATCATTTTTTTATTAAGTATTCAAGTTTAGCCATTGTATTTTTTCTTTTTAAAATATTCTTTAGATAAATTTAGCCCTTTTCTCTTAAAAATGGGTGCACTTAATAAAGCTATACTTTTGAAAAATTTTTTCTTAAGCAGCTTTGTGTTTTATGATTTCTAAGTTATTTTTTATTATTTTTGTTCCTAATTTATTTAGGTTCAATGCTATGGCTAAAAGGTTTATTTCGCTTTTTATATTCGATTTTCCTTTATGTTTAAATCTTTTATATGATAAACCATCTTTAATTTTAGAAAATGCTCCTTCTGCTTGGATTGTCCTATTTATTCTTTCTTCTATCCCTTCTGGTGATGTTATATTTTTCAAGGATATTTCTCTATAGTATTGGACTGTTTCTGAAATATATATTCCTTCTTTTGATACTTCATTAAAAATGATGGTTACTGCTTCCAAGACTTCTTCTGAGGTCAAATTATCGTTAAGTCCTAATTGTTTTATGGCTTTTACTCTTAGCTTTTCTTGAAATTTTTCTATACTACCTCTCCATACAAAGCTATACCTACTAGCATAAGATTCTAGCTTTGTTCCATCTATGTAGATACTGGATAAATCTATTTGATTTTCTTCTATAAGAATCTGCACCATTTGATTAAGTATATTTGGTGTTAATTCTACGATTTTCTGTCTAAACCTGTTTATTGTGCTATGGTCTGGTGGTTTTTGTGTATCGAGTAAGTACTTAATCCTTAAATCATATTCACAAGCTTTTTCTATTGCTCTTGATGAAAATATTCCTTCTGAATAGCAGAATATTAATATTTGAAGCATTGTTACTGGGTTTATAGCTGATTTTCTACCATATGATGAATAGACTTTTTTTAGTTCTGATAAGTTCATCCTCTCAATTATATTTTTTACAAGTCTTAATTTTACATCATCTCTTATATATATTTCTGTATTAAAGTTTATTTTTAATTGTATTGTATCATTAATTAATGTAAAATTAGTTAATGACAATGTATCTTTTTGTTTTTTCATAAATACATTGTATCAAAAAAGACGAGGATTTTTTCATTTCCTCGCCTTTTTTATTTTAGGACTTTTGCAACAGCCCCTCTTTTTATCTTTTATTTTTATTAGTCAAGTATTTTTGATACTACGCCTGATGCTACTGTTCTTCCACCTTCACGTATTGCGAATCTTAATCCT
>NZ_JBEPMA010000022.1:0-12848 GCF_040545475.1 Peptoniphilus olsenii | reverse complement strand
TTTCCTCCTGGTTGTTTTATTTTTTGCTTAAAAACATTGTACCAGTTTTGGTTTCAAATGACCTATTCTTTTTACACAATTATATGGACTTTATCTATTTTAGTGGCTATTTCTATATATTCTGTTATTGCCGTGTCTAATATAATTTGGGGGCGATAAATTTTAAAAGATTTAAAGTTGTAAGAAAAAATTTGGGTATAATGTCAGTCAACACAACTGATAATATCCCAAATTTTTTAATACTATTACTAATTATTTTTTGAACTATACTCATTATTTTCCCATATTTCAGCTACATCTTTGAGTCCTAATTTCTCAGGATTAAATACTGGTAGTTTACCGTGTTTTTCTTCATTTTCATAATCTTTAAAAATTTTCACAGCTTGATTTCCTATAAAAATTATAGTGAATACATTTATCCAAGCCATCAAACCATGAGCCATATCTCCCATAGTCCAAACAGTATCGACACTACTAATACAACCGATGAATACTGATATTATAAAGATAATCTTTAAAATTAATATAGGTGTCTTTTTTTCTCTAACTAGAAATATTAAATCACTTTCTGCATATAGATAATATGCTAGAAGTGCTACTGACGAGAAACACAATACTGATATTGCAATAAAAGCTTCACCTATACCTGGAAATACCGAGTTGATAGCATTTATTACATAGGGATTGCCATATTCTAATCCTGGCAAGTATTCTACTATCATATTTCCGGCTTTGTCTACAGTATTGTATGAATTAGTAATTATCATCATAAGAGATGAAGTTGTGCATATAAAGAATGTTCCCATAAATACGCTAAGTCCACCAATCATTCCTTGTGTAACTGGATGAGTTACCTCAGCTGAAGCAGAAGTAATGGCAGAAGAACCAACGCCAACTTCATTTGCAAAGACTCCACGTTTAATTCCCCAAATTATAGATTGTCCCATTATCGCTCCAAAAATTGCATCTTTACCGAAAGCGGATTTAAAAATCAATGCAAAAGTTGCTGGAAGTTTTTCTATATTAAAAAATATTACCACCAAAGACATTAAAAAATATGCTATTGCCATAATTGGCGATATTCTTTGAGCAACTTTTCCTATTCTTTTTAGACCACCAATAATAATAATCCCAAGTACAATTGTAAAGACTAATCCAATACTTATCATTTTAAACCCAAATGCAATATTTATTCCTTTTGCTATATTATAAGTCTGCACTCCAGGCATCAATAGTGTAACGGCAAAAACACCTACTATTGCGTAAAACATAGCAAAATAGTGTCCTATTTTTTTATTTTTAAATCCAGACTCCATATAATATGCGGGGCCACCTCTAAATTCTCCGTTTACTTCTTTTTTATAACACTGAGCAAGTATTCCTTCAATCATTGCAATTGGTGATCCAACAATAGCTAGTATCCATAGCCAAAATATGGCTCCTGGACCACCAAAATGAATACCGGTTGCCATGCCTGCTATGTTTCCTACACCAACAGTTCTTGCTGCTGTAAGTATGAATGATTGGACTTGATTTAGTCCTTTTTCTGAAGTTGTCGACGAGGTGGACGATTTGACTAATAATTTGAAACGTCTGATTTGAGGAAAACCCATTCGGATTGAATAATATAGTCCTGTTAGTAAAACTAAAAGCACCAATCCAAAACCCCAAACTTTATCATTTAAATAATTTAATAAATTTGCCATAAAACCACCTAAATTATCTCTTTTCTATCTTCTTCCGAATAAAGAGGAAATTTTGAAATCAATTCTTCTGTTTGAAGTTTTATTTTTTTCAAATATTCTTCGTCATTTATATTTTCAGCTACATCATTCATGATTCTTGCAATTTCTTTTATATCATCTTCTTTTAAACCTCTTTGTGTTGTTGATGTGAGTCCAATTCTAACTCCACTTGTAATTAGTGGAGAAGCTGGGTCAAAAGGAATTTGATTTTTGTTTACTGTTATACCTACAGAATCAAGAGCATCATCAAATTCTTTTCCTGTTATATTTTTATTACGAACGTCAACAAGTACAATATGTGTATCAGTACCACCAGATACTATTCTAAAACCGTAATTTTCTAACTCTTTAGCCAAAGTTTTTGCATTTTTAGGAATTTGTCTCATAATATTTCTAAATTTTTCAGTCTTGGCATACTCAAACAGCCAACATTTTGCTGCCATAGTTGTCAAATGCATTGAACCTAGTGAACCAGGGAAAACACCCTTATCAAGTTTTTTGGCAAATTCTTCTTTACACATTATAAATCCGGCTCTTGGTCCTCCTAGAGTTTTTGTTGTGGAAGAAGTTACAAAATCTGCATAAGGTACTGGAGAAGGAATTACTTCAGCTGCTACTAGACCTGAAAAATGTGCCATATCGACCATGAAAGACGCTTTAACTTCATCTGCAATTTCTTTTATTCTTTTAAAATCAATTAACCTTGGATAGGCAGAACCACCTGTTATTATTAATTTAGGCTTGAATTCTTTAGCTTTCTTTTCTAATCCATCATAATCTATTTGTTCTGTTTCTTTATCTATAGAATAATGGTCAAAATGAAAAAATCTGCTCATAAAATTTGCTTTTGAGCCATGAGATAGATGACCCCCTTGGTCTAGACTCAGAGACATGACTTTATCGTCTTTTTCTAGAATTGCTGCATATACGGCATAATTTGCAGTTGAACCTGAATAGGGCTGAATATTTATATGGTCACAGCCATATAGTTCTTTACCTCTTTTATTTGCCAAGAGCTCTAGCTCATCGGCTATATGGCTACCTGCTTGAAACCTGTGTCCTGGATAACCTTCAAGGGTCTTATTTGTAAAAATACTACCAGAAAGTTCCATTATTTCTATAGGTACAGTACTTTCTGATGCAATCATCTCGATGTTTTTTTCTTGTCTTTCGAGTTCTCTTTTCACAATATCATATAATATTTCATCTGAAATTTTTGTTTTATTCAACATAAAAATACCTCCCTCTATATACTTTAATCTTATAATAAATTAAACAATTATACTATAGTATTTTTATTACAATTTTGTAAAATAATTTAAAGTAGAGCAGGATTTATAACTCCAACAGTTATTGAACAAAGTTCAGTTTATTTGTTATAATTAAATTAAGATTATATTTTGAAATTATGTTGAAATTATTATTTTTGTTTGAATTGGAGGGACAATATGCTTGTTGGAATACCGAGAGGTCTACTTTTTTATGAATTTGAAACTATGTGGACAAATTTTTTCAAAGAACTAGATATTGATTATATCTTTAGTCCAGAAACCAACAAGAAAATATTTGAGCATGGAACTAATCTTGCCATGCACGAGGCTTGTCTGCCATATAAGATATTATTAGGTCATGTGGAATATTTAATAGATAAATGTGATTATATTTTAATACCAAGACTTGGCGGATATGGTTTTTACGACAGAATGTGTACAAGGTATCAAGCAACTATTGATGTTTGCTATAATATTTTTCGCGACAGAGATATTAAAATTTTACCTTTTAATGTAGATTATTCTTCAAGAGAAATTGAACTAGCTAGTTTCATTGATATGGGAAAGGTTTTAGGTAAGAAAAGAAGAGATTCTTTTAGGGCGTATATAATTGCAAGACAAGCTGCTAATACAGAAGCATTGATAAGAGAAAATAATTTAAAGAATAAATTAAATAAAGAGTCTACAAAAATTCTTTTAGTAGGCCATATTTATAATACTTTGGATAAATACATCGGCGAACCTATAAAGTCTTTTTTAGAAGATATGGGTGTGGATGTTATTTTTGCTACGGATATGGACAATATAGAAGCTGAAAATATGTCAAAGGAAATTACTAATACTATGCCGTGGACTTATAATAGAATACTTTTAGGATCTGCAAATAAACTAGAAAGTCAAGTTGATGGAATTATTTTGCTTAGTTCTTTTAATTGTGGACCTGATTCTATGGCCAATGAAATAATAATTAGAAAAATTAATGATAAGCCAATTTTAAATTTAGTTATTGATGGTCAAGAGGGTATGGCAGGTATAGAGACAAGACTTGAGAGCTTTATAGATATAATTTTATTCAAGAAGAGGAGGTTTTTATATGGGTAAACTTGTTACTTTTCCTCAGCTTGGAAATTATAATATTCCAATAGAAATAGTTTTTGAAGAAGGTATGGGGGTCAGTTATTTGAGGCCACCTGAGATGACCAATAAAACTCTGGAAATTGGAACTAAATATAGCCCCGATTCTGTGTGTGCTCCTTTTAAATTTATGTTGGGAAATTATATAGAGGCAATAGAAAAGGGAGCTAATATATTAGTATCAGTAGGTGGATTGTGTAGGTTAGGATACTATGGTGAATTGCATGAGCAAATAATAAAAGATTTGGGCTATGATGTGACTTTTGTGAATTTTGCACAGTCTCGTCTTTCCAAACCTTCATCGTGGTATGATAAATTCAAAACATTAAATCCTGATATGTCACTTGTAAGGATTGGTGAAATTATTCCTGTTTTTTTACGTATGATAGAGTACTTAGATGTTATTGATGATTATATGAGGAAAAACGCGGGGTTTGAAATAAATGAACATTCTTTTGAGAATTTATATAAAAATTATTTAAATGAAATGAAAAATATTAGAACAATTAGAGAGTTAAAAAAGTTTCAAAAGTATTATATAAAAGAGTTCAAAAAGATACCTTTGGACAAACCTCAAAATCCATTGAGAGTCGCTGTGGTTGGAGAATATTATACAATAATGGAACCATTTTCTAATCATTTTATAGAAAAGTGGCTTGCGACAAATGGAATTGAAGTGGATAGATGGATGAATTTAACTAATACTATTATAGATAGGCCTGAAAAAGAAGTCAAAAAACATATTAAAAATTATGCAAAATATGATATGGGTGCGACTAGTATGTATACAATCGATAGGGCACTAAAGTGTGCTAAGAAAAAATATGATGGAATAATTCATATTAAATCTGCTGGATGCATGCCAGAAATAGATTCTATGGCGGTGCTACAAAATATTAGTAAGGATTATAAAATTCCTATTCTATATATTTCTTTTGATTCGCAGACTAGTGATGTAGGGATTAATACTCGTCTTGAGGCTTTTTATGACATGATAATGATGAGAAAAGAAAAGATTGTTTGATTATATTAATTACAAGTTAAGAGGGATAATATGAAAGATGCTTTTTATGGTATTGATGTGGGAAGTATTTCTACTAAGGGTGTAATAATAGACGAAAAGAATAATATTTTGGCTCAAGATTATTTGATGACGCATGGGAATCCAATTGATGCAGTAAAAAGACTTACAAAATCACTAGAGACTCAAATAAATAAAAATGAATACAAAGTTGTGGCTGTTGGGACAACTGGTTCGGCTAGAAAACTTGTAGGAGCTATTGTCGATGCTTCTATAATTAGAAATGAGATTACGGCACACGCAATTGGCACAATATCTATGCATCCAGACGTAAAAACAATTTTAGAAATAGGTGGACAAGATTCTAAGATTATTTTAATAGATGATGGAGTAGTCGTTGATTATGCTATGAATACTCTTTGTGCTGCTGGTACGGGGGCATTCTTGTCATCGCAAGCAAATAGATTAGAAGTTCCTGTTGAGGAATTTGGAGATATTGCAATTAATTCGAAAAATCCTACACCTATTGCTGCTAGATGTACGGTTTTTGCTGAGTCTGATTTAGTTCACAAGGCACAAATGGGCTACGAAAAAAATGATATAATTGCAGGGCTTTGCAAGTCAATAGTCAATAATTATTTGAATAATGTAGGAAGAGGTAAGGCGATAAAATCTCCTATTGTATTTCAGGGAGGAGTTAGTAAAAATAAAGGAGTTAAAAAATTCTTTGAAGAGGCATTAGATGAGAAAATAATCGTTGATGATGTTGGGCATTTGGCAGGAGCCATTGGAATTGCAATTCTTGCAGATAAAATGGGAGAGCATAAAGAGTTTAATTTTGAAATAACAGATATCGAGTTTTTGACTCGTGGAGTCAATTGCGATAAATGTGCTAATCACTGTGAAATAATGTGTGTTTTTAAAGAAAACAAACTTATTGATTCGTGGGGTAATAGATGCGACAGAGGAGAAATTACTGATACTCGACAAGTAATTAAATCAGTTTAACACTATAAATCATTGCATTTGTATCGATATTATGATAACTTAAATATAATAAATATTTTATTAAAATTAAATTGGAGGTTTTTCATGAAAGTACTAGATAATTTAAATTATGTTTTTTCTAAAGACAATGAACCTATTTGTAAGGTTAAATCTGGTGAGATTATAACTTTTAAAACGGTGGATTGTTTTGCAGAACAAGTAAAAGATGAAACTTATACAATGGACATATTGGATCTTAATAAAGCAAATCCAACTTCGGGGCCTGCCTTTATTGAAGGAGCGGTACCTGGAGATGTAATTGCTGTAGACATTCTTGATATAAAAATCGAAAATAAAGGTTTTGCTTGTTCAATCCCAGAAGTTGGTCCTTTAGCAAATATTAGTGAGATGAGAACTAGAATTTTTGAAATTGAAAATGATTATGTTAGTTTTCATAATATTAAATGGAAAGTAAATCCAATGATAGGAGTAATTGGACTTGCTCCAGAAGATGGAGATATAGCTTGTGGTCTTGCAGGTAAACATGGTGGTAATTTAGATAGTAAAAAGATTGTAAAAGGAGCAAGAGTGTATTTGCCTGTTAAACATGTTGGTGGGCTTTTGCAAATGGGAGATTTGCATGCAAGCATGGGTGATGGTGAAATTTCGGGAACTGGAATTGAAGTATCTGGCGAGGTTGTAGTTCGAGTAAATCTTATTAAAGACTTTGAACTTAATTGGCCTATTATAGAAACAAAAGACAATTGGTATGTAAATGGAGTAGGCAAAGACTTTAGTGAGGCTTATCTTGAAGCAACTAAGGAACTTGCTAGACTTATGAAAGCTACCTATCCTCTTGATACTACAGATATATTTATTTACCTTTCTCTACAAGGAGATATTGAAATAAATCAATATGTTCATCCAGTAGAAGGCGAAATGCCTTCGGTTAGATTTGGTATACCAAAAACTGAATATGCTAAGCCTTTAATTAATTTTAATTAATACAAAAATTCATATGAAATTAAATTTTTGATAAAAAATAATATTAAATTGAATTTTATTTTTCAATACATCAAATCCAATTCTATTTTTATAGACAATTTCATATAAAAATTTTTATAATAATATGTTTTAAAAGAACTAGTAATTAATTTATATCTTCTATGATTTTACATTAGTATAAAAATTTTAAAAACTCTGATATTTGTTTTGTTGATAATATAAAGTCAGAGTTTTTTTATTGTCAAAATCTGTAAAATTTCAAAATATTTTTTAATTTTAAATATATAGGTACAACCATTTCAAGTCTTTATTCTACAAGTGTCTAAACTGATATTTACAAAAATTGTTGGAAATCTAAAAAAAACTTGTTTAATTATTATTTAAGAAATTTACACAGGTATAATTAAATTAAATGTAAAATTTTACTGTTTTATAAGTTATCATAGTATTTTAATAAAAACTATTGACTTAAATAAAATGCTGATGCATAACAACTTTAAATATTAAGACTCTTAACAATGGATTAATTAATAAGGAGGAACAATGGAAACTGAAAGATTTTTGGATAAATATTTAACAAAAAGAGACAATACAAATTGTTTAAAAAAAGACTATTTAGAAAAAAGATATGGTGATAAAAATCTTGTGCCAATGTGGGTAGCTGATATGGAATTTAAAACTCCAGAATGTGTGACCAATGCTCTCAAGGAGAGAATGAATCACGGTATATTTGGCTATAGTTATATACCATATAGTTACTTTAAAGCTTATTCAAATTGGATGGAAAATAATTTTGGATATGCTGTAAATAAAAATCATGTCAGAACTGCAAATGGTGTTGTGCCAGCACTTTATTCTTTTGTAAATTGCTATACAAATGCTGGCGACAAAATAATGATTATGCCTCCAGTTTATTATCCTTTTCACAATGCAATTTACAGGTAGAGTAAAGGTTACTGCTGATTTAAAGAAAATTGGAGATACTTTTTATTTTGATTTCGACTTAATAGAAAAAAGTTCCAAGAAGAAAATGTCAAAATGCTAATACTTTGTTCACCTCACGATCCAGCATCTAGAGTGTGGTCTGAAAGTGAATTAGATAATTTGTTTGAACTTTGTGAAAATCATGATGTAAATATAATTTATCAGCAGGCTTGTCTGCAATAAGAATTATAAATCTACCTTTCTCAGTATTTGTATCAAACCAATTGTCTATGTAATACATTATTTTATTGGCGATTCCCTTTCTTTGATATTTAATATCAACCATGATATCAGACACAACAAAAGTTATTCCGCCATCTCCAACTATTCTACCAAAACCTACAAGATTTTCTTTGTCATAAACCGAAATTACATAAAGTGATCCTTTTAAGGCTTTTTCAACTAATGCTTCGTCTTTAGTATTCCCAAAACCCGAACTCATTCTTAACTCATTATAAGCTTTAGCTGTGGGCAAATCTTCAATATATTTCATCTTTTATCTCCTTTACATTTATAATAATAAAATTAATTACATAAAAATTGGTATAATCTATTTATACACAATTTCCAATTTTTTAAATAAAATTTTTATCTTATTTATAAAATAGTTTTAACTATCATAAAAAGGGAATAATTAATATTATTAAATAAAAGGTGAAAGATATGAAATTACATGTAGGAAAACTCTATCGGTCAGACATAACAAAATCTTCTAAGATAAAAAATACTGATATAAATAAAATTTTGGAAAATGAAATTTTGATAGTTGGAGGAGGAATATCAGGCAGCTTATGCGCTTACAGGCTCTCAAAAGAGGGTTATAAAGTTACCCTAATCGAAGAAAATGAGATTGCTTCAGGTTCTACTGCTGCAAATACTGGTCTCATTCAATATATGAGTGATGAAGGAGTAAATTATTATATAGATAAAATAGGCAAAGATGACGCAATTAAATTTTATGATATGTCTGTAAAGGCAGTGGATACTTTAATAGATATTAATAAAGATTTTGGTAGTGAAACAAAAAATTATTTTGAAGTGAAAAAAGCTTAATTCTTGCTACGAGAAGACGTAAAATAGGCGAGATAAAAAAGAAGTTAAAACTCAAGATAGTTTGGGTTATGGTGCAAAATATTGTGATAAAAAAGATTTACAGAATATGTATATAGATGCCTATGGGGCACTGATGGCAAAGCCAGATATTGCTCTTAATCCTTATGGGTTTGTGAAAAGTTTAATTAATAAAGCTGTAAAATCTTATAATCTTCAAGTTTTGGAACATACTAGATTTCTGGATATAAAAGAAGAAGATGGTTATCAAATTGTAGAAATTTTAAATAAAAATGAAAAAATAAAGTTAAAATTTAAAAAAGTGATAATAGCGACAGGATATCAAATGCCTTATTTTTTAAAATCTCAGATGAAAAACTTAAAAATTAAAAAACTTATGTAACCGTATCTGATAAAAATTTTAAACTCGCTGAAGAGACAGATTATTTAATTTGGGAAGTACGAAGTCCCTATACTTACTTTCGAAATACTTTTGATAACAGACTCTTAATAGGGGGTTTAGATGAAAGAGGGACTAAATTAAATAAAAGAGACGCAAATAAATACTCTAAAAAATTAATAAAGCTTGCCAAAGATATGCTAGTGGATAAGAAAATTAAAATTAAATCACAATATTCTTATGCGGCCATATTTGGAGAGAGTAAAGATGATTTGCCATATATTGGACTGCATAAGAATAATAAAAATATCATGGCTATATGTGGGGCAGGCGGTAACGGCACTATTTATTCAACTATTGCATCAGAATTTGCCCTAGACTGGTTAAATGGAAAAGATATTTCGGATTATGATATCTTTTCATTAGATAGATAATTAAAAATCAGTTATAAGACAATTATTTTTAAAAAGCTATCAGTACGAAAATAAAATCCAGTTATAAAAAAAATCACCCTTGGGTGTCCTTAGTAAAATATATAAGAAGTCTAATACAAACATGTATAGATAAGATTTACTGTAAATAGAATTTAATAATAAACACTTGACTGTATATATACACCGTGATATTATATAGACACTGTATATATACACTAAAAAATAGGTGATTAAATGGAAATAATTATTTCAAAATCTCTAGATACACCAATCTATGAGCAAATTGAAAAACAAATTGAAGAAAAGATTAAGAAAGGACAACTAAAAGCACATGACAAATTGCCTGGAATGCGGACTCTTGCAAAAGATTTGAAAGTTTCTGTTATTACCACCAAAAGGGCATATGACGATTTAGAACGAGATGGTTATATTTATACTTTACCAGGCAAGGGTTCATTTATAAATAGCATAGAAATTAGTAATATTACTAACAATAAAAAGATTGAAAAAGACTTAGAAATACCGGTATCAAAACTAATTAAAATTGCTAAAGAATCAGAGCTTGGTTTAAATGAACTGCTCACATTTATTTATAAGGAGTGGAAAGATGAACGCGATTGAAATAAAAAACCTAAATAAAAGCTATAAGGATTTCTCATTAAAAGATGTAAGCTTTAATGTAGAAAAAGGAACTGTTATGGGTCTAATTGGAGCAAATGGCTCTGGCAAAACAACTATATTAAAGTCAATTCTGTCTATAATAAAATATGAAGGCGAAATACTTATTTTTGGAGATAAAATATCTAATGATATAAAAGAAAAGTTAAACTCTGTCTTTGATGAATATTTTATTGGTGAATATATGAATCCCATAGAAATAGAAAAAATATATTCTTCAATATATTTAAGTTGGGACAACAATTATTATCATGGACTTTTAAATAAATTCGATATTCCTGTCAAGAAAAAATACAAGGATTTCTCCAAGGGGATGAAAGTTAAATTAAAAATAGCAATTGCTCTTTCTACAAAGCCAAAGCTTTTGGTACTTGATGAGCCAACTAGTGGACTAGATCCAGTCATTAGATCTGAAATATTAGATATATTTTTAGATTATATGGAAGATGAGGATAATACAATTTTAATTTCTTCTCATATTACAACAGACTTAGAAAAGATTGCTGATTATATAACTTTTATAGACAATGGCGAGGTAGTATTTAGTGAAGAGAAATACGAATTAGAAGAAAACTACGGCATAGTCAGAGTGTCGGAGAGCGATTTTGAAAAGATTGATAAATCTTTTATTGTGAAATTTAAAAAAGAGAAGTATCAAATTAATGTACTTGTAAATGATGTCCATAAATTTAAAGAAAAATACCCAGAACTTGTGATGGATAAGACAAATATAGATGAAATTATGGTTTTATATTTGAGAGGTGAAGATGCGTGATTGCCTTAATGAAAAGAGATTTTTATCAGCTTAAACATAGTTATGCACTGGGACTTGGAATTTTATTGTTTTCTCAGATGAACTTTTTATTATCACTTTTTAATGGTGATGTTGATATGGATAATTTGATATTTTTCACTCTAATTTGTGGAATTTTGTTTGCGTCTAATGGATTTAGCAGTTATTTAGTAGATCTTAATACTGATTTTGATGAATATATAAAAACTATGCCCATCTCTCTAGATGATTATGGTACAAGCAAAATACTAAGTTCGGTCATGCCTACTGTTATAGTAATTTCTCTAGTTATGATTGTGTTTAAATTGAAAACGGATATTGCAATAAATGTTTTTCTATTGTGGGCCATTCTAGTTTTAATATCATTAGATATTGGAATAGGTGCTCTGACTATTTTGGTTAAATTTGGCAGCCGCTCTACAATTGCAAAAAATATATTAATGGTTTTCTTTGCAATTTTACTGTTTTCATTTTTTGGAGGTTTACTGACAGAAAATAATGTTATTAAGATTACAAATTTATATACTTTGGCAATAGTCATGGCAGTTTTTGTGATAGTCCTTTTATTATTTAAAAAAGTATGGAATTATGAAATGAGGGCTGATTAAATGAAAGTAGCTCTTTATAGAGAATATCTCTTGCTAAAAGGAGACAGAAAATTAAAAGATATCCTTATTTATTTCTTGGTATATTTTGGCATGGTATTAGCTTTACTTTCTTTTATAAAAAGTTCAGGAAGCATTGCTTTTATATTTGCTTTTATGACTGGCATATTATCAAATATTTATAATATAGATGATAAAAATGGAACTCTTGCAGTTCTAAGAACTATGCCAATTAAAAGTTATAAATATGTAATTGCTAGATATATTACTATTATAATAGCTTATCTTATAATTATATTCTTATTTATATTTGCACACAAAATTGCTACGGTATTTTTTGGTATAAATATGTTAAATGATTTTTATAAATCTATAAATATCGTAATGATAGCTATATTTATTCTTACTATGTTTCATGTACCTGGATATTTTGCTTTTGGAGCTAAAGGTATGGCTATACTTTTATATTTATTTTTAGTCACAACAATAGTGATCGGTTTGGTGCTAGGTTTATACTTTGGATTCTTATCAAAATTAGAATATACAAATAATTATTTTGTATTTGCTATTATACTATGTTTAGTATCGGCTTTACTTTCTATTTTGGTATCAAATACAATAGTAAAAAATAAAGATTTATAAAAAATGTAGTGACCCCCTAAATCCGGACATGGATTAGGGGGTATTTTAATGTCAAAATATGATTATGAAACGAAATTAAAAATTGTAAGAGAGAATGAA
>NZ_JBEPMA010000021.1:0-20487 GCF_040545475.1 Peptoniphilus olsenii | reverse complement strand
GAAACCTATATGAACCCAATTGATAGGCTTTTTGAAGCTCTTGAAAAGAAAGATCCAAGTCATTTTGCAGTTAAGCAATACAAGAAATATAAGCTGGCAGCAGGAAAAACTGCCAAGTCAATTCTAATATCTTGTGGAGCAAGACTTGCACCTTTTGATATAAGAGAGCTTAGAGAACTAATGAGCGAAGATGAATTAGAGCTTGATAAAATTGGAGATAGAAAAACTGCTTTATTCGTAATAATATCAGATACAGATGATACCTTTAACTTTGTAGTTTCAATAATGTATTCTCAACTATTTAATCTTCTATGTGATAAGGCAGATGATGTGTATGGTGGAAGACTTCCAGTTCATGTTAGGTGTCTACTTGATGAGTTTGCAAATATAGGATTAATTCCTAAATTTGAAAAATTGATTGCAACAATTCGTTCAAGAGAAATATCGGCAAGCATAATACTGCAAGCACAATCTCAATTAAAAGCAATCTATAAAGACCATGCAGATACAATAGTTGGTAACTGCGACTCTACACTCTTTTTAGGAGGAAAAGAAAAAACAACAGTAAAAGAATTATCTGAAACCTTAGGAAAAGAAACCATAGACCTATATAACACATCAGAAACAAGATCCAATCAAAAATCTTTTGGTCTAAATTACCAAAAAACTGGCAAGGAACTTATGAGTCAAGATGAAATAACTGTAATGGATGGCGGTAAGTGTATTTATCAGTTAAGAGGAGTAAGACCTTTTCTATCTGATAAATTCGATATTACAAAGCATAAGAATTACAAGTTGTTGGAAGATTATGATAAGAAAAACTTGTTTGATGTGGAAGAGTATTTAACAAATAGAGATAAAATAAAAATAAACAGGAACAGTTTGATTACAAGATTATGAATTAAGCCTAGGATAAAAATATTTTTGGTATAATATCTATATAAACCATGGAGGTAGGCATATGAGGTCTTATGAAAGTAAGGAAGAATTAAAAAATGAGATAAAGAAAACTTTTGGAAAATATATTTCAGAGTTTGATAATATCCCAGAAGAATTAAAAGATAAAAGAGTAGATCAAGTTGATAGGACACCAGCTGAAAATCTTGCCTATCAAGTAGGTTGGACAACTTTAGTTTTGAAATGGGAAGAAGATGAAAAAAAGGGAATTGAGGTTAAAACGCCATCTGACAAATTTAAGTGGAATCAACTTGGAGAATTGTATCAATGGTTTACAGATACCTATGCTCATAAATCGTTAAAGGAATTAAAAGAACAACTATCACAGAATATAGAAGATATTTACTCTTTGATAGATAATCTTACAGAGGAAGAATTATTTAAACCACATATGAGAAAATGGGCAGATGAAGCAACAAAAACTGCAACTTGGGAAGTATATAAATTTATCCATGTAAATACAGTAGCACCATTTGGAACATTTAGGACTAAGATTAGAAAATGGAAAAAACTTAATAATTTTGTGAATGTAATTAAATAATAAGGTTGGTGCTTTAATTGAATTATGAAAAATTTAAAAAAATAATAAATAGAAAAACCTCTATAATAGTATTAGATACAAATGTAATACTTGACTTAGCTCGATATTCATTATACAGTAGCAAAAACATATTAGAAATTTTCAAGGAGTGTAAGGATTTAATATGGATTCCGAATCAAGTGTATAAAGAATTTAATAAAAATAAATATAGCGTATTCGGACAATTGAAAAAAAAGTATCAAAATTTTGAAAAAGATTTACTAAGAGTAATTGAAAGGAGTCAAAAAAATTTAGAGAGTGTCTTGATTAAATCATCTAAATATAATTATTTTGGAAGAAAAAATTTGGAGAATGATTTAAATAACAAGTTAGTTGAATTAAAACAAATAATCAAATCTTATAAAAATAGTGTTGGTATTGAATATGATGAAATAACAACAGATTCTCCTGAAATAATTAAAGATATAGATAATCTTATTTCATATTTAGAAAAAAATAATAGGATAGGTAATAGGATAAGGTTTAGTGAACAATTAAAAATTATTAGAGAGGGTGAACTTAGGTATAAATATAAAATTCCGCCTGGATATGAGGACATTAATAAAGATGGAGTTGAAAAATTTGGAGATTTATTTGTTTGGAAAGAGATATTAGATTTACCAGTTGAAAAATCAGTAAAAGATATTATTTTTATTACGAATGATATAAAAGAAGACTGGTGGAGTAAGGATAGTCAAGATAATTTAGTAGTTCACGATAAATTATTAAGTGAATTTAAAGAAAAAAATCCAAATGTAAATATTGAATTTTTAACAACAGGAATGTTTCAGAATTTCGCTTCAAAAGTATATGATAGATATGATTTTAATGTTTATGTAGATTTAAATAGAAAAGATGTGTCATATGTAGAAAGAGTAAAACAAGATATTTCTAATGATATAGTTGACAGTATTTATAATAACAACTATTATTATCTAGAATCGTATGTTATTGGAAGTGAGGGTATTGAAGAATTAGATATAAATAATTGTGAATTCAATGAGATATTAGATACTTATGAAGAGTTTACAGACGAGATTGTTAGTATAACTTATGAGCTAGAATATTTAATAAATTTAAGTTGTGTATCCTTTGATTATTGGGGACGTGATGATGATACAAAAGAAGTCATACAATCACCACCAATAGAACAAGAATTTAGTGGAAGTGTCATAGTTAATGTCACAAGATTAATTAATAAAGATGATATCGAAGAAGATTCTTTTTATATTAATAATGATAAAGAATATACAGATATTGAAATAATTGAAATTCAGATAGATCAAGATTCTATAAACAAAAATGAAGAAGACTACGATGACTCTTATTTAGAAGAGGAGAATTACAATAATGATTATGCATTTATTTGCTCTAAATGTGGAAAGGGATTTAAGGATAGGCGAGAAGATGTAGGTGGTATTTGTCGAGATTGTTCATTTAATGATTAATAATATAGGATATTTTATTAAAGCAGTAATTATAAAGTTTACTGCTTTTTTTATACTCAAAATTAGGAGGTTAAGATGTTAAGGATAAGAGCTCCTACTTAGAACAATTTAATAAGGAATAATGTATAGCGATTGGAAATAAATAGATCCAGTCGCTTTTTTAATTGAAATTTACAGATTAAGGAGAAGAAATTAATGGATAGAGAAATGATAAATATTAATGCAAATTTAGTTAAGGAAGCTGAATTTTCAGAATTTGAAAAAGATGGAGAAAGTGTTCAAGTAGCAAATTTTGCTCTTGTTAAAAAATATGGAAAGGGCAAAGAATATACAAATTGCTCAGTATATGGAGAAAAGGTAGAAATTGTTAAAGAATTTGAAAAAGGAGATCTAATCCATGTTTTTGGTTATTTCAAAGAAAATAAAAAAGGAGATAAGGTCTACAAGAATTTTATAGTTAAATCACTAAACAAAATAGAAAATAAGAAAGAAAACGAGGAGGAATAATATGGAATTTTTTACAGCTGGAGTTGGAGTTTTAAAGACACTTGTAACTGCAATTGGTGCAGGTTTAGGAGCATGGGGAGTTATTAACTTAATGGAAGGTTATGGTAATGATAACCCTGGTGCTAAATCTCAAGGTATTAAGCAGCTTATGGCTGGTGGGGGAATTGTACTAATCGGTATTAAATTAATTCCACTACTTGCAAATGCTTTAAAATAGGAGAAAGTCTATGTTTGGTATCTTTGACAAGCTAACTGAATTTTTTAAGGATATGCTACTCGGAGGTATCAAAGCAAATCTTGAGTCCATGTTCTTAGATATAAATGACAAGGTAGGAGTTATTGCAACTGATGTTGGGAAGACACCAATGGGTTGGAATGGAGAAGTGTATAACTTCATAAAAAACATTAATGATAATGTGATCGTTCCAATAGCAGGTCTTATCATAACAGCAGTTTTATGTATTGAACTCATAAATATGGTTATGCAAAAGAATAATATGCACGATACAGATACTTTTGAGTTTTTCAAATACATTATAAAGATGTTTATAGCAGTCTACCTTGCAAGCCATGCCTTTGAATTTTCAATGGCAGTCTTTGATGTGGCACAAAATCTTGTAAACAAAGCGGCAGGGGTAATCACTACTTCTGCCACTGTTTCAGGAGATCAGATAGTTGCAATGGTTGATACATTAAAAGAAAAAGAAATAGGTGAGCTTTTAATGATATTAGTTGAAACAAGCCTTGTAAGGATTGCAATTCAATGTATATCTTTAACTATTACCTTAATAGTATATGGGCGTATGTTTGAAATATATGTCTACTCATCAGTATCATCCATACCATTTGCGACTATGGGAAATAAAGAATGGGGTCAGATTGGAACAAATTATATCAAGGGACTTTTTGCCTTGGGACTACAAGGTTTGTTTTTGATGGTATGTTTAGGTATCTACACCGTTTTAATAAGAACGGTACAGATTACAGATATTCACGCAAGCTTGTTTAGTATATTAGGATATGCTCTACTACTTGGACTTATGATGTTTAAGAGTGGAACAGTTGCAAAAAGTATTATGAATACACACTAGGAGGAATAAATGTTAAAAAAGAAAAATTGTATTTTATTGGGACTTGGAATTTTATTGGGAGGAACTTATGAAATCTTAAAAGAGAAAAACAGAAATGAAGAGATTAGAAACTTAAAGAAAAGAATAAATAGACTCGGAAGATGTCACAATGAATTTGTTATGTATCAAGGAGAATACAATGACAGAAATGAAGAAAAACAAGAAGAATTAGAAGAAAGAATTAGCTACCTAGAAGAGGAAACAACATCTAATTATGACCATATACTTGAACTTTCTAAAGAAGAAGTAGAGGGAGATTAAAATGGCGTATGTACCAATACCAAAAGATTTGGACAAGATTAAAACAAAGGTTGCCTTTAACTTAACTAAAAGACAACTTATAGGTTTTTCTGTGGCAGGACTAATTGGCATACCAACCTATATATTTATGAAGAAATATCTACCTAATGATGTTTCTATTATTGTAATGCTAATAGTAACCCTGCCAATCTTTTTTATAACCTTATATGAAAAAGACACCTTAACTTTTGAAAAGTATTTTAAATTTTTCTATCTTCATAAGTTTTATCAACCAACTAAGAGAATAAGAAAGGAGGCATACCTTGAAGCAAAGAAAAAAGCAAATCAGCGACTTAAATCTAAGGGAAAAACAATTAAAAAAAGACCGAAAGGAAGTAAGAAGGCTAAAAACAAAGAAAGATCCAAAAAATAGTCTTCTAAGTGTACTTTTAAAGAAAGAGAAAAAGAGATTTACTGTTGAGGATACTATTCCATATATAAGAATGTTACCAGAGGGCATTTGCCAGTTAGATGAAAAAAATTATTCAAAGACAATTTCATTTCAAGATATAAATTACCAGTTGGCATTGGAAGAAGATAGAGATTTAATCTTTAACCAATTTGCCAACTTTTTAAATTCTTTTGATCCAAGTGTCCACGTCGAACTTTCGTATGTAAATCAATTAGGAAGAAGTAAAGACCTACAAGACGCAATTAAAATTGCTGATAAGCGAGACTTCTATGACGATGTAAGAAAAGAGTTTAGGGAGATGTTAAAGCTTCAACTTGCAAAGGGAAATAACGGACTTAAAAAGATGAAGTATATAACCTTTACTACAGAAGCCGATAACCTAGAGCAAGCAAGAGCAAAGTTAAATAGACTTGAAGTAGATATTTTATCTAACTTTAAATCTATGGGAGTAAGAGCAGAGAGTCTTGATGGCGAAGAAAGACTAAGACTTGTTCATGATATGTTAAATCCAGACAAGAACTTTGATTTTTCATATAAAGATTTGAAGAAGAAAGAGTCTGCAAAATCACATATAACTCCCAATATCTTTAATTTTGCACCAGCAAATAATTTTAAATTTGGGAAATTCATTGGAGCAGTAAGTCATTTTCAAATACTTGCAAGTGAGTTATCAGACAGAATGTTATCTGAGTTTTTAGATATTGATGACAATATTTATGTAGCTTTTCATATAGATGTAGTTGAACAAGCAGAAGCTATTAAACTTATTAAGAGAAAAAACACAGACCTAGACAGAATGAAAATTGAAGAACAAAAGAAAGCAGTTCGAGCAGGATATGATATGGATATTATTCCTTCAGATATAAATACCTTTGGTGCGGATGTTAAGTCCATGTTATCTGACTTACAGAATAGAGATGAAAGGCTCTTTGTAGTTACCATAGCAATGATGAATTTTGCTAGGACTAATCAAAAATTAGAAAATACTATTGCTCAAATCTCATCAATTGCTAACAGACATAATTGTCAGGTAAAAAGATTATCTCACCAACAAGAGCAAGGACTTGTTTCTGTCTTACCTCTAGGAGTTAATCAAGTCGAGATAAAAAGATTTTTAACTTCATCATCAACGGCAGTTTTTATGCCTTTTACAACAGAAGAGCTATTTATTGATTCGGCAAATTCTTTGTACTATGGATTAAATGCCCTTAGCCAAAACTTGATTATGGCAGATAGGAAGAAACTAAAGAACCCTAACGGACTAATATTAGGAACACCAGGTTCTGGTAAATCTTTCTCGGCAAAAAGAGAGATGGCAAATGCAATTCTTGTCACAGATGATGATGTAATTATTTGTGATCCTGAAGGCGAGTATTCAAACCTTGTAAAACAATTTAATGGAGAAGTTATTAAAGTTTCAGCAAAATCAAAGGACTATCTAAATCCATTAGATATTAATATGAACTATGGAGATGGGGATGCACCTTTAAAGGATAAGGCAAACTTCATAATGTCTATGCTTGAACTTGTAGTAGGAGGATCTGGTCTTACTGCTGCAGAAAAATCTGTTATAGATAGGTGCTTGCCAAAAATATATCAAAAATATTTTGAAGACCCAAAACCAGAAAATATGCCTATATTAGGAGATTTATACGATATGCTCTTATCTCAAGAAGAGGGAGTTGGTAGGAAGCTCGCAACAGAAATGGAAATTTATGTTAAGGGAAGTCTTAATGTCTTTAATAATAGGTCAAATGTTGACCTAAATAGGCAACTGCTTTGTTTTGATATAAAAGAGCTAGGAACACAACTTAAAAAAATAGGTATGCTTGTAATTCAAGACCAAGTTTGGAACAAGGTTTCCCTAAATAGAGGAAGCAAGTCTACAAGATACTATATAGATGAGTTCCACCTTTTATTAAAAGATCCACAAACTGCTTCATATTCAGTAGAAATCTGGAAAAGATTTAGAAAATGGGGAGGTATCCCAACAGGTATAACTCAAAACGTAAAAGACCTTTTAACAAGTCAGGAAATTGAAAATATCTTTGATAATACAGACTTTGTTCTAATGTTAAATCAAGCATCTGGAGATAGGGATATCCTTGCTAAGAAATTAAAAATATCGCCTTATCAGTTAAACTATATTACTAACTCAAATGCAGGTGAGGGACTCTTATTCTTTGGAAATACTATTGTTCCATTTATTGATAAATTCCCTAAAGACACCATGCTGTATAAGCTAATGACAACAAAACCAGAAGAAGCTAAGTAGGTGTGATATGGATAAAAAACTAAAAAAAGATTTTCAAAAGAAAATTATACGAAATAGGGACGCTCCTGAAAAGAATGTAGATAGTAAACTTGTTCATTCAGATGATTATACCAATAAGATAATTAAGACTAAGGATAGGTTCGGAGATAAAATTTCAGAAAAAGAATCTAAACTTATTCATGAGAATATATTAGCTAAGGATCAAAAACAAGATAAACTAAAAGATTTCCAGAAGGCTAAAAACAAGGAAAGAATTAGAAAAGAAGTTTTAGATAATAAGGATAAGGCTGAAGAAACAAAACAAGCTAATCTTGAAATAAGGGCAGATGAAAGCTTTAAACTTGATGAAGACTTAGATGTAGACTACAAAAAGGTAAATTTTGATAGTGAAAACAGTAGAAATGTTAACTCTAATAAATTAACAACAGATGATATTTCAGCTAAGGCTCAACCAATAAGCAATAAGAAGGAATCAAGTAAAAGACAAGTTCTTAAAAATTACGAGGATAAACTTATCCATAGTAAGGATAAATTCCAAGACAAAATTAACGAGAAAGAGTCTAAGCGAATCCAGACAAGTGAAGATAAACCTATCGAAGCAAAGAAAAGCAAGAGAGTATATAGAAAAGATAAGCTTGTTAAAGATGAAGTAAGTAAGAACGAAAGTAATACTAATATCGATAAAAAGCAAAAGCAGAAACTTTATCAAGAAAAGAAGTTTAGAGATAAGGAAAAAATTTCTAAAGAGATAGATAAAGAAAGTAAGCTAAGCGAAGTTGATACAGATAAAACATTTGATAATCCTGAGTTTAAAGACAATAATCAAGAATTTATAAAAGATGAAAAGGAAACAAGCCTTAAAGCTTCAGAACAAAAGAAAGTTAACAAAAAGAAGACCTACTACAAAAGAAAAAATTATGAAAGTGATAAATTCACTCGAAAGAAAATCGATGACTTAAAAGATGAATCTAAGAAAGTTACAAGAAAAGATTCTAAGAAGGCACAAGATGTTAAAGATTTTATATCAGATAAAAAGATTGGAGAGCTTGAAAAGTCTAAAAGCAATCTAAAGGATAATATCTTAAAGAATAAAACTAAAGGAAGTCTATCTTCTGGAGTTTTATTATCTGGAGCTAAGTCTTCAGAGTTAGTGAGAGATTATTTAAGTTCAGGATCTGATAATACTGGTGTAGAATCTGGAGAAAAGGTCGCCAATGTAAGCTCTAAACTCCAGCATGGAATAAGGAAGTATAAGCTAGACAAAAAGAAAAAGTCCTTAAAAAAGCTATCTAAACTCGATAAGAAAATAAGAAAGAGAAAAAGCAAGTTGGAGTTTAAAAGCGGCTTGGAAGATTTAAAAAAGTCAGACGCCTATATAAAGAAAAATAGATTTAAGAAGTTTTACCAAAGAAAGCAAATGAAAAGCATGATAGCTAAAAAGCACGAAACAAGACTTGTAGATAGAGTTAAAAAAGCTATTTTAAGTTTAGGTAAGGCTTCTAAAGAGCTAATCGTAAGAAAAAGTAAGATGGTTCTATTTCTAGTAATAGGACTAGGTCTTATGCTATCAATCATGATTGGTGGTGGAAGTGTTGGTATGAGTGGACTAAGTAACTCAGTAAACTCAGTAATGACAACAACATACCTATCACAAGATACAGTTCTAAGTGAAGTTAATCAAGAATTTTCATCAATGGAATATGACCTACAATCACAAATCGAAAGTGTAAAAACAAGTCATCCTGGATATGACGAATATATCATAAATAAAGAAGGAGAAATTGGTCATAATACCCATGAACTTTTATCCTATATAACTTCAAGATGTGGAGAAGTAAAATCAGCATCTGAAGTAAAAGGAATTTTAAAAGAACTTTTCGATAAGATGTATAAGCTTGATTTTAAGGAAGAAATTGAAATTAGAACAAGAACAGTAGCAAGAACTAGATATGATAGTCGTGGCAATCCTTATACTAGTTATGAAAAAGAAGAGTACGAATATAAAAAGTTAATTGTAACTTTAAAGAAAAAAGAAATGGATGAAGTTGTTAGGGAAATATTTAAAGATTATCCAGACAATGTAGTTCATTATGAAGCTCTTCTTGAAGCTAAGGGGAATATGGGAGATGTTTTTGGATCGGGTAATGGGGACTTAGGAGAAATAGTAGACAATCCAAACTTTGGAAATCCTGGTCTTGCTTTTGATTCAGCTACTGCAAAAGCCTTATTTAATGAAGCAGAAAAACATATAGGCAAAAGATATGTGTTTGGAGCAAGTGGACCATCTAACTTTGATTGTTCAGGTTTTGTATGTTGGTCATTTACAAAGTCTGGTGTAAAGAGTATGCCAAGAACAACTGCATGGAGAATATACAAAGACTATTGTAATCCAGTAAGTCCAAGTGAAGCTCAACCTGGAGATATTATATTTTTCCATTCAACATATAACAGTGGAACTCCAATATCTCATGTAGGAATATACGCAGGTAATGGAATGATGATTCACGCAGGAGATCCAATTCAATACACATCAATAAATTCAAAATATTGGAAATCACACTTTTATGGTTTTGGAAGACCAAGATAGAAGGGAGATATTGTGTGAACAGAAAACTTATAAGTATCAGGAACAAAAAGAAAAAAATAGAAGAGAAGTTAAAAGATTTAAATGCAAAATACAAGGAAATTTGCGATGAAGAAATACAAGTTGAGAATGAAGAAATAATTGTAACTCTTAGGAGAAACAATATTAGCTTGGAAGAATTAATGGAGAAAATTAATGACAGAAAAATAGAAGAAAAATTAAAAGAAAAGGAGAACATTCATAATGAAGAAATTTAATACGAACAGACTAAGAGCCTTTTTTATGGCTCTTTTATTAGTTTTAACATCAACCTCAACTACTAATGTACTAGCTAAAGCTGATGATACAGATGGTAGTAAAAAAGTGATAGAAAGTTCTATAAGTAAAATTAGTGATTTAGAAAATCAGATCAAAGACTTAAATGATAAGAAACAAGAAGACCAATCAAAGATAGATGAATTAAAGGAAAAGTTAGAATCTTGCAAAGATAATGGAGAGAATCTGAAACAAGAAAAGGCTAAATTAGAAGAAAAGATTAGAGATAAAGATAATAAGATTGTTCAATTGAATAAAGAAATTGAGAATCTTAGAAACTCCAATAATGATGAACTAATAGCAGAAATTACTCAACTTAAAGATGAATTAAAAAGATTACAAGATGAAAATGCAAAACTAAAAGAAGATTATTCATCTACAAAATGGGAGTTAGAAGCTGAGAAAGAAAAGACCGATAAAAACGAAAATAAAGTCAAAGAAATGCAAGAAAAGCTCGAGTCTTTAGAAGAGGAACTTTCAAAGAAGACTAAAGAAATTGAGGATAAAAATAATAGAATTAAGGACTTAGAAAAAGTTCTTGAAGAAAAAGATACTAAGATAAAAGAATTAGAGAATAAAAAGAAAGAGACAGAAAATTCTAAGTCAGAATGCTTTAAGAAAATTGAAGAGCTTCAAAAGGCTATTGATAGTTTAAAAGAATCTTCTGAAAATACTAAAAAAGAATTAGAAGAAAAAATTAAAGAACTAGAAGAAAAACAAAAAGCTTCTGAAGAAGAAATTAAAAAGCTAAAAGAAGAATTAGATAAGAAAATTGAAGAAGCAAAGAAGTTAATCGAGGAAGCAAATAAAAAAGCGAAAGAAGAACTTGAAAAACAAGTTAAAGATGAAAAAGACAAAAATCTAAACCAAGACTTATCTAAGAAATTAGATGAACTTCTAAAACTCCAAAAAGAAAACAAAGATAAGAAAGAAGATAATAAATCTCAAGATAAAAAGTGGGACGAAATTTTGAAAGCTGATGATAAGAATATCCTAAATCAATTTGATCTTAACAAGATGAAAAAGCAAGAAGAAAAACAGGACAAAAAACAAGTTAAAGATGAAAAAGAATTTGCAGTTTTCCAAGTAGACAAAAACTTTTATAACATTATCAACAAAGATGGTAAGACAACAGTATATATGGATGTAAAAACTTATGTAGACCAAGGAAGAACTATGATTCCAGTAAGATATATTGCTTATACTCTAGGTTTTAATGTTGAGTATGACAACTCTACTCGTGAAGCTATTTTCTCAAATAAAGAGAATAATATCCTAGCAAAAAAGACATTAAGACTAAATATTGATACTGGTGTTATGAAAGATTCAGATGGAAAGGTCTACAATTCAGATGTTAAGCCAGTGATTATAAATGGAAGAATTCATGCTTCAATTTCAAATATTGCTAAAGCTTTTGGAGCAAGTCATGGAGATATTAAAGATGGCAAAAACCAAACAATAGAATGGGACAATGCTAGAAAAGCAGTCTATGTATTTAAAAATGTAAAATAAGAAAGGATAGAAAAATGAATAAGAGTATTAAACGAGGAGTAGCCATAGCGTTACTCCTTTTTACATTTACAGTACCAGCAACTACATTTGCGATGACAAATGAAGGACAAATTGAAAGTCAAAACGAATCAATCTATGAACCACAAAAAGAAGAATTTGAGAAAATGTTGAAAGATGATGTTTTTACACCATCAAAAGAAGAAATTCCTTATCAAGATGTTCCAAGAATACAAGGAAATACAAGTGAAGCAACCAAGCCTTCAAATAATCCACCAAAGAAAACCCCACTTGTAAAAGGTGGTAATACAAAGGCAGTAAATAATCTTGCAACACAAGAAAATAAGGCAAGAGGTTCAGTAATTGAAAATGTAGATAGGAATGGAAAAGATATTACACCAAGTGGAGATACAGAAAAAGATAAAGAAAATCCAGTTGATGTAAGACAATTTTTAACATTTCAAACCAAAAGTGGAAAAACTATGCACCTAATAGTAGATCACTCATCAAATCAAGATAATGTAAGGCTATTGACAGAAGTAGGAGAGCAAGACCTGCTTAATATGATTGAATCAGAAGATAAAAACACTATAAAGGTTGAAGAGCCTAAGAAAGAAGAAGTAAAAAAAGAAGAACCTAAGACTGTTCCAGTAAAAGAAGAAAAGAAAAGCGGGATAGGTTCATTTCTAATTGTTGCACTTGTAATTGGAGGAGTTATAGGAGCAGGATATTATTTTAAAGTAGTCAAAGCTAAGGAAGATAGAATGTTGGAAGACTTTGAAGAAGATGATGAGGATTATGTTAGTGAGTCAGAAGATGAATCTGACAATTAAGAAAGTCATGAAGAATCTTTAGATGAAGATGATGAACTATTATAAGGATATTAAACTTAAGTACAATTGAACTTTTGTCACGAATATGATACAATATCCGTGACAAAGGAGAATTGTAATGAGTTCATATATGGAAATAATATCAGATAAAATAAATAGTTTTGATTCACATAAAGTATTTTTTGCAAATGACTTTTTAGATATTGCATCTAATGCTACAGTTAGACAAATATTAAAAAGATTAGCAGATGAAGATAAAATCAAGCGTGTCATCGATGGCTTTTATTACAATCCAAGATATAGCGAATTAATTGGAGAGTACGAAGCAGTATCAATTCACGAGTTAGCACTTGCCATAGCAAGAAAATACAATTGGAATATTGCACCATATAATAGCACAGCCTTAAACTTATTAGGACTTTCAACACAAGTTCCAACTCACTATAAATATATATCTAGTGGAAGATACAAAAAATATAAAATAGGGGATACCATTTTAGAATTTAAAAAAGTAAATCCAGGAGAGATTGCTAATATGTCCTTAAAGACAGCGACTGTAATTCAGGCAATCAAGTCTTTGGGAAAAGAAAATATAACTAACGAAGTTATACAAAAGATAAGAAAAAATTTAAGTGAAAAAGAAAGAATAGACTTAATGAACGAGTCAAAATCAGTTCCATCATGGATATATGAAGTAATAAGAGAAATTTCTGAGGGCAAAAATGAATAAGTTTTATATAGAAAACAAAGAAGACTTAAGAATTTTAATAGTAAATACAGCCAGAAAGGAGAATATATCTGAGGCAGTTATTGAAAAAGACTATTGGGTTACTTTTATCTTAGACTATCTATTTAATGAAAATAAATGGAAAGAATATTTAACCTTTAAAGGTGGCACATCACTTTCAAAATGTTTTGGACTCATTGAAAGATTTTCTGAAGATATAGATCTAATCTTAGATTGGCGATTATTAGGCTATGAAGAAAAAGAACCATGGATTGAAAGGTCAAATACCAAGCAAGATAAATTCAACAAAACAGTTAATGAAAAGACAGAACTTTTTTTAAGAGATGAATTTTTAAAAGTTTTAGAAGAAGATTTAAAGGATTTTGATTTTGAATTTTCTATAGATACAATAGATCCACAAACAATTCTTTGTAAATATCCTAAAATTTTTGAATCTAATTATTTGACACAAAATATAAGACTTGAAATAGGAAGCCTTGCAGCATGGACACCTGCAATTGATGTTGAAATATTACCAATAATTGGAGAAGCCTATCCAAACGTATTTAAAGAAAAAACTAATATAAGAACAGTATCAGCAGAGAGAACTTTTTGGGAAAAGGCAACTATACTTCATCATGAAGCGAATAGACCAGAATCTTCTCCTATGCCACATAGGTATGCAAGACACTTTTATGACTTATATAAAATAGCAAATTCAGATTATAAAAACAAAGCCTTAGAGGATAAGGATTTATTAAAAAAAGTGACTGAATTTAAAATGAAATTCTACCCTAGAAAGTGGGCAAGGTATGAAGAAGCACTAAATGGAAGATTAAGATTAGTCCCAAGAGAGTACCGATTTTCTGAAATAGAGAAAGATTATAAGGCTATGTCAGAAATGATATATGGAGACTATCCAAACTTTGAAGAGATTATAAAAGTTCTTAAAGAACTAGAAAAAGAAATTAATAAGTAGAATTTTCCCGAAAATAATATAATCTTCGGGAGAAATACTTTGAGCGAGAGAGAAATCTTTCGCTCTTTTTTTTATTTATGGAGGTATTAATGAAATTAGTAATAGCAGAAAAGCCAAGTGTAGCAGTTACAATTGCAAAAGTAATTGGAGCAAGAACAAGAAAAAACGGATATTATGAGGGGAATGGATACATTGTTTCTTGGTGTGTAGGTCATTTAATTCAAATGGCAAGTCCAGATAAGATAGACGAAAAATGGAAGAAGTGGACAATAGAAACTCTTCCTATAATTCCAGAAGAATATATTTATGAAGTATCTAAAAACACTAAGAAACAATATGGGGTTTTAAAGAAACTTTTAAACAATAAGAACATCGATACAGTTATAAATGCTTGTGATGCTGGTAGAGAGGGAGAGCTTATTTTTAGGCTTGTATATAATCAAGCTAAATGTAAGAAGAAGATTCAAAGGCTTTGGATATCTTCAATGGAAAACAAGGCTATTGAAGATGGCTTTAGAAATCTTAAAGACGGAGAAAACTTTGAAGACCTATATAGATCAGCAAGTGCAAGAGCTATTGCAGATTGGCTTGTAGGAATGAATTTAAGTAGGCTTTATTCTTGCATTTACAAGGAAACATATTCAGTTGGTAGAGTACAAACACCAACTCTATATTTAATAGCTAAGAGGGATAGTGAAATAAACCTATTTAAGAAGCAAAAATATTACACAGTTGACCTATCTTATAAAGGATTGAAGCTAGTATCAGATAGAATTGATAAAATTGAAGTTGCAGAACAACTATTAAATCTGCTAGAAGATGAAATAGTTATTACAGAGGTAGAAGACAAAGAAGTAAGCACAAAACCAGATAAACCTTATGATCTCACTACCTTACAAAGAGAAGCAAATAAATATTTTGGGTATTCAGCAAATGATACTTTAAATCTAGCACAAGCTTTGTATGAAAAAAAGCTAATCACATATCCAAGAACAGATAGTAGGTACTTAACCGATGATATGGTTAATACTATGAAAGAATTATTAGAAGGACTTGAAGAAGATTTTAAGGTTAATGAATCAAATTTTAAGTCTATTTTTGATTCATCTAAGGTTACAGACCACTATGCAATTATTCCTACTATATCTCGTATTGGAAAAGCTAGAGATTTATCTGATAAAGAAAGCAAAATCTATAATTTAGTTAAGAATAAATTACTTGCTTCATGTTCGGATAACTTAAAGGAATCTAGTAGAAAAATCAGATATGAATATGATAAATTTAACTTCAATGCAAGTGGAAAGACTATAATCGATGAAGGTTATACCAAGTATCTAAAGCCTTATGGAAAGGAAAGACAAGAAAATGAATTACCAGATGTAAAGACTGGAGATAAAATTAAGCTAACTTCTAAAAATATATCGGAGAAATTTACCAAAGCTCCAAGTCATTATAATGAAAATACACTTTTAAAGGCTATGGAGAGTGCAGGAGTAGAATCCCTGGATAAAGAAATAGAAGTGGAAAGAAAAGGCTTAGGAACACCAGCTACAAGAGCAGGAATTATCGAAAATCTTATCCATAAGGATCTCATAAGAAGAGATAAGAAAAATCTACTTGTAACAGAAAAAGGCAATAGACTTGTATCAATTGTAGAAGATAAGTTTAAGTCTGCAGAAACGACATCTGAATGGGAAATGAAACTTGCAAAGATTAGCTCTGGAAAAGTAGATAAAGAAGACTTTTTAAGAGAAATAGAAGATAGTATAAGGGAGCTTGTAGATAGGTACAAGAATAATCTAAATGAATAAGGTAAAAATATTAGAGCTTTTCGGTGGCATAGGTGCTATTAGAAAGGCTTTTATTAATTTGAAAATACCTTATGAAGTTGTTGATTATGTAGAAATAGATAAGGCTTGTGTTAAATCATACAATGCACTTTATGGAGAAGACTATAAGCCAAAATCAGTAGTAGGATATAAAGCTCCTAATGAAAAGATAGACTTAATTATGCATGGAAGTCCTTGCCAAGACTTTTCAAGAATAGGGAAAAAGCAAGGAGGAGCAAAGAATTCTGGAACTAGATCAAGCTTACTATTTGAAACAATTAGAATAATAAAAGAAATGAAAGAAAAACCTAAATGGATAATTTGGGAAAATGTAAAGGGAGTCCTTGATAGAAATATGAGGGACTCCTTTTTTATTTATCTAAAGGAGCTAGAGAACCTTGGATATGAGAGTAAGTATGAAATTTTAAATGCAATGGACTTTGGGATACCTCAAAAAAGAGAAAGGATATTTGTTGTTTCATGTCTTGGAGCAAATAGCTTTTCTTTTAATAAATTGGAGAGGAAAGAAACAAGACCACTAAGTGAATTTTTAGAAAAGGATGTAAGTGAACTTTATACAATGACCCAACCTTATATGCTGAAATTTTTAAATAAAGGTATAGATAATAGTTTTAGAGGGCGACTAAAAGTGATTAAAGATTTTTCTTATACTATTTCTACAAAACAGATGAGAGTACCTAATTCTGGAATAATAGATATTGGAAATGGTCAGTATAGGTATTTAACAGAAAGAGAATGTCTAAGACTAATGGGTTTTGATGATAGTGATATAGACAAATTAGAGAAAGTACATCCAAGAAGAAAAAATTGTACTTCAAGCAAGCTATATAAGCAGGCCGGCAATTCTATTGTGGTTGATGTTTTAATGGCAATTACTAAAGTGTTAATGTAGGTTAGTGTAATTAATATACTAAAGATGATATAATAAATAATAGAAAGGACATAACGATGGATATTAGAAAATTTATTTCAAAATTTAAAAATCATCCAGTTCTTTTTATTGGTACTGGCATGAGTTTAAGGTATTTAGAAAATTCATTTAGCTGGGATGCCTTATTAAAAAGAATTTCTTTTGATTTAACTAACAGCGATGAATTTTTTTATGATATAAAATCAAAGTATCATGATGAATATGGATATAAATATGACTTAATAGCATCGGATTTACAAAAAAGATTCGATGAGGATGTGATGAATGATAGAAATGGGAAATTTAAATATATAAATGATGAATTTTATGAATTGATGGATAAAGGTAGAAACATAAGTAGATTTAAAATTTATATATCTAAGATCCTTAATGAACTTGATTATAAAAACATTGATGAATTAAATGAATTTAAAAAATCAAGAAAGAATATCAGCTCTATTATAACTACAAATTATGACGTTATGCTCGAAGATATATTTGGATTTAAACCATTAATAGGTAATGATATTTTATTAAGTGACCCATATGGATCTATATATAAAATTCATGGATGTGTTACTCAACCTGATAAAATAATAATTACCAATCAAGACTATAATAAATTTAACGAAAAATATGAATTAATAAGAGCTCAACTTCTATCTTTATTTATGCATAATCCAATAATATTTATGGGTTATAGTATAAGTGACAATAATATCAAGAGTATATTAAAAACCATTTTTACTTATGTTGATCCAAATTCAGATGAAGCGGAAAAAGTCAGAAGGAATTTTTTATTAGTAGAACATGAGAAAGATTCTGATAATACTCAAGTAGTAGATCATGATATAGATATCCAAGGAATTCCAACAATAAAGATAAATAAAATAAAGACTGATAATTTTACTTTAATATATAAAACCTTAGCAAACTTACAATTGCCAGTATCTGCAATGGATATAAGGAAAGTTCAAAATGTTTTTAGAGATATAAAATCAGGTGGAGATATAAAAGTTAGTATAACTGATGATTTAGACTCTTTAAAAAATTCAGAAAAAGTTATAGCTGTGGGATCTGTTAATACAATAAAATATTCATTTCAAAATACAAGCGAGATTATGAAAAATTATTTTAAAATAATTGAAGAAGAAAACTTTCAGTTGCTTGAAGTTATAGATAAACTAACAATTCAATCTCAACAATTTTTTCCTATTTTTGGTTTTTCAAAAATAAATAAAAACATTAAACGCACAGAAGATCTTAAAGAAAAACAAAGAGAAAAGATGAGAGTTTTAGAAAAAACAATGATGGAAAAGAAAAATTTAAAGGAAACTCCGAATACAATTAGAGAAATTTTAAAGAGTGAGACGATAGGAATCAGTTTAAAACCTAATTTAATAGCTTATCAAATTTTAAAAGGTAATGTAACTTTGGAAGATGCAGAAAATTATTTTAAGTCGTTGAGTGAAGAAGATAAGACAAAAACAGAATATAGAAGGCAATTGTGTGCGTATGATCTAAAAAAATATGATAAATAACACAAGTAATAATATACAATAAAAAGTCGGTAGATAAACAAAAATCTATCGTCTTTTTTATTACTCTAAAAAGGAGGTAGAAAATGCAAGTAAATGATTTTAAGAATATACAAGAAGCAATTAAGTATGAAGTTTTGCAAGATGAAAAAGAATATTTAAAACTCTTAAAAGTTATAGGCAATAATCAGAAATATGATTTTTCTAGTCAATTGAGTATATATAACAAAGAACCTGAAGCTAGAGCTTGTGCGACTTTTGATATGTGGAAGAAATATTTTGGAAGAGTTGTTATGAGAGGTCAAAAGGGTATTCCGATTTTAGTTGGAAGTGATGTAAATCAAAGAATTTCATACATCTTTGATATTAGTCAGACCACATCAATGGATAGGAATATTAATGAGGTTAGCTTATGGCAGTTTGACCACGAAAATCATAACGATGCTTTAAAAGAAATAATAAATGCTTCCTCATTTGAAGCTAGTGATTCACTTAATGAAAATATATTTTCTTTAAGTCGAATTTATGGTGATGAATATATTAACTTGGCTCTAGCTGATTTGAGGATAGATATAGAGGATAGACTGAGTTTTGAAAAGTTTATGAGAGACTCAATATCCTATTCAGTAGCTAATAGGTTTAATACAGTGTATCCTATGGATATGGAAAATTTAAAAAATAATTTTTCTAGGATTAATACAATTTCTTTAGAACAGATAGGTCTTGTAATATCAAGGGTTAGTGAAGATATTATAGATAGCACAATAGAAAAATCTAAGGAAATGGATCGTGCTAGGCTGCTGACAGAAAGGGCCGGTGGCGACTATAATAGAGATATAGAAAATATAAACGAAGATAGAGGAGGTCAAAATGATTTATATAGACGAGATGATAGGTCAAGAAGTAGAGATGGACGAGTTTTCACAGATGGAAGCGACAGAAGAAATAGCGATGAAGATCGAAGAGAAAACATTGGATATGATGGAGAAGGATCTGGAATTTATGGAGAGATTTCCGAATCCGACATACGCAGTTCTAAGACTGTCTTACCTAGTAGGGAGCGAGGACATGGAGAACTGGAAGAAACTTCAGGAAATGTACGAGGAGAAAACACTTTTGAACCATCTGAAGGAAATCCAGAATCAGGCAGTGGACTTTATCAAGAGAGAGAAAGTCAAAATGATGAAAGCACAAGGATTGACAGAGAAGATGATGAGAGAGAATCCAGAGGAATACCAAGGACAGATGAACAACTTGATGGCAACAGTCAAGAAAATGGCAATCAAGGAATACGTGGAAGCTTAGAAAACGAAATAAGCCAAGAAAAGGAAGCTGATGAAGCTTCTTTTTTTGATGGCAACAACAATGAAAACAGAAAAGATTACTGGATTGTAGAATTTAATGAAAACCACGAATTAGTTCCCGATTATAGTGGGCAGATAGTAACTAAAGATTTAATTAATGTCCTAAGACAAAAGGATATTGATGTTAAAGACCATAATCAAACTCTTGGAGAAAATGAATTTGGAGAAATGACTGATGATTATATCGGATATTTCAAATTCTATTTTGACCACTATGTAGATGGCGAAGTTGTCGAACACTATAGGATTGACCTTGGTGATGGTGAAGA
>NZ_JBEPMA010000020.1:0-32458 GCF_040545475.1 Peptoniphilus olsenii | reverse complement strand
AGCGTTCGTCCTGAGCCAGGATCAAACTCTCAATTAAAATTTGGTTTACCTAACTCTTCTAGTTTTAAACTAAACGAATATCTGGTTTGCTTTTTTGCTTTGTGATTATATCACGAATTTATATCTTCACACTATTTAATTAACATGTTTCATGCTGCGTTTTTAGCAGCTTTTACATTATACTCTTTGTATTTTTATTTGTCAAGTCTTTTTTACAAAAAAACTTAATTTTTCATTGAAGCTTTACTTGCTTCTTACAAGAGTAATTGTCTGAGTGACAACTATTTTAGTTTACCAAGTTTCTTAACTGTTGTCAAGAACTTTTTTACTATTTTTTTACTTGTTTTTTACGTCGTCTCTCGTTGCGACTAATATATATTACCATCTCATTTATTCATTGTCAACAAGTTTTTGTATTTTTTTTCAAGTTCTCTTCTGTTTTTGATTTCAAGCTTTTTATATAATTCAGTTAGATTATTTTTTACTGTTTTTTCGCTTATATAAAGCACGCTTGATATTTCTTTATTCGTCTTTCCTTTTATAATTTCTTCTATTAGTACTTTTTCTCTCGTTGTCAATTTTTTAAGTTTATTAAACTTGTTTCTTTGTTCTTCTTTGAATTGTTTTACTCTTTTTTCTACATATAAGTAAGATCTCAATGTTTTATCTACTGCTTCTAATAGTTCTTCTTTTGAGACTTTGGTAGTCACAAGTGAATGATAGAATATAATAGGAATTTGTGTTTCTTCTATTATTTGTATTTTTTTTATATTTACATCACAGAGACTTTTATTGTCAAATAAGAGCAAGTCAAAATTAATTGCTTGCTCTTGTATTTGTTTTATATCGTCCAGTTCAGATATCTCATATATTTTTAGTTCGTTGAGTATCTGATGGATTCCTATTTTCAATATTTCACTATCTATTTGTAGTGCTATTTTTTTAGTCATTTAGCTTTCTTACGCTTTCTCGTTCTATAATCTGTGTTGGTAATACTACATTTTCTTTGAAGTCTGAGTCTTTTTCAGTTATGCTTTTTAATATTTTTCTTATTGATACTGCGCCTATGTCATAATAAGGGATTTTAACTGTAGTAAGTTTTGGTCTATATATTTCTGATAATGTTGTTCCTCCAAAACCTGTTACTGAAATATCTGTTGGTGTTTTTATATTATTGTCTAATAATATATTCATTACATTTATTGCTAATGTATCGAATGTTGTGAAGACCGCTGTAATTTCTTTTTCTTTTAATGTATCTACTATGTCTTTTTCAGCGTTTTCGATTGCTTCTGTAGTTAAGTCTTCGACAAATAGTTCAGTTGTTTCTAGACCCATTTCTTCCATTGCTTTGGCGTAACCTGCATTTTTTTGTTTTTCGTATGTTCTATCATAGTCACGTCGAACTGCTACTGATGCAATTTTTGTATGGCCTTTATCTATTAAATCTTTAACTATTTCGTAGCTTGCTCTTTCATAATCTATATTTGCTCTAAATTTATCTATTTCATAGAAGTTACTTATTATTACATAAGGTATTTTACTTTCTTCTAATTTATATTCTAGTTTTGGATTATGTAAGTTCGATATTACTATAATCCCTTCTACTTGCTTTTGTGAAAGTAAATTTGCAAATTTTACTTCGGTATCCATATCTCCATATGAGCTTGATAGCAGTATGTCATATTTATACATTCTGCCAACTTCTTCTACTCCTCTTAATATTTGAGACACAAAGTTTGAGCCTATATCTTCTACTATTACTCCTATTAAATTAGATTTCTTAGTAACAAGACTTCTTGCTACTTCATTTGGTTTATAATCCAATACTTCAATTGCGTGTAATACTCTTCTACGTGCTTCAGGGCTAACTGGCTTTGAGTCATTGATTACTCTTGATACTGTAGATATCGATACATCCGCCATTTTTGCTACATCTTTAATAGTTGATGCCATAATATTTTCCTCCTTCTGGTACTACTATTTCTAATTCTTTTTCTAATACTTCAAATGTCATAGGTAGTTTCGATGCTCTTTCTCCATCTAAGTCTATTACTACATCAGATTGACATTTGATATTTAGTTTTTTTGTTTTAAAATAAATTACTTTATTATGGTCAATATGTCTACCGTTTACAAGTGTTGCTACTAACTCCGGTACATCAAAAAAATCCATCTTCTTAAAAATCAATACATCCAAATAACCGTCTGATATTTCAGCAAAAGGTGCCATTTTCTTGAACCCTCCCACTGAAGTGGAGTTGGTTATTAGAAAAATCATTGCTCTTTCGTGTCCATTTACCTCATCAGATTCTATTTGGAGATCTAATAAATTCTTGTCATCGAATATATTAGTTTGGAGCAGTTCTTTTACTCCTTCTATATAGTAAGCCATATTACCCAATGTTGCTTTTTTTTCTGAAGAAACTGTATATGCGATTTCTGTAAGCATGCCTCCGGCAGCAACATTTATAAAAACTCTATTACCCGCAAGCCCCAAGTCAATTTTTTTAGTTTTGAAGTTTTTTATCATCTGATAAAATCTCATTGGACTAGTAGGCAAATTTAGGGAATTCGCAAAATCGTTTACCGTTCCGCTTTGAAGAATTGCCAAAGGTACTTTCCTATTTCTTCTATAAATTCCATTCACGACCTCATTTACGGTGCCGTCGCCTCCACAGCAAATTATGAAATCTTCTCCATCATCATCCTTTGCATATTCAAACCCACCTGTGTGTGAATTTGTAAATTGCAATATAATTTTATATTCGTCTTGGCTAAATAATTTAATAAGCTGAAGAACTTTACCAAGTGAAGCACCTCTGCCTGAATTTGGATTAGCAATTATTTTTACTTTTTTCATTTAGTGTTTTCCTCCAAAATTCTTCTAGCTATTATTATACTACACATACTCTGTCTGTAAATCAAAATCTTGTTTTTAGTAGTCTAAATCTTGGAGTTAATCTTTATTTTAGCATAATTTTAATATACATTTAAAAAAGACGAAGCTTTAACTTCGTCTCAGCAAATTATTTTAAGAAAACATCTTTTAATGTTCTTATAACTTCTTTAAAGATATAAAAGTAATCTATAGCATTATCTGAAGTCAATGATATTGTCTTTGCAGTGTCTGAGATTACATCTGTTATATCGGATACAGCATTAGAAACTCTATAAGTTGTATTATCCACTTCTCGAGTAATTCCATTAACTGTGTCTGAAACAGAGCCTACAGCCTGCATTGTCTTTTCAATTTCTGGCTTCACCGTCTTTACTAAGCTATTAGCATCTTGAGATAATGCATTTACATTTACCGAAATATCTTTGGCATTATCCATGAGTGCAGGTACAGTTTTTATCGTATGATCTATTTCGCCTTGGTTTTTTTCTACTATGCTATTGATATTTTTTAGTACCTTATAGACATTTAGTAGTACTAGAAATAGTGCAACAAGTGCTGCAATTCCTGCTACATATAATAAAAAACTTAACAGATCAGCCATTGTAAATACTTGATTCATTTATGCCTCCCAATTAATATTTTTTATTTTCTTTTTCTACCTTTTTAGATGTATCCTTTACAGTTTCTTTTATATTTTCTGATGATTTCTTAATATCTTTTCCAGCTTCATTTGCTGCATCTTTTAAATCTTCTTTTGCATCTTTTGCAGTGTCTTTTACATTTTCTGTTGTTTTATCGACATCTTTTTTGATATCTTCTGCTCCAGATTTTAAAACATCTCCAATTGCATCAGCTTTTGCTTTAGCTACTTCTACATCTTCATCAAATTGTAGTTTTTTATCCATAGCTATATTTCTTAAATCACTATAAGTTTTTTTAGCTTGTTCGCCTGCTTGATATGCTTTAAATTCAACTGTATCTCTTGCATCTAGAGCTGCTTCTTTAGCCTGTTCAGCCGCTTCTTTTGATTTTTCTACTATTTCTTGGCGTGTCTTTTTACCTTCTTGAGGTGCAAATAAGATACCACCCAATGCTCCAAGTGCAATTCCAGTTGCTATTTTTGATGCTTCTTTTATTCTTCTTCTTCTTGCTGCTTCGTTTCTTTTTTCTTCTAAATAGTCAAATAGTCCCATAATTCGTTCTCCTTTGTATTAGTGTTTGATATACTTTTACCCAACAAAATATAAAATATTCAATCTATATAGAATAAAAAAAGGTAAAATCCGCGTGTGTCGTATGCTTCATTAATTCAGACCCGCCCTGCATGTGAAGGTGGGTAACTTGTTAACGTCTTCTGACTTCCTCTCAAAGGAGGCTTGTCATATCAAGCTAAACTCGGTTTCCCGTGTCTGATTTGTCGGTTGAATTAATAGAAGTAAATTCGAACACCACAGAATTTACCTATAATTATTATATACCAAGAAATTACAATTGGCAAGATTTGCTCATTTCAAAAAATTAAAATCATCGGGTTCTTTTGCGTAAATTTCAATATTTTCTGCGGTTCTCACTTTTTTGATTTGCATATAATAACAATGCAGAGCTTGCCTGTTTATAAAAGAAGATTTACAATTATAAAGACTATCTCCAACTATTGGATTACCTATAGATTTAAGATGAACTCTTATTTGATGAGTTCTTCCAGTATACAATTGAACATCAAGTAAACTCATGTTGTTATACTCTCTTATTACTTTATAAGAAGTTTTGGAATATTTCCCCAATACATAATTTACTTCTCTTTTTATTCCATCATCGCTTCTTGCTATAGGTTTTTCTATCAAACCTTCTTTTTTCTCAAGTATACCTTGAACAATTGCTAAATATCTTTTTGTTATTTGTCTTTCAAATTGTTCAGATATATTTGCATGAGCATATGCACTTTTTGCAATAATAACAATACCCGATGTATCTCTATCGAGTCTATTTGCAAATCTAGCTTTTCTTTTTAAAGAAATTTCGTCAAAATATCCACATACATAATTTAATAAAGTCCCACTTAAATCATCTTTGGCAGTATGTGTAACCATATAAGGCGGTTTGTTTATTGCAATTATATCTTCATCTTCATATAAAATATCAAGCGGCATATGTTCTACCAAACCATTTGGCAGTTCATCAGGTATCTTTACAGATATTATATTATTCAATTTTAATTTTTTATTCTCTTGTAAATTTTTACCATTTAAATAAATAAGTTTTTCACGAATTGATTTTCTGATAAGTCTTGAAGAAAAACCTCTTTCTCTTAAAAAGTCGTTTGTGTTCATCTTTTTATCAACTTTAAAATTCAAAAAATCGTCAGATTTTAATATGTACATTTTTCATACCTCTAGTCAATATCATGTTACTGGTTTATAATATAAATAAACAAGATAAAAATCAAGGGGGTATAACCTTGTCTTCTAAAATCGTAAATATATTATCAAATGCAAATTTTGAATCTAAGAAAACCGCTAGTGCTCTACAAGATGAGCTAAAAAAACATGGATATAAGCCATTTAACGGTTTTAATAAAAATGCAGAACTCTGTGTATGCATTGGTGGTGATGGTTCTTTTATAAAGGCCGTTCATCGCAATAATTTTCCAGAAATGCCTTTTGTAGGTATAAATACTGGCCATCTAGGTTTTTATCAAGAAATAAAACCTAATGAGATTGTAAAATTTGTAACTGATTACAAAAATAATAATTATGAGGTTCAGGATATCAAAATATTGAGAACCGATATATATACTAAAAACAAAGTTTATAAATTAAATGCAATAAACGAGGTAGTATTAAAAGCAGCTCACTCAAAAACTATTCATATGAATGTTTTTATTGATAGAAATCATGTAGAAAAATTTTCGGGTGATGGTATCTTGGTTTCCACACCTTCTGGTTCTACTGCATATAATTTTTCTACTGGGGGCTCTATTGTCTACCCTACGCTTCATGTGCTACAAATGACTCCAATTTCGCCAGTTAGTTCTTCTGCATATAGATCAATTAGATCTTCTTTAATTGTGCCAGGAGGTCATACAATTTCACTGGTAATTGAAAAAAGGTATAAAGACTCCAACCTTTTGTTAGTAGATGGAAATGAGTATTTTTTTAATAATTTACATCGAGTCAATACACGTCTATCAAATAAGACAATTAAAAAACTTATTTTTTCCAATAATTCTTATTGGGATAATATAAAAGATAAATTCTTATAATTATACTAAATATGTATTATAGGTCAAATTATTATAACTATAATTTTTAATAAATCTGATTTTGTTTTTTTGGTATAATTTATTATTCGTAATATGATTCCTAATGATTTTTTGCATTAGTAAAAAGTTTTTAAAAATATAAAAAATCGAATTTGTATTAATCGCAAATATATAGCAATTATCAAATTCGATTTTTTAATGTAAAGGAATTAGAACTAATTAATCCACAAAATCAGACATAGTTATTAATAATAGTCTTCTTCACTTTCTTTTCTTTTTTTAGTTTCACGATAGATATTTTCAAAATCATTATTGTCTTCGTAAATATCAGACTCCTCAATATGCGGCGAACCCACTTCAGGCTCAAGGGGTATTATAAGAGCCATAGCAATATAAACCCAAATACTTAGACCACCAGGCACAATCAAAAGAAATGCAGCAATCCTTACAATAGTAGAATCAATACCAAAATATTTCGCTAATCCTCCACAAACACCCGCAATCATCCTGTCATTTCTAGATCTATAAAGTTTTTTCAACACAATCACCTCACGATTTTAATTATATTTACCCGATAATTTTATTCATTATTCAAAAGTTGCTAACAGTTCACCACTTTCAACATCTTCATTTTCTTTTACATATATAGTTTTAATTTTGCCAGAAGCATTTGCTACAATATTGGCTTCCATCTTCATAGCTTCAGCAATAAACAGTGTATCACCTTTATTTACTGTATCGCCTTCAGAAATTAATACTTTAATTACTTTGCCAGGAATGGAAGAACCTATTTCTTTTTCATTAGAGGAATCTGCAAATAGTTTTTCCTCTTTATCAGAGACCACATTCTTAACCGTCTCATCTTTGATATTAATTGTTCTTCTAGATCCATTAATTTCAAAAGTCAAGTTTCTTGTTCCATCGTCAAATAATTTACCAATTTCTATTAAAGTGACTATTAAAGTTTTTCCCTCTTCAATTTCAATCTCAGAAGTTTCACCTTCCATCAGCCCATGGAAAAATACATCCGAACCCATTCGAGTTACATCACCATTTTCTTTAATATAATCAATATAATCGTCAAAAACTTTAGGATATAAAGCAGATGAAATTATATCTTTCTCACTGGCTTCTATACCTTTATTTTTTAAATGTTCTCTAATGCTTTCGAAATCTTCATCTTCTAACAATTCTCCAGGTCTAGTGTCAATAGGTTTTTCTCCTTTCAATACCATTTTTTGTAAATCTTCAGGAAAACCTCCGTAAGGTTGGCCCATCATTCCCCTAAAATATGTCATGACAGAATCAGGATAGTCTAAGTTTTTACCTTTAGTCATTATATTTTCTGGAGTGAGTTCATTTTGAACCATAAATATTGCAAAGTCACCAACCATTTTAGATGATGGAGTTACTTTTACAATATCACCGACCATTTCGTTGACTGATTTGTACATCTCTTTAACTTCTTTAAATTTATGACCAAGACCAAATGATTCAACTTGTGGTTTTAAATTAGAGTATTGTCCACCTGGTATTTCATATTTATAAATTTCAGTTGATCCAGATTTTAAATCCGATTCAAAATTTTCATATACAGGTCTAACTGCCGCCCAATATTTTGAAATATCCTCAGCCTTATCTAGGTCAATTCCAGTTTCTCTTTCTGTGTTTTCTAAAGCAGCTACTACTGAGTTAAGAGCTGGTTGAGATGTAAGACCACTCATAGAGTTTACTGCAGTATCAGCTATATCTACCCCCGACTCGGCAGCATTTAAAATTGTTGCTACACCATTACCTGTCGTATCATGCGTATGCAGGTGAATTGGCAATGATATTTCATTTTTTAAAGCTCTTATTAATTTTTTAGCAGCATAAGGTTTTAATAACCCCGACATATCTTTAATTCCAATAATATGTGCTCCAGTTTTTTCCAATTCTTTAGCGAAATCCACATAATACTTTAAAGAATATTTATCTCTATATTCATTGAGAATATCACCAGTGTAGCACATAGTAGCTTCTGCTATTTTGTCATTTTTTAAAACTTCCTCAATGGAAAGCTGCATGCCTGGAAGCCAATTTAGTGAATCAAAAATTCTAAATAAATCTATACCACCTTTGGAAGACTCGTATATAAATTTTTTAACTACATTATCAGGATAATTTTTATATCCAACAGTATTATTGCCCCTGATTAACATTTGTAGCAACATATTTGGCATTTTTTCACGCAAAATTCTAAGTCTTTCCCATGGATCTTCATGCAAGAATCTATACGCAACATCAAATGTCGCTCCGCCCCACATTTCTACAGAAAAAAGCTCTCTCATATTATAATTTAAAGCCTCAGCAATCTTTATTAAATCTATAGATCTAACTCTTGTTGCCATTAAAGATTGATGAGCATCTCTCATTGTAGTATCTGTCAAAAGAAGTCTTTTTTGATTTAATACAAAATCTTTTAATCCATCGGCACCTTTATTGTCAAAAACTTGTTTCATGCCTACAAAATCTTCTTTTTCAAAATCAGGTACTTTCGGAACATCAAAATTTTTAGGTAAAGTATTAGGATCGTTTACAATTCTATTTGAAAGTATCCTCATTAATCTTAATTCTTTATCTTCAGAATTTTGTATTTCAAAAAGTTCGGGATGAGATTCAATAAAGCCTGTATCACATGAGCCTACTCCAAATTCAGCAGTATTTAAAACATTTAATAAAAAACCAATATTTGTCTTAACTCCGCCAATTTTAAGCTCACTCAAACTTCTTTTTGCTTTTCTAATAGTATCTGACCAAGTTCTGCCATGAGTTATAACTTTTACAAGCAGAGAATCATAATAAGGTGAGATTACTGCCCCAGTAAATCCATTACCCCCATCAAGACGCACTCCAAAGCCTGAAGATGACCTATATAAATTAATATGTCCAGTATCAGGCATAAAATTATTTAAGGGGTCTTCGGTAGTAACACGACATTGAATTGAAAAACCATTCATTTTAATGTCAGACTGACTACTAATTCCAATTTCTTCACTATTTAAAGGATAACCCATAGCTATTAAAATTTGAGATTGAACTATATCTATATCAGTACACATTTCAGTAACAGTGTGTTCAACTTGAACTCTCGGATTTACCTCAATAAAAAAATGATTTAAATCTGAATCAACCAAAAATTCAACCGTACCTGCATTTGAATAACCAATAGAGTTTGCAATTTTGAGAGCATCATTACATATATCATCTCGCAAGCTTTGTGGAAGAGAAAAAGCTGGTGTATATTCAATAACTTTTTGATGCCTACGTTGAATGGAACAGTCCCTTTCATAAAGATGAACAATGTTTCCATGCTTGTCACCTAATATTTGAACCTCAATGTGTTTTGGCTTGTTGAGATACTTTTCGATGAACATAGAATCATCACCAAAAGCTTTACGTGCTTCGTTCTTAGCTGATTTAAATTTAGAAATTAATTCTTCTTCGTTTTCGACAATGCGCATACCACGGCCACCACCACCAGCTGCCGCCTTAATCATCACAGGATAGCCAGCAATTTTAGCAAACTCTTTAGCTTCATCTCCCGAACTAATAGGTTTTTCTATACCTGGAATCGTTGCAACACCAGATTCTTTAGCAACAATTTTAGAAGTGATTTTATCCCCAAGTTTTTCCATAACTCTAGAATCAGGCCCTATAAAAGTAATGCCTTCCTCTTCACATTTGCGAGCAAACTCTGGATTTTCAGATAAAAAACCATAACCAGGATGTATGGCATCAACACCTTTATTTTTAGCAAGATTGATTATTTCATCAATATCAAGATAAGCATCTAAAGGCGATTTATCTTTACCAATCAAATAAGACTCATCAGCTTTTGTTCTAAAAAGAGATAAGCTATCCTCCTCAGAATATATAGCAACCGACCTAATTCCAAGCTCTCTGCAAGCTCTAAAAATTCTGATTGCAATTTCTCCACGGTTTGCAACTAAAATACGTTTAAACTTCTTCATACTTTTCCTCCCTATTGGTTTAAAGTAAAATATTTAAGAATAATTATATACCATAATTGTCATTCTGTGTAGGAATATGCAAAAAAAGATTTTATATATTAAATAAAACCTAAAAAAATGGAAGCTCTAAAAACTTCCATTACATAATTTTATCTTAATTTTTTATTAATTGCTATTTTTTGTAATTCTATAAATATAATACTGATAAGTAAGTTTATTATAGATAGAATAATTAAGCTTCGAATATTTAATGTGATTTGAGGATAATGATTCATTTCTATAGTTAGTAAAGTATTCCCAAAAAAATACTTTATTTGAGGTATAAATTGATTATTTGTTGCTATGATACTAACGATACTAATTATTATTGAAACAACTACTGGAGGAGCAAAATATTTTATTTTAAGCGATAAATAAGCTTGAATTGATAATAAACTAAAAGTAAATATTGTGATAAGAACAATGTACTTTAAAAGCTCATAAGGGTAAGTTGATTTAAAATGAAATTTAAAACCGGCTATTGAAAATAATATAACTAGATATACTTGAATAACAATAATCAACATAAATCCTGCAATCATCTTAGCTAAAATAATTTTGGTAAAAGGAATTGTAGTATTAAGTAGTACTTTCATTTTATTCTTGTGTTCGTCACTCCATAAATAAGAGCAGATTATTCCTATAATTGCAGGTAGAAAAAATAATCCATAGAAAAAGTAAACTTGGGTCCACAAGCTTATCCACTCTCTTCTTAGCAATCCAGTATTCATCCAATAATTTATACTACCGTAAAATACAGAAATTAATGGTAAAATAATTATAGGAAATACTATCTTAGATCTTTTTAATTTCATAAATTCTAATCTCAATAATTCTATATCCATATTAGATATCTTCTCCTTTTAACCTAGGTCCAATTAAATTAATCAATATACCAATAATCAAAGACAAAAATAAAAATTTATATTCAAATTCCATTATGTAAGTATTCTTAGTAGTCATATCATAACCTAACACAATTAATCTCCCATACCAACTATAAGGGTTTATCAGTGAAAAAATATCTGGCAGGAGTAAAGATAATATCCCCAGTAAACTTCCTATAATCGCAATAGAGACAGATATTAATTGATTAGACCACTTTAGTGAAATCACATAGTGAATACTAGATAATAAGAATGAAACACAAAATTGAGTTATAAAGCCAAAAAGCATCCTTTGTAAAGGAAAAGAAGTCCTTAGCCCAAAAAATTTAATATAACTTATCACTAATATCCACTCTAACAATTGATAAACAAAAATTTTAATTAAGCAATAGATAAATTTTGTATAATATATTTTATTAAATTTTACTCCACTACTTTTTATTATCTTCCACATGTTATTATTATTTTCAATCTCAATTGCTTTACCTACTACTGAAGTTATAAATATGGGAGATAATATAGTTTTAATAAAGAAATATGAATCAAATAATTTATACCAAGAGTGATGACTGTTGTTCATTGTTGTTTTAAAACTATTCGAGAATAAATTAATACTAATTATACCAATTGTTATTATGCATAATAATAAAAATATAAGAAACTCTCGCGAATTTTTATACTTTCTCTTTTCAATTTTCATTAAATCCATACAATCACCTATAATTGTTCATTCTTAGTAAAATCTAAAAATATCTTTTCTAATGAATTTATTTCTTCATAAATTCTATATGAGTCTATATTATTTTTATAAAGCAGTCGACCAATTTGAGCAATTTTTTCATCATTCATATAACCAAATGAAATAGTTTCATCATTTAATCTTGGATTGAATCTTTCCAACAAAACAGTTGCTTTTTCATTAGCTGATGTCTTGAAATGTATTTCTCCCTTAAATTTTGCTTTAAAACTCTTTATCTCTCCTTGGTATAAGATTTTACCTTTTCCTATAATACCAATATGATCTGCCATTTTTTCAATTTCATCAAGAGCATGTGAAGAAATCATAATAGTAGTATCAAATTTATTAGGTAGAGATTTTATAAGATTCCTAATATCTTCCATAGCTTGAGGATCAAGTCCATTTGTAGGCTCATCTAAGATCATTAATTTTGGATAGCCAATAAGTGCCATCGCAATACCGAGCCTTTGTTTCATACCAAGAGAATATTTTTTAACTAATTTATCTTTATTAGATAGCAGCCCCACAATCTGCAATACCTCTAGAATATCACTGTTTTTTAGCTGTTTATATTTACTGACAATTTCTAAATTCTCAAATCCTGTTAAGTTCTCATAATAAGAAGGAGTCTCAATCAAGGAACCTATTTGTGATAAAATTTTTATCCTATTCTTGTCATTCATTGTGATTTTATTAACCACAATTGAGCCAGAAGTTGCTTTAGTTAATCCACATATCATTTTCATTGTAGTACTTTTACCAGCACCATTTGGACCAATAAGACCATATATCGAGTTCTTTTTGATAACCAAATTTTTAATATCTACAACTTTTTGATTCTTATAAACTTTCACTAGATTTGTTAAGTTAATTACATCTTGCATAAAATCACCTATAAATTATGGTACATTATCACTCTTAAGAGAAGTTTAAAAGTACCTTAAATTAACCTTAATTTTTAAAATTTCAATTATAAATTATATACTTTTTGATATACTAAAGTAGAGGTGTCCCAATGAATATTACAGATAGAAAAATATTACTTGTAGATGATGATGAAGATATATTAAATCTAATAGAAAGTATTCTAAAAAAATTTGGTTTCTCAAATATTGTTAAAGCTTTAAACCAGAGAGAAGCGCTAAAGATTTTGTCTGAATTAAACATAGAAATGGCTATTTTAGATATAATCTTGCCCGATGGAAGTGGTTTTGAAATAATAGAAAAGATAAGAGAATACTCAAATATTCCAGTTCTATTTCTATCAGCTATATCTGATATAGAAAAACAATATGATGGGTTTTACTTAGGAGCGGATGATTATATAGTAAAACCATTTAAAGAAAAAGAATTAATTCTTAGAACTAGAGCTATACTCACAAGAGCATATCCAGAAAGCAAAACAGTAAAACTGATTGGTAGTACAATTGATTTTGATAATGCATCAGTATCAAAAGATAGCGAAGAAATTTTATTAACTGCTAAAGAATACAACATTTTATATCTGCTATATCAAAATAAAAATCGCATAGTTACAATTGATGGAATTTTATCTGCGGTTTGGGGCGATGACTATTTTGGTTATGAAAACACATTGATGGCACATATTAGTAAAATTAGACAAAAAATTGAGATAAATCCTTCTAAACCAAAAAACCTTATAACTTATAAGAGCCTTGGCTATAAATTGAGAGTTTAATATGAATAAATTCAAATTTTTTACAAAAATACTGTTGAAATACATCTTAATATTGGTAATTTATTCAATAGTTATTATATCAGTATTTGTGTCTACTTTATTTTATATATCAAAAAAACAATCAGAAAGTAATATAAATCCAGGATATATATATCAAAAAATATCAGACGATGAGCCTGAAAATTTAAGTTATGATAATAAATTACTACTTAAACGCAACAGAATTTGGATGCTCGTACTTAACAAAGATGGTAAATATTTAACATCATACAATTCACCACAAAATGTCGTTAAAGATTATTCTCCACAAGAAATTGTAAAATTTACACGTTGGTATATAAAAGACTTCCCTGTTTTCACCTACATTCACGAAGATAAAATATTAGTTTTTGGATTTCCTAAAAATTCTTACGGAAAATTAGCAAACAATTATTTTCAAGTGAATATTACGTTAAGCCTAATATATATAAGTCTTATACTTTTAGTGACAATCGTAATTTCTATTTTTATAATTTATTATTTATCTAAGAAAAAATTATTAAAAGAAATTACACCAGTAATTCAAGCAATATTAAATATATCTGAAAACAAACCAATTAAATTAAATAATGATGGTGAACTAAAATACATCAAAAAATCATTAAATAAGACATCACAACAATTAGAAACAAACAGAATAGAAAGGGGAAATTGGTTACGAGGCATTAGTCATGATTTGAGAACTCCACTTACCGTAATTTCTGGATACACTAAACAGTTAGAAGATAAAGTACAAGATAAAACCGAAATCAAATTAATCACAGATAATGTGAATTTAATGAACAATATATTAGAAAGTCTTAACATAACATATATAGTCGAGAATAAAAAAAAGTTAGATGATATAAAAGTTATAGATGTAATGAAATTACTACGTGAAATAAGTGCAGATTTGTTAAATAATTTAGATAAAGATTTTGATATTAATATAGAAAATTCAACACCTGCAAAAATTATTGGAGATAAAAATCTACTTGACAGAGCTTTTAGAAATATTATTTTAAATAGTATCGTTCATAATGAAATGCCAAATATAATTATAAAATGTGAAAAATTCAATTTTAAAAAAATAAAAATAACAATTCTTGATAATGGCACCATAACTAAAGAAAAGATAAAAGAATTAAATAATATAAACACAAATAATAAGATTCATGGTTTTGGAATAATTATAGTTAAAAAAATAATATTATTGCACAATGGTACTATTAATTTTTACTTTAATAATCCTGGTCTTAGAACAGAAATTATATTGGAAAAATCTAAATAAAAAAATATAAAAAACCTTGGGGTTGGTGTCTCCAAGGTTTTTGAATATAAAAATTATCTTTTTGAGAATTGAGGTGAACGTCTTGCTTTTTTAAGACCGTATTTCTTTCTTTCCTTCATTCTCGGATCTCTTGTCATAAATCCAGCTTTTTTAAGAACCGCTCTGTATTCAGGATCAACTTCTACAAGCGCTCTTGCAATACCATGTCTAATTGCACCAGCTTGTCCTGTGAATCCGCCACCTTGAACTTTTACGATTACATCGAAAGATCCAAGTGCGTCAGCAAGTTCAAGTGGTTCTTTTGCAACTGTTCTAAGAGTTTCAAATGCAAAGTAGTTTTCAATATCTTTGCCATTTATTGTAAAATTACCATTGCCCGGTACAAGTCTTACTTGAGCAACGGATGTTTTTCTTCTTCCTGTTCCTCTGTATTGAATATTAGCCATTTCCTACCTCCAATCAAAATTCATATACTTCTGGTTGTTGAGCTTCATGTGGATGCTCGCTACCAGCATAAACCTTAAGCTTTTTGATCATCTTTCTGCCAAGTCTGTTCTTTGGAAGCATACCTTTAACAGCAAGTTCAATAACTTTTTCTGGTCTTTTTTGAATCATTTCGGAGTAGACAATTTCACGTCTACCACCTGGGTATCCTGTGTGATAAGCATGAATCTTTTGGTTAATTTTGTTACCAGTAAGTCTAATCTTATCAGCATTAATTACAATAACAAAGTCTCCACAATCAACATGTGGTGTGAATATTGGTTTGTGTTTACCTCTTAAAATAGCAGCAATTTCAGATGCAACTCTACCTAGTACTTTATCTTCTGCATCTATAACATACCATTTTCTTTCAATTTCATTTGCTTTAGCCATATAGCTTTTCAATGAATTTTCCTCCTAATTTGTTTAAAAATATTCCGGGGCTTTTTAAACATGACCTATATTTTAGACCATAGATAGCCAGTTGTCAATATTTTTAACACTTTTTTTCAAAATTTAAATAGATTTTCTTTCCTCTTCTATTTTTGTATTTTCAAGTGGAGTTTTAAACGATGAGCCTTTTTTATATTTTTCAATTTGACGTTTAACTCTGTTTACAGAAGTCATTGTTCCAACCCCAGCTATACAACCACCAGGGCAAGCCATACCTTCGAGTAGATAGCCATTTAATTTTCCTGCTTTAGCTATTTTTAACATCTTAGCACATTCAGATAATGTATTTGCTCCTTGAATATGGATTTCTCTTTCTGGTTCAAGCTCTTGTGCAACTACTTTTACAGATTCAGCTACTCCTCCAGCTATAGGGTATCCACGGCCAAGTGCAGAAGCATCTTCCTCTTCTTTTTCGATTTTTATCTCAGAAGGCTCTATATTTTTTGCGACAAACATACCCATGAGTTCTTCAAATGTTATTACAAAATCAACATCAGATTGCACTTTAGTATCAAGGGCTTCTAATTTTTTTGAAGTACAAGGGCCAATAAATACTACAACTGCATCAGGATCTTTAGCTTTTATATGCTCTGCTGTATAACGCATTGGTGAACCGGAGTCGGATACTTGATCATAAAATTCAGGAAATTCATTTTTAATCATAAGTGTCCACGAGAAACAACAACTTGTACCCATGAAAGGAATTTCTTCTGGAACTTTTTCTAAATATTCTTTCGCTTCATGCAAAGTTGTAAGGTCTGCTCCAAGTGCAACTTCTATTACATCAATAAATCCTAGTTGTTTAATTGCTTCTATAATTTGTTCAGGACTTGTGGTAACCCCAAATTGTCCAATATATGAAGGTGCAATAGCACCATATACTCTTTTGCCTGATTTAATCGCTTTTATTAATTGGAAAATTTGAGTTTTGTCAGATATTGCTCCAAAAGGGCATTCTGCAATACATCTACCACAAGCAACACATTTATCTTGGTCGATATCAGCTCTGCCATATGTATCTGAATTAATCGCATTAACTCCACAAGCCGCAGCACAAGGTCTTTCATATACAACTATTGCACTATATGGACAGGCCTCTTTACATCTGCCGCATCTGATACATTTTTCGCTATCGATTATTGAGCCATTTTTACCCATTGAAATTGCATTTACTGGGCACACATTGGTACATGGATGTGCTAGACAGTTTCTGCAATTATCTGTAGTATAATATGACTTTTCTGGACAGGCTTCACAAGCAAATTTAATAACATTTATAAGTGGTTTTTCGTAGGCATTTGTGTCTATATCGACCTTATCAAAACCATCTGTTATTTTTTTGAAAACTCCAATTTCTCTAACATCTAGACCCATTGCAAGTCTAAGTCTCTCATCAACAACTGCTCTTTCTCTAAATATATCTCCTCTGTATTTAGCAACCTCACCTGGTACAATTCTATAGCTTGAATCTTCAAGTGCAGATATATCTAAATCGTTATACGCTATGCGTGCAACTTCAGCAAAAACTTTTCTTCTTATATCAACAAGAGTACCATAAATTTCTTTCATCTTTTTTCCTCTTCTTATTTATCAATTCTTAATTTGTTAATAATTTTTTCACTAACCTCTTGTGCCGTTGCCTTAAACATTATTTCATCATCGACAATGACAACTGGCGAAGCTTGGTTAATTTCGTGATTCTTACAATAATTCATACAGTGAGCAAAATCAACTTCAAGATTTTCAGCAGAACAAAGTTCTGAGTCTGGTCCACAAAGTTGTTCTTGTAAATATTCAACTGCATCATAAATAGCATTAGCTCCCATCAAGGTGCATCTAGCCCCCATGCAAATAGTAACTTTCATATTTCCTCCTAAAGATTTCTATATAGATAGTTTAACATTTAACAAAGTTTTGTTCAATGTTTTTAAATTTTGTTAGACAATTTAAAAATCTCTGAAATGACTCTATCACCTTGATATATATAATAATATCTAAAGAATGAATAAATAAGCATTCATGTGAATTTTTTATCAATTTATTCCAATAATTAATGCTATTAAAATACAGATATTGATTAAAAAGTTTAATTAGGACTTTTTGTCAATATTAATATCAATTCACAAATAGATAAATAATAAGTATAAATATAATAGAAAACTTCTAAAAATTGTCTATCAATAAAAATAATGTCAATATTAATTATTAAATAAAATTTTTTGATTTTAAAAAACTTAAATGTTATTAAGACAAAAATCTATACAAAATAAAAAACTCCCCTACGGAAGTTTTATTATTCTTCATTTGAATGAGCAATTCTTGCCGCTGCTGCTGCGGCTATTGCTGCAACTATGTCATCGGCAAATGTTGTTACTTTGTCTGTTCTTTTTTTCTTATCCAACTCGTCAATTACACCAATTTTAATTTTGTCTAAATAACCAAAATTTGTAAGACCAATTGTGCCATACATATTTATAATACCAAGAGTCAATACTTCATCTATACCATATAGACCTTCATCATCATATATAATTGATTGTAATGGTTCTGGAAGCATCTTTTTTTCACACAATTCATCTATTGTAAGTCCAGTTAATATTGCATGAATTGATTCTCTTTTATATAAAACTTTTTTGACATTTTCTAAGCATCTATCAAGTTCCAAATTTGGGATATATGGTTTTTGTAATTCTTGCACAATTAATGCTATATCTTCAAGTTCAACTCCAAATTCTTTCAATTTTCCGACTGTAAACTCATATAATTCTTCTGTATTATATTTATACATCAGGACCTCCTATTATTTGTAATATTCTTTCTATTTCTAATATTTCTTTGTCGTTTCATTATTTTTTTACGTGAAGTTTTTATACTGAGCCCATAAATAATTCCTGGTAAAATAGCCGAAATAACAAAACTTATCACATTATAATCTATACCTAAAACTTTAATTACATAAACTTGGGGCATGAGAAAGAATTCTACTGGGAATTTCCAGAAAGTTGAGCCCACTGGTGAATTAAAAAAATCCATCCCCATTCCTATAAATCCAAAGGCAAAGAGTATCATTCCAATTAAAAAAATTAAGTTCCCTGCCAAAAAATCTAGTGCTTTGGCATTTTTCTTGGATAAGCCTTTTCCAAAATTGTAATAAAGCAAAACTATCAATAATACAAATATAATTTTGAAAGCAAGATTTCCATAGACTAAATTTCGAACACTTTCACTCAAATTAATCACAGAAGACATTGCAAATACTAAAATAATTATAAATATATGAAATATTAGTCCCCTAGTGTTATTTCTCATCAAATCACCTATTTTTCAATATATTTAGCGGCACCTTCGGTCATGTGTATTTTAAAATTTTCATCAATCCAGATGATTTCAGAGTTTGTTTCTTTAGCCATTTTTTTAATTTCATCATCTGTAGAATTAAAAGCAGCTGTAGATAAAAAGTCTGCAAGCCCTGAATCTTTATTTATCACTGTTAAAGATTTTATTTTACTTGTCGGTGCAAGCGTATCTGGATTAATTATATGAGAATATCTCTTGCCGTCAACTTCAAAATATCTTTGATAATCGCCACTTGTAACTGCTGATACATCACCTTTTAATTTCATAACAAGAATAGCAGCTTTGTCACTATTTAAATCAGGATTTTGAATACCTATTTTAAAATATTCTCTGCCATCACCTGGCAAGCCAATTATTCTGACATTGCCACCTGCTGATATTATAGCAGAATTAACGCCTCGTTCTTCAAGCTCTTTTGCAACAATCTCAGTTGCATACCCTTTAGCTGTGGCTCCAAGATCAATAGACATACCTTCATCTATAAATACTGTTTTATTATTTTTATCTAATTTTATTTTATCAATATTGATATAATCTCTCAAGCTCTCTAATTCTTCTTGCAATGGCAATGAACTATTTAATTCGTTAATGACTTCATCTTCTGTACTACCATTTTCATACAATTCTCTATATGAGTTCCACTTTTTAATAACTGGTCCCATGGCAATATTATTATTTGTTGAATAATTGTGATAATTATCTATAGAAAATTCTATAAGATTAAAAAGTGTTTCATCTACTTCAATTGGTTTTATGCCAGCATTATCATTAATTGTTTTGACATTATTTACCCCTGTATAAGTTTTATAGTTATCAAATATCTTAGTTAGTTCTTTAAATCTATCTTCTGCAAATTGTAGATTGTCTTTTGCAAATTTTTTATCGTCTGAGTATATAGAGATATTGATTACTGTGTCAAATGTTTCATAAAATTCTCTGTCATATCTTTCTAATTTATTTATTTTTGAACTTGAGCAACCGACTAATATTAATGTCATTGCAATAAAAATAAATATTTTGGTTCTTTTCATTTAACCGCCTCTTTATATAATATCATTGTTTTAAAGAATTGAAAAATTAATATTTAAAATTTTCTAAATCCCTATCTTCTGAAATATTTACACGTCTTAACCTCCTGAGTGATTCAGGAAGATTTTTTGTAATAGTATTTTTGCCTTCATCTGATGTCACTGTTACTCTAAATCCTTCTTCGCTTAATAACACCTCAGTTAAATCGTCATAATCGCCATTTGGATATGCTAGCACATATGGTTTATATTCGACAAATTTTGAAAAAACTTCTCTTTGATTTTTGCAATCTTCTCTAAAGTATTTTATATATTCACTTTCCGATTCTGTATCTAGTTTAGTGGCAGATTGTCTAAATAGAGTATCAGGAAGTTCAAATGACTGCTGCATAAAATATGTGTGAGAACCATATTCAAACACATCTGCATATTCACTAGCCTCTTTCACCGAAAAATGCGGAAACATATCCTTGTTATTTACAGGATATTTATCCATACCCATGACTTTGCCAATAGGAAATATTGTAGCAACTTGATTGTATTTTTTAAGGAGAGGATATGCATATTCTAAATTAGATGTATATCCGTCATCAAAAGTTATCAGAGCAATTTTATCAGGCAAATCTGCTTTTCCATCTACAAAATTAATTATATCCTTAAAATGAACAGTCCTTATATTTTCTTCATCAAGAAACTCCATGAAATGTTCGAACCTTTGAGGGGTTACTATATAATCATTAACTGCTTCTTTATCAATATGATGAAACGCAAAAATATAAAAACTCTTCTCGTAAATTTTATTTTCACTATCCATTGGCTCTGATTTTTTATCTATAAATATTCCAAAATCACCTTTATTTGCATAAATTTTATCGAGCATTAATTCTCCTAGGGCATTTCTAAAATGAGATGGATCATAAAAGAACCTCGGATCATGCTCAAAATGCGTTCCTGTAAAATCCCAAAAATCTATTGTTTCTGATAATTTTCGATAATATTGCTGAACTTCTTTTTTGTCATATCTTTGATTTTGTTCCTCATACATTGGCGTCAACAAAAAAGTGATTTCTATGTTATTATCGTCACAAATTTTTTTGATTTTCTTTACTGAATTTATTGCATCATCAATGTGATTTAATTCTATTTTCTCCTGTGGTATATCAAATCCTAGATTTTCTTTATATTCACTTATACTTCCAATATACTCTGTATCCCTAGTAGTCTTGTCGTAAGAGCCGTTCTCATGAAATACATCAAAATTCTGTTGAAGATAAGAATTTTCACTCCAACTTCTAATTTTATCTATGCCATATTGTGGAGTTGCTAACAGGTACTTAGAATAAAATGATATTTTCTTTTCTCCACTTACATCAGGATGTAGTAGATAATTTAAATCTCTTCTATTTTCATGATATTTAGAAGCCGACGGTATAGATAAAGGCATGATAAAAGAGCGTACCTCATAATTATCGACTAAATATTCTACAGTTTTTACAGTGTCATATAAATCGGCCCCATAATAAAATACGTTGAAATAATCTCTTCCTGTATAATCTTTAAGCTTATCAAGTGGGATAGAGCTCGCCCCCGATGCTCCTATTACAAAGTCTTTGTAATCTTTATTTTTTAAATAAGTTATCTTGGATGTTCTAGGATTTTGAGTAAAATCATAAGAATACCACTTGAAAAATCTGTCCCCAAATACATTAAAAGGGTCTGTACCTATGTTAAAAACTATTATAAAAAAGAAGATTAAAGTAACTATTATTATAAATAACTTGTTAAATTTTTTCGCTTTCATAATTCACCTAATAATTTCTATATATAAATTCAACTGCTGTATACCCTTTGTCGAATACACCAAAATAAAGAATGACTAGTACAACACTTAAAATTAATAAGGCTTGAAAAACTATCGATTTGTTTAGCACTTTTTGTGTAATATTTATCTCTTTTTCTTGCAGTGCAGAAATATAAATCACAACTAAAGTCGCAAAAAATATTACCAATAAATCCTTGACACTCAAACCAAAATCTGAATGAGTAAGTGTAAAATCTGTAAAAGTCTTTTTTAAAAGTGCAAGTGCTTGACCAAGACTTGCAGATCTTGTAAAGTACCTTCCTAAGAATACAAGTAATGCTGTCCTCAAAATCTGAAAAGCATGGTAAAACTTATTACCTTTTTTTATTCCAAGTGTATTTTTCCACTTGTCAAAAGTCCTCTCAAATATAAGTGCCAAAGAAATTAGTGTACCATTATAAAAACCAAATACCAAGAAGTTAAGCCCAGCACCATGCCAAATTCCAATAATCAAATATACCACATAGGTCGAAATAGTGAGTGTTAAAAATTTACCTGCACGTCTTCCAATCAATTTTCTTGATTTTTTATTTAAATATGCAAAAAACTTAGTAAAAGAAAGAGGATAAAACACATACTCTCTCATCCAAGAACCCAAAGTTATATGCCATCTTCTCCAAAAATCTCCAATTGAAGTCGCAAGAAATGGTCTTCTGAAGTTTTCTGCAAGACGGATTCCGAATAAATATGCTACACCTCTTGCAATATCTATTCCTCCAGAAAAATCACAATATATCTGTATAGAATAAAATATTATCGCCACAAATACAAACAAACCACTAAAATCGTCAGGATTTGAAAAGACATTGCCAACTAGAACTGCAGCTCTATCAGCTATAACTAACTTTTTGAAATATCCATATAACATGAGCATTAAACCATGGCTAAAATCTTCGCTCGTGCACTCATCAGAATATAGCATTGGAGCAAGTTCATCATATCTCGAAATCGGACCTTGAACTATCTGTGGAAAAAACGACACAAATAGTGCATATTTAAATATATTTTCCTGTGGTTTATATTTCTTTCTATATAAGTCTATTACATAAGATGTAGACTGAAATATATAAAATGAAATACCCAATGGAATTGCCAAGCTAAAAATTGTAAAATCTGTAAATTTTACAAAAGAAAGCATGCCAAAATTTATAAGTAGTACCAAAAAAGTCAAAAATTTAGATTTGCTCTTATATATTAACTTTCCGCCTATGAAAGTTGTTAAAATTGTTATCAATAAATAAATAAAAGCTCTGACATCATAAAGCCCGTAGTAAAAAAATGATGCCATTAAAAGAAATTGCCATTTGAACCTTGTAATTCGGTAAACCAAGGCACAAATGGCAACAAAAATTAAAAATTCTATTTCAGTAAAGGCCATTAAAGTTCACTTAAAAAACTTTCTATAGAATTGACATCTTGAAAATTCTCAGGCAAAAGTTCTGCAACTTCAATTTTTACATCAAAGGCTTCTTGAAGTTCAAGTACAAGACTTACCATATCAAAAGAATCGAGAATGCCTTCTTCGATTAAATCAGTATCATCTTCTACAATTTCCCCTGTGACAGTTTCGATGATTTCTTTAATTTTTTCCTTCATAATTTCCTCCTCGCTAATAGAATAATTATATAATTAATTAAATGCAAATTCAACTATAATGTGAGCACAACAGATTTAATTGAATCTTTCACAAATCCACAACTAAGGTATAAATCCTCTACAAAATACCCTTCATTTGCCCACACAGTACTTCTCTTTTTGAAATTATAATTAGCAATATAATGTAAAAGTATCTCACGTGCCGCTCCCTCTGCACGATATTCTGGTTTTACATATAAATGCTCAATAGTTTGCTCAAATTTGCCCACAGAATATTGCAGAAATCCTTTACCAATAATTCCTATTACTCTATTATTATTTATATCTTCTATTATTCTCTTATCAGAATGAATATTGCCAGAAATATTGTCAAAAGAGCGAATACCATCTTTTACAAAAGAAAAGTCTTTTATTGGCTCTACAATTTTTGAAAAATAAGGACGGGGATTTTTTAGTCTAAATCTAACTCTCGTAAGATATTTTTTGAACCCTACATTTTCTATAGGATTAATATCAATATCTTTTCCCACAATTTCTGTTACAAGTTTTGCTCTTGTTTTCAACTTATTTTGTTCTTTAATATAAAAAAAAGTATCAAAAAAATTTTCATTTTTGATTAATATATATAGGTCACCATTATCGATATAATATAAATCATCAAAGTTTTCCAAATACATATTTCTATTTAAATAATCATTATTGTATGAACTATTATAAATCTCTAACTTTGAAAATAAATCGTCTTGACTTTTAAATTTCTCCATTAATATATTGCTCCTTGAGCTTTACTCGATCTAACTTAGTATTTTGAGTTTTGGGTAGATTATAAAGATGAATAAACTTTGATGGTATCATATAAGTTGGCAATAAGTTTTTCAAATGTTTTCTAAATTCCGCCTTAGAATGCTCTTTTCCAGAATAAATTGCCACGATAATTTCTTTTAAATCATCGTAGATACATACCACATCATCAATATCCAAACTAGCAATAGCCAGTTCAATCTCTCCAAGTTCAATTCTATATCCATGCATTTTAATCTGATTGTCTTTTCGTGCCAAAAATTCTATTTCACCATACTTATTTAACCTAACCAAATCTCCAGTTCTATAGACTTTTTCAGGATAGGATTTATTAAGAGGATTTTGAACAAAAGCTTTTTCGGTCTTTGCTAAATCATTATAATAACCATAACTTACCGCAGTACCCCTAATCACAAGTTCCCCTTCATTTGATAATTTATCACCATCAAGAATTAATAAATCCATATTATCACAAGCCTTGCCTATTGGGATAATCTCAGAATTATCAAATTTGCGATTCACTTCATAATAGCAGGCATCAACAGTGGCTTCAGTAGGTCCATATAAATTAAAATATCTCGCATTTACAAATTTTTGCCAATAATTTAATTTAGAAGCAGAAAGGGCCTCACCAGCGAAAGTTACAATTTTTAGATATCTAGGATACACTTCATCAAATACTTTAGAATTTGCCATGATATTAATCGCAGAAACAGACCATAATATACAATTGATTTTATTGTTATTTAGAAATTCAACTGCCTTTATAGGAAACATAAAAAGTTTAGTGTCCATGATATAAATAGTAGCACCACTACCAAGCATTAGTGCAATTTCTTTGACAGAAGCATCAAAGAAAAAAGGAGTTTGATTTGCTATCCTTAAATTATCATTTATAGCGATAGTAGGAACAATCCATTCAATTAAATCTAGCACCATTTTATGAGATATAACGACACCTTTGGGCTTACCAGTAGAACCACTGGTAAATAAAACATAGCAAGGGTCCACATCTATAATAAAATGATGCGGATTAAATATATTATTTAATTCAGATACATCTATAAAATTATAATCAATACTTTCAATATCTGTAAAAATATTTTTTTCATGGAAAATTCCAATTTTAGCTTCTACCTTATTTATTATATCTAAGATTCTATTTTTGGGTTCAGCATTATTTATAGGAACGTAGAAATTGCCAGAATATAATACAGCAAAAAAACAAATTACAGTTTCTACCTTTCTATTTACTTCAACAACAATTGGAGAGTTTGTTTTTTTATATTTATCATGTATTACTTGAGCAATAAAAAGAGACTTATCTCTTAACTCTTTAAAAGTAATCTCTTTATCAGAGTCAACCAAAGCAATATTTTGCGGAGCAGTAGCCGCCAAGTAATCTAGTTTGTCAGTTAATAGCATAAAGCACCTCAACTAAATTTTATCATATATTGCTTAATAATTACATTTCAAAAATAAAAAGATGGTAGTTAGAAAATAATTGTTTAAAAAACTTTTAATTATTCATACAGAACTACCCCTCCACAGGTAGATTCCTCGACTACAGTAAATTCTTTTCAAGAATTTACTTCCGCTTGGAATGACAGTTGGAGGGTTGCCGTTGCTCTTTCCAATGTCATCTCGACTAAGTGTGCAGAGCGAACGCATGGAGAGATCTGTCTGTAGTCAAGTGAATTTGTAGATTAAATAGAAAGTGTAGTCAAATAATTAGAAAAAGTCTTCTATTTGTTCTTACAGAGCGACTCCTCAACAGGCAGATTCCTCGACTACAGTAAATTCTTTTCAAGAATTTACTTCTGCTCGGAATGACAGTTGTGGGGTTGCCGTTGCTCTTTCCAATATCATCTCGACTAAGTGTGCAGAGCGAACGCATGGAGAGATCTACATTTAATGGAGAGATTTTGTTTAGGTAAAAAAAGTGTAATGAAAAAAAATAGTAAAAGGACTCCTATTAATATTTACAGAACTACCCCTCTACAGGCAGATTTCTCACTCTTAGAGTACACGGGACTTTCGCTTTGCTCGCTCGGAATGACAGAGTACAGAAGTTTTTCTGGTTCTACACTACGATATTTAAAAGTTTTTTTTTGAAATTTACTATATCAAAAATACCTTCCACTTCCCAAATCATACTGAGCGAAAGAATTATAATTGTAAATTTACTCACAAAAAAAGAGAGGTCAAAACCTCTCTTAATTAATAAAATTAAATTTCAGATTTAATTTTTTGTTCTCTTTTAATTGCTTCAGTTAGTTTTGGAACAATTGCGTTGATATCTCCAACAATACCTAAGTCAGCTACTTCAAAAATTGGAGCTTCTGAATCTTTGTTAACTGCAATAATCAAATCAGATTCTTCCATACCAGCTAAGTGTTGGATTGCTCCTGAAATACCCATTGCGAAATAAAGCTCTGGTCTAACTGTTTTACCAGTTTGTCCAACTTGGTGATCTTTAGTTATCCAACCAGCATCAACTGCTGCTCTTGAAGATGAAATTTCAGCTTGAAGAGTTTCAGCAAGTTCTTGAAGTGGTGAGAATCCTTCTGGTCCACCAATTCCACGTCCACCTGAAACAAGTATAGCTGCTTCAGTGATATCTTTCTTCTTAGAATCGTGTTTGTCAATATTAACTATTTTAACATTCATATCAGCATCAGTGAAATCAACTTTTTCTTCAATAACTTCACCTTTTCTTGAATCATCAGAATCAAGTGCTTGCATAACTCCAGGTCTTACTGTAGCCATTTGTGGTCTAAAATCTTCACAAACGATAGTAGCCATTAAGTTACCACCAAAAGCTGGTCTTGTCATAAGAAGTAGTTTAGATTGTTCATCAATTTCTAGTTTAGTACAGTCAGCTGTAAGTCCAGTGTGAATTCTTGCAGCAAGTCTTGGAGCAAGGTCACGACCAATTGAAGAAGCACCATAAATTACAATTTCAGGTTCATATTTTTTAATAATAGCTGTAACTGCCTTAGCATATGGTTCAGTAACATATTCTTTTAGCATTGGATCTTCAACAACGATAACTTTGTCAGCACCGTGTTTGATAAGTGTATCAGCATGTTCTTTAACACTTTCACCAACAACTAGAGCAACAACATCTTGACCTAAATCATCAGCAAGTTCTCTAGCTTTACCTAAAAGTTCTATACCTACTTTTTCAAGTTTATTATCTCTTTGTTCTACAAATACAAATACATCTCTACTCATTTCATAACCCCCATCAGATAATATACTTTTCTTGAAGTTTAGCTACAATTTCTTGTGCTGCTTCATCCGCTGTTAAGTCTGTAAGAAGAACTCCCTTACCTTTACCTTGTTTAGGGAATGATTTTTTAACTCTTGTAGGAGATCCTTTAAGACCAATATTAGATAAATCAAGTTTATCTTTGATATCTTCAAGACCCCAAACAGTTACATCTTTTTTGTAAGCGTCAAAAATTTTGCCTACAGACATATATCTAGGTTCTGCAAGTTCAGTGATTGCAGTAATTAGACATGGGAACTTAACATTAATAGTGTGATATCTGTCTTCGTATTGTCTTTGAACAGTGATTCCTTTTTTATCATCATCAAGTTTAAGTTCTTCAACATAAGAAACTTGTGGAATACCAATATGTTCAGCAATTTGCGGTCCAACTTGAGCAGTATCACCGTCAATAGCTTGTCTACCACAAACAATTAAATCATAGTCAAGGTGTTCAAGAGCTCCAGTAATAGTACATGAAGTAGCCCAAGTGTCAGCTCCTCCAAAAGCTCTATCACTTACTAGGTAAGCATCGTCAGCACCCATAGCTAGTGCTTCTCTAAGAGCAGCGTCAGCTTGTGGTGGTCCCATTGAAAGAACTGTAACCTTAACATCATCTGGGTTTTCATCTTTAAGTCTAAGAGCAACTTCTAGTCCTGCTTTATCGTCAGGGTTTATAATACTAGGTACACCTTCTCTAATTAAAGTATTAGTAACAGGATCAAGTCTAACTTCATTAGTGTCGGGTACTTGTTTAATACATACAACAATATTCATTTATAATACTCCCTCCAATTATTTAACGCCCATCCAGCTAGAGATTACCATTCTCATAACTTCAGAAGTACCTTCGTAAATTTCAGTAATCTTAGCATCTCTCATCATTCTTTCGATTGGATAGTCTCTAGTATATCCATATCCACCGAATAATTGTAGACATCTTCTTGTAATATCACTTGCTGCTTCAGCTGCAAATAATTTTGCCATTGCAGCGTAGTGGCTATAAACTTCACCATTTTGTTTAGCATCAGCTGCTCTATAAACTAAAAGTTTAGCTGCTTCAGCATCAGTTTTCATGTTAGCAAGTTCGAATTGAGTATTTTGGAATTGAGAAAGTCTTCTGCCAAATTGTTTTCTTTCAGAAGTATATTGTACAGTTTCATCAATAGCTCCTTCAGCAATACCAAGAGCTTGAGACGCAATACCAATTCTACCACCATCAAGAGTCTTCATTGCAACTTTGAAGCCCTTGCCTTCTTTACCAAGAAGATTTTCTTTAGGAATTCTACAATCTTCAAAAATAAGTTCACAAGTTGAAGATCCTCTAATTCCCATTTTGTCTTCAGGTTCACCAACAGTAAATCCAGGAGTTCCTCTTTCAACGATAAATGCTGAAATTCCGTGATTTCCTTTTGATCTGTCAGTCATAGCAATAACTATAAACACATCAGCAAAACCTGCATTTGTTATAAATATCTTTGAACCATTAAGTATATATTCATCGCCATCTAAAACAGCTGTAGTTCTTTGTCCACTTGCATCAGTACCAGCACCTGGTTCAGTAAGTCCGAAAGCTCCGATTTTCTTTCCTGAAAGAAGATCTGGAAGGTACTTTTGTTTTTGTTCTTCAGTACCATTTTCGTAAATTGGTGCACAGCAAAGTGAAGTATGTGCAGAAACAATAACACCAGTAGTAGCACATTTTTTAGAAAGTTCTTCTACTGCCATTGCATATGCTAAATAATCAGCACCTTGTCCACCATATTCTTTTGGAAATGGTATTCCGAAAAAGCCATATTTAGCTAGTTTTTTAACATTTTCCATAGGAACTTCTTCTGTCGCATCAACATCAGCAGCGATAGGTTCTACTTCAGTTTGAGCAAATTGTTCATACATTTGTTTTAAAAGTAGATGTTCCTTGTCCATTCTAAAATCCATTCTAAAATCCCCCTAACAAATATTATAAAGAATGTTATTTAATTAACATACCATTGTTTCTATTATAACACTAAATCAATGATTTTCAAGAAATACTTTTGTTTTAACGCTTTCATAAAAGCAGTAATTAGCTAAATTCTTTCAGTCAATAAAATGTATAAATAATAAGTAAAAACCTACATAAAGTTATCAAAAGTATTGTTTTTAAGATTAAAAGATAAAGAAACTTATGATTTTTAGGAAAATGATTAACGAATTTACATAAATAATAATGAATATTTACTCGGGATTTCGTGAAAATATTTACAGAATTATACTGGATTTTTATTAAACAACTTTAAATTTAGATTACTTGATTAAAATTATAATTATTTTCGGATGAAAATTAAGATATATTTTAAAAAATAGTTAATTTAATAGACTTCATTTTACTTCTACATTTAAAAAGAGGCGTTTCCGCCTCTAATTAAGTATGAAAAATAAAAGATTGTATAATTAAATATCTGCTTTTACTACTAGTACAGATTTGCGTGATTGGTTAAGCACTTTATTTGAAACTGATCCAAGGAGAGTTCTAGAAAAAGCTCCAAGTCCACGGTTACCCATAACAATTAAATCTACGTCTTTGTCTTCAGAAAATCTACAAATTTGTTCACTTGGATTTCCTGTTGTATAGAATGTCTCCACTCCAAAAGGATAATCTGACAAATCAGTTTCTGCATCTTTTAATATAGTCTCAGCTCTTTCCACATTTGCTTTTTCTACTTCTAATGTATAAGCAAAGTTTGCGGGATATTGTTCAAAAACAGAAGTTTCAGGTGTAACTGTAAGGATTATTAAATCTGCTCCTAGTTTTGTACCCATTTCTCTTGCTACGTCAATACTTTTCTTTGAACTCTTAGAGCCATCAATTGGAACTAAAATTTTCATATAAATTCTCCTTTCCGATTTGTATTTAATAATTGTTATATAATTATTTTAATACATTATTTATTATAAACTTTATACCCTATATTCATTTATTAAAAACAAAAGACCTTGAAAATCAAGGTCTCTTGTAGTATTAAACTAATTCAGTTTATTTCCAAATTTCAATTCCGTCTTTTGCATCAATTTTATTAGTTATGTGTGCATTAGATGCATCTAGGATTTCATAATATGCCCAGTGACCTGTTCCTACATCGTTAAATGTTCTTAGGCCTTGAGAATTGATATTGTAAAGTGAATTAACTTTTGTGTTTCTACCAAATACAGAGTTAAGAATTGTAACCGCTTCTGCTCTAGTTAGTTTTTGGTTTGGCTTAAATGTTCCATCAGGATAACCCTTGATGTTTTTGTTGCCATAAAGTGCACTTATTGCATCAGATGCCCAGTGTCCTTTAATATCCTTAAATCCTGTACTACCTGGATATCCTTTTTGAACAAAACTAGAAATCATTTGAGCAAATTCTGCTCTTGTTATTTCGTTATTTGGCTTAAATGTTCCATCTGAATATCCTTTGATAAATCCTTTATCTACTGCAAAGTTAATTTCATCTGAGTACCATCCGTTATTTGCATCGCTAAATGCAGTGTTTGGATTGCTTGCAAGTTCGCTGCCATTATTTACTAATTTAACAAACATTCTAACAGCTTCAGCTCTTGATACAGTTTTTTCTGGTTTAAATGAACCATCAGGATATCCTGCAATATAAGCTGGTCTTGCAATAGTGTCTGTTGTATCGATATTATCTTTATAAGCTACAGTATAATATCTTGAACTTGTGTATCTGCTTCCGTCTTTGGCTTCTACTTTTATTCTTTCACCATATTTAAGATCTCTATCTAAATAAACTGTGAAATCACCATTTCTGTTTGCAGTAGTCTTACCTAATTTAATTCCGTCATCATCATATACTTCGACAGTTGCATAGTCGCCTGCTGTACCCTTAACTATTTTTGAGCCAGCATTTGCTTCTGTGATAGTTGGAGTTACAGAATAATTTCTGTCATAATATCTTCCGTCATACCAGTAACCGTCCCAGTAATAGTCGTTAAGTGTATAATCTCCGTAGCTATAACCATCTTTAGTAGCTCTTAAATATCCATAATAATATCTTCCGTATCTGTAATCTCTGTCATAATAATATCCATCATAGTAGTACCAATTTTTTGAAAGCCATGTTTTATCACCATTGTTGTCGTAGTAATAGTATCTATCATTGAAACTATCATAATAAACCTTATGTCCGTCATAATAACGTCCGTCATAATATCTGTAGTCATCATAATAATAACCTACATATATTTTGAAGTCACCATTACTATCAGTTGTTACATTTCTTATATAGGAACTAGAATCATAATTGTATAGGGAAACTGTTGCATATGGAACTCTATTTCCATTTTCATCTTTTACTGTTCCGTAGAAATATCCATTGCTGTCATATCTTTTACTGATAGATAGTTTATTTCCAACAATCGGTGTTGTTTTCTTGTCTCTCCAAATAGCTTTTAATGTTTTAGCTTCACTAACTTTTATTTTTTCGTTTGGTTGCTTTTCTGTACCATCTACAGACCATGCTTTAAATTCTTTTCCATCAGGTGCTGTAAATTTATTTTCTGGTAAAGTGTATTCTGTGTCTTTTTCCACCTCAACTGGTTTCATTGTGCCTGTTCCTTCACCTGCTTCAAAAGTTATTTGAACTTTATCTACTGGTTTTGTTTCCCAAACTGCTGTGATTGTTTTAGCTTCACTAACTTTTATTTTTTCGTTTGGTTGCTTTTCTGTACCATCTACAGACCATGCTTTAAATTCTTTTCCATCAGGTGCTGTAA
>NZ_JBEPMA010000019.1:0-35382 GCF_040545475.1 Peptoniphilus olsenii | reverse complement strand
CACACTATTTAATTAACATGTTTCATGCTGCGTTTTTAGCAGCTTTTACATTATACTCTTTGTATTTTTATTTGTCAAGTCTTTTTTACAAAAAACTTAATTTTTTTATTGAAGCTTTACTTGCTTCTTACAAGAGCAAGTTGTCTTAGCGACAACTATTTTAGTATATCAAGTTCAGATTTCATTGTCAAGAACTTTTTTATCTTTTTTTAAATTTTTCTAAGTTTTTTTAAAAAAGAACAGCTGCTTTTTCGACAGCTGTTATATCTTACTATTTTTAAAATACTTTGTCAAGTATAATTTATTAATTTTTTTACACTGCTTTTACATTATATTTTAATTCATCTAGCATATTCATATCATCTTCTATTGTTATTCCATCAGTTGTAAGTAATACGCCCGAAATAGTTGCATTTGCTCCACTTTTAAATGCACTTTTTCCAAATTCTTCCATTAAAGCTCTTCCACCTGCTAATCTTATGGATGCTTTAGGGTTTATAAATCTAAAAGTAGCACATGTTCGATTTAATTCTTCCATAGAAAGTATTTCATTATTTTCAAGTGGGGTATTTTTTATAGGATTCAATAAATTTACTGGAATTGATTGTATTTCTAATTCTTGAAGTTCAAATGCCATATCGATTCTATCAATATAACTTTCGCCCAAACCTATAAGTCCTCCCGAACATACTTCCATTCCTGCTTTTTTTGCTGCTTTGATTGTATTAATCTTTTGGTCATAGCTATGAGTGGAACATATTTCTTTAAAATAATCTCTTGATGTTTCGAGATTATTATGTACTCTTCTTATTCCTGCTTTTTTTAACTTTTCAAATCCTTCTTCAGATATAAGGCCGCCTGATATGCAAATTTTTAAATCTGGTGCAGATTCGTGAATTTTATTTGTTATTCTGCAGATTTTATCTATATCTTCATCTGTCAAGCCTTTGCCACTTGCCACCATTGAATAACGTGGTATACCCCTTTTATATTTATCTATAGCGTCTTTTACTATTATTTCTTCAGACAGTAGTCCATATTCTTTTACATGAGTATCGTAATGTGCTGATTGTGCACAGAATTTACAATTTTCTGAACATTTCCCACTTTTTGCATTGATAATAGTACACATATCAAAATCACTGCCACAAAAATATTCTCTTATTTCATCTGCTGATTGTGTAAGTTCTTTATAATCTGACTTATAAAGTTCAATAGCTTCTTCTCTATTTATTTTATATCCATTTTTTACTTTTTCTTTCAAATTAAAAATATCCATAAGTTTATCACCTATGGATATTATACAAATTATATTTTATATCGTCAACCAATTATTTATATAGGTTTTCAATTGTAGTGTTCAAATACTCCAAATTTTATTGGTATACCTAAATTTCTAAATTTTTTTTCATATTCTGTTACTATATTCTGAGGATATTCTTCGTTTGACATATCAAAATCTGCAACAAGTTCTGAAAACCCAGATTCTCTAAAATATTCTAAACTAGCTTCAAATAAATCTAAGTCGTCCGTTTTAAAATAAATTTGAGATTTTTCTTTCAGAATTACTTTATATTTTTCTAGAAATCTAGGATATGTTAATCTCCTCTTTTGATGTCTAAGTTTAGGCCATGGATTACAAAAATTTATATAAATTCTATCCATTTCTCCTTCTGCGAAATATTCAAGAATATTTTCTGCGTTTATTGGCATAGCTCTGACATTTGTTAACTCTTCTTCTAATATTTTTCTAGTAGCATATATTAGGGCATTTGTTTCCAAATCTACCATAATATAGTTTATATCTTTATGAAGTTTTGCTGATTCTATCGTAAATTTCCCTTTGCCTGCTCCTATTTCCAAATATATTGGATTGTTGTTTCCAAAAACTTCAGCCCAATGACCTTTGTTTTTTTCACCATCAAAGTAAACATAGGGATTTTCGTGCATTTCAGGTATTGCAAAGTGTTTCTTTCTAAGTCTCATAATACATCCCTCGATTAATTTCTTATTTCAATTTAGGTATTATATCACAGAAAGTATCACTGTCAATCATTATTTTATTATTTTACTCCTACCAGTTTTATAATCAATATTTACGCCTTCTTCTATATTTTTGACTAAGACTCTAAAATTAATAGACTTGCCTCCATCTTCAACGCTGTAAGCTTCCATGATAACCCCTCTTGCCACGAGTTCGTCTTCTCTAAATATCGGAGTTACTCTATATCTTACTTTTTTTCCTGTATCTCTAATGTAATTTGCCACAGCATTCTCAAAAGGAAGCATCCCTTCTGTATTGAAAGATCTTGTTCCTGTCATTAAATTTAACCAATTATCATTTTCTCCTGCTAGTTGAAATCCAATCAAATGGCATCTATTATAGAGCATTTTATTATCTATAAAGTCATATCTTTTTTGCTTCCAACCAGTAGGATATACTTTAGATATATCTCCTCTCTTCTCGGTTGGCATAAGTTCTCTTCCTAAAAGAGCATTCGCTGGTCCTACTCTATTTAATTTATCAAGAGGAGAATACTTTTCAAATACTTTTCTATTCTCTAAATCTTTTTTACTAAAATGTGGAGGATTTTTATCTATGACATAGTACTTGGAATGTTCTGTTACCTTATACTTATTTCTATTAAATATACCTAAATCTTCTAATAAGCTTGAAAAACCATGACCAAGTCCACTACTTTTTTCGTAATCTTTTATTATATTTATATCACCAAGTAATGAACCTATTATTGTCAATACAAGTAATATGACTATTGTTATTTTTTTATTATTTTTCGTATTTCTATTTGACATTTTTACCTACTTCTTGAATACACAAAACCAAACTGCTCTTTTTTGTTTAATAACTTTATGCTTTGTGTGAGGTGGTATTTTAAGTACATCGCCTTTTTTCAAATCGACAATTTCATCATCAAATTTTATACTAGCTTCTCCATCAAATAACAATACTATCTCTAATTCCTCTTGGTCATATACTTTCGTAATTTGATTTAATGATAGTATCCTTATTATTTTTAAAGAGTCATCTTCATAAATTAAATTTAGAATTTCTTCTTTTTCACTAAAACATAAATTATCAAATATATTAAATAATAATTTCTTCATTTTATCACCTAATTAATTATATCAAATATATTTTATGTTAAAATACTGTTTTTATTCTTTAAATTTCGCTCTTTTTAATATAGTTAATAAATTTTCGTAAAATTTATTCAAACTCTTTATACTAAATGCTTCGTCAGGACTGTGAAAATCCCATTAATTTGGTCCAATTGAGATTATATCTGCATTCTTTATTTTTGCAGCAAAAAATCCACACTCAAGCCCTGCATGTATTGGTACTATTTTTAAGTTATCAAAGATGTCTTTATAAATCTCTTGGGCTAAATCCCTAAGTGGTGAGTCTTCTTTAAACGCCCATGAATAGTAAGGTCCCCAAACTTCATAATTGAAACCTAAAATTTCTGATAAAGCAGTTATTTTATCTACAACAAATGATCTTTGTGAGTCATAACTTGCTCTTATATCAGATATTACTACTAAATTATCATTTTTTATATAAATTTCACCGACATTATTTGAAGTATCGACCATTTTATCAAAAAAATTCGAAAGAAATACTACATCAACTGGCAATAACAAAATAAAATTGATGATTTCTTTATTAAATTGATTATTATAATAGTAATTTGCTGAAGTTTTTTCTATCTTAATATCTAAATCTTTTACTTTAGGAAATTCTAATTTGAGTATTTCTAAAAATTCATCTCTTTTTTTTAATAATTGTGTTTCATCTTCTATGCCTATAGTGATACTACTTTCTCTAGGTATAGCCAATCTGAAACTACCACCATTTATCGAGTTAATATCGAAAGGCATGTCTATATATTTCAAAAATCTAAATAAAAGTATATTACTATTTCCACGTCCCTTGTGTATATCTTCTCCAGAATGACCTCCTAGTAGACCTGATAATGTAATTGTAAATGGCTTCAAATCGTCATTTTGTATTTTATTTAATTTCTTGGTCGATGTAACAGTTATTCCACCAGCACTAGAAGATAATATTTCATTTTCTACACAATGATCCAAATTTAATATATGTCGTGCTTTTAATATATCCCCATCTAAATTTGCCGCTCCCGAAAAATCTTCTTCTTCCGAGCTGGTAAATATTGCTTCAATTTCTGGATGTTTGAGCGAGTTGTCACTTAAAATTGTCAGTATTGAGGCTATACCAAGGCCATTATCTGCTCCAAGACTTGTTCTCCCATGCGTTGATACTATGTCCCCATCTATAAAATATTTTAAGCCATCATTTAAAAAGTCAATTTCTACACCAGGAGCTTTTTCACAGACCATGTCAATATGTACTTGTAAAGCAATCGGAACATATTCTTCATAACCTTTGCTTGCTTTTTTTCTAATGACAACATTTTTATAATTATCTTTATAAACTTCTAAATTTAATTTTTTCCCAAATTCATAAATATAATCTCTGATTTTTTCTTCATGAAAACTTGGTCTTGGTATTTTTGTAATTTCTAAAAATTATTCTAAAACTTTACTCATTATTATCTCCTACCCTTTTTATCAATTCTTTCAAATATACAATAAATGACTCGCTATGTGCTTTTTTGTCAATATTTTTATTGATTACTACTTGATGCAGATATGAAGTATGAACCCTAATTGTAGTTTCAATAATAAAATCTACATCTTCTTGTGAAAACCCTAAACACTTAAATTCTTTTGTTATTGCCTGATCTCTTTTATACATATCACCTGAAGTGAGCATTGTAGATAAATCTTCATCAACTTCTTCTAATTCTTCAGGAAATATCAAATAATATTCTTTAATTATATCTGATAACATATCATTATATATTCCATAAAACATATTAAAATATATATCTGGGTACTTAAAACTAAAATCATTAAACACTTCATAAATTGCTACGTATCTTTCAATAGGATCTTTTACTTTATTTACCCTTCTCCTCAAATCTTCGATATAATCTTTAAAATATGAAATAGATGCGTAAATCAATAGCACATCTAAATTTTTAAAATAATTATATAATGTAGCTGAATTATATCCTGATTTATCTGCAATTCTTCTAATTGTTACTTTATTAATACCTTCTTCATCTATTATTTCACGAGTCGCTTCAATAAAATAACTCATCATTCTTTTTTCTTTTAACTTCATAGAAACCTCCAAAAATTTTTAAAAATCATTGACAATCTTATTTTCTATAACTATAATTATAATATAATCACGATAATATTTCAATCAGAATTAGGAGTAATTTATGAAAAAGAAATTTAAACTAAAAGCTCCAGATGCACTGGTACTAATCGTTATCCTGTTGATTGTTGCGTCACTACTTACCTACATATTGCCTGCAGGTGAATATACAAGAGTAGTTGATCCAATAACACAAGTTGAAGTGGCTGATCCGAATAGTTTTCATCATGTTGACAACAGCCCTGTTTCTCCTTGGGGTATTTTGAAAGCAATTCCACAAGGTTTGAACGAATCCGCCGAAATAATAAACTTTTTATTAATAATTGGTGGAATATTTGGAATATTAAAAGGAACTGGCGCCCTAGATTCTCTATTAAAAGCGGCCATAATTAATTTAAAAGGAAAAGAAAGAATGGTAATCCCTGTTATCTTAGCTTTTTGGGGCTTAGGTGGTGCTATCATAGGTAACTTTGAAGAATGTCTTGCATTTTTGCCTCTTCAAATTACTTTATGTTTGGCCCTAGGGTTTGACTCCATAACTGGGGTTGCCCTGGGAATGTGCGGAGTTGGAATTGGTTATATTGGTGCGATATTAAATCCATTTACTATAGCTACAGCACAAAAAATTTCTAATGTTCCATTATATTCTGGAATTGGACTTAGAGTTGTAGCATTTGTTGCACTTTTAATCACAACAATAATTTATATTTATCGTTATGCTGGTAAAATTTTAAAAAATCCAAAACTATCTGTGGTTTATGAAGAAGACTTAAAATCTCCTTATCGTGAAAGTAATTTACTTTCAGAGGAAGTCAAATTTACCAGAAAACATAAATTAGTTTTATTAACATTTTTTCTAGCAATTGTTGTCTTAGTATACGGTGTTATAAATTATGATTTTTATTTACCTGAAATAGCAGCTGTATTTGTTGGTTCTGGTATTATTATGGGCCTTATTAGTGGTCTAAGTGTAAATGAAATTGCTGAAGAATTTGTTAAAGGAGCTGGCAATCTTTTGTATGCAGCTCTTTGCGTTGGATTTGCTAGAGCTATTACTATAATTATGATGGACGGAAATATCCTAGACGTAATAGTAAATGCATTCTCAAAATTTGTTATGGGACTTCCACTAGAAATTTCTGCCATAGGTATGTTTATTTTCCAAAGTGCTATAAATGTATTTATTCCATCTGGAACTGGACAAGCAGTTGTGAGTATGCCGATTATGACTCCACTTGCTGATGTTACTGGTCTTACTCGTCAAACGGCAGTTATGGCTTTCCAATTTGGAGATGGTATTACAAACCTTTTAACTCCAACAGCTGGAGATTTAATGGCAGCCATTGCCATAGGTGGTTTTTCTTATGGAAAATGGATGAAATGGTTTTTCAAATTATTATTATGGTGGTATTTAGTATGTTCAATTGTACTAGTTGTTGCAACCGTAATAGGTTATGGACCAATTTAATTTAAAACAATAAGGAGGGCTAATTATTAAAAAAAGTGGTATTATTGAAGCCATATTTTCTGCGACAATTTTCGGGGCAATGCCTCTTTTTACAAAATTTATTTATAGTTTTGGAGCAAATGAAATATCGGCTGCATTTTGTAGAATGTGTTTATCACTAGGATTTATTTTTATAATTGGCAAAGCAAAAAAGCAGCCTTTTAAAATATCTTTTAAAGAAGCCAAGTTGTTGTTTGTTGCATCATTAGGATTTGTATTTACAAGTCTTACTCTTTTTAAGGCATGTAATCACATGGATTCAGGTGCTGTGACAAGTATTCACTTCGCCTATCCAGTTATTATATTTATAATGGTATCTATTAAAATGAAGAAGATACCACATGTTGGAGAGATGGAAGCTATTATTATGTGCACCCTTGCAATACCTTTTTTAGCTAATTCAAAATCCTCAATTAATATTTATGGCATAATTTTAGCTCTCATTTCTGCTCTAACATACAGCATATATTCTTATACTTTAGAAAATGATGGGTTAAAATCAATTAATAAAAACGCTAGACTATTTTATGTGAACTTACTCTCTACTATTATACTTATAATTTATTCTGTCATAACAAAAGAGAATATAAAATTGGATTTAAGTGGAAGAGAATGGATTATTGCAATTGTCTATTCTGTAATTTTAACTTTAGGTGCAACTTCACTTTATCAAAGAGCAATAGCTTCAATTGGCGCTAAATATACTTCTATATTGAGTACTTTTGAACCTATAACTTCTGTTTTAATAGGAATTGCTCTGCTTGGTGAAAAAATTACATTTATCCAAGTTTTATCTATAATAGTTATTTGTAATTGCACCTTATACCTTGTTAGCAGCAACGGCAAAAAACACACAATTAAACCTAGTGTCAAAAAAACAGATATATGATTTTATATCAAATACGATAAAAAATAATGTATATAATCAAATTTAAAAATTATAAAAGACGTACTTTTATTTATCTACTATAGATGATTAGAGTACGCCTTTTTATTATAAAATGTGCAGATTATATATTTATTATTTCTAAAGTTCTTGAAGCTATAATATCTTGTATTATTTTTTAGTTTAGTTAATATTCTACATACTAATATATAAGTATTAGCATGAGAATTGACAATAAAAATATTAAGTAATATAATCAATTTAAATAATTAAATATTCATGGGGAGCTTGCATGAGCTTGCTGAGAGTAGACTGACGTCTTGACCCAGAACCTGATTTGGATAATGCCAACGTAGGGATATAGTTCTGTTTAGATACGTCATTTTTGGTGTATCTTTTTTTATTATGAGGAGATGAAAATGGTAACAATCAATGGAAAAAAAGTTTCACTTAAAAAAGAAGTCTCTCTTTATTCTTTTTTAGAAAACAATAATTACAATCCTAAATTAGTTGTAATTGAAGTTGACAAAAATTTAGTAAAAAGAGAAGAATACAAATTTTTTCAGGTAAAAGATAATATGAATATTGAAGTTTTTTCCTTTATTGGAGGTGGTTGATTATTCGAGACAAAGTATTATCGCGTCAATGTGATTATATTAATAAAAAATTGTCTAATTCTAAAATTACTATTTTTGGATGTGGTGGTTTGGGCTCCAATATAGCATTTATGCTCGCAAGAGCCGGTGTTTCACAAATTAATATATTCGACTATGACAAAGTAGATTATTCTAATCTCAATCGTCAGAACTACGAAATTAAAGATTTAGGACATTTCAAAGTAGTAGCTTGTAAAAAGCATATTTTAGATGCAATTCCCTACATAAAAATAAATGCATTTAAAATTAAATTAAACGAGAACAATTTAGATAAATACATTGAATTATCTGATGTGTTTATAGAAGCTTTTGACGACAAATTATCCAAGACTATGTTATTTGATTATTTTTTAAAAAGACAAGACAAAAAATTAATATGTGCCTCAGGTGTTGCAGGATTAAATTATGATGGTATAAAATCTAAGGACTTTTCAAATATAAAAGTCGTTGGTGATTTTTGCTCTGAAGAAGACTTAGGGCTGTATTCACCAAAAGTTAATTTAATTGCTTCCATTCAAGCAATTGAGGCAATAAAATTATTAATCAAAGGAGAAAAACATGGACAAATTTAAACTAGGAAACAAAGAATTTAACTCGAGATTTATCTTGGGATCAGGAAAATATTCCCCAAAACTAATAAAAGCTGCTGTTGAAAGTGCTGAATGTGAGATGATTACAGTAGCTCTTAGGAGAGCGAATACAAATGATGTTGAAAACATATTAAATTTCGTACCCAAACATGTAACTATTATCCCTAATACTTCTGGTGCAAGAAATGCCGATGAAGCCATAAGAATTGCACGATTAGCTAAAGAAATGGGTTGTGGAAATTATATCAAAATAGAAATAATGCGCGATACAAAATATCTGCTACCTGACAATGAAGAGACAATTAAAGCTACTAAAATATTAGCAGACGAGGGCTTTGTAGTACTTCCATATATGTATCCTGATTTAAATGTAGCAAGAGATTTAGAAAAAGCTGGAGCCGCTTCTATCATGCCACTTGCTTCCCCTATTGGCAGCAATAAAGGCCTTCAAACTAAAGCTTTTATCAAAATAATAATAGACGAAATTGATTTACCTGTAATTGTCGATGCAGGAATTGGAGTTCCTTCCCATGCAGCAGAAGCCATGGAAATGGGTGCAGCTGCTATCATGGCAAATACTGGAATTGCAACAGCATCAGATATCACTATGATGGCAGAAGCTTTTAAACTTGGCATCAAAGCTGGCAGACTTGCTTATTTATCTAAGCCAGGAAGAATTTTACAAGAAGGAGCCGACCCATCTTCACCATTAAGGGATTTTTTCGATGATGAAACTAGATAAAGTCACTGATTATTACCCATATATGGAAAAAATCGACTCTAGTATTGAAGATGAAATCAAAGACAAATTAAAATTCTTAGATAATTATAAAGTGACCAAAGAAAAAATATTATCTTCTTTAGAAAAAGATAGCCTTGACGAGTTTGATTTCTACAATTTAATTTCTGATGAAGCAATAAAATATTTAGATAAAATTGCAATAAAAGCACATCAAAAGAGAATAAAATATTTTGGCAACAATGTCTATCTCTTTTCACCAATTTATATAGCTAATCATTGCGAAAATCACTGTAAATATTGTGGGTTTAAGGTAGGCTCAAAAATCAAAAGAACAAAACTAAATTTAGAAGAAATTGAAAAAGAGATGATTTATCTTGCTGAAGAAGGTATTGAAGATATACTAATCTTAACTGGTGAATCCAATAAAAACTCTTCTATAGAACATATTGGCGAAGCTGTAAAACTTGCAACAAAATATTTTAGAGTCATTGGATTAGAAATATATCCCGCAAATATTAGTGATTATAAATATCTAAAAAAATGTGGAGCTGATTTTGTAACGGTCTTTCAAGAAACTTATGCCGAAACAAACTATGACTTTTATCACCCTGATGGCAACAAGCGAAGTTTATCTTATCGTTTAAATACGCAGGAACGAGCAATACTTGCCGGTATTCGAGGTGTGGGATTCGGAGTTTTATTTGGTCTTTCCAATCCTTTAAAAGATGCTTTTTGTATGGCACTACATGCAAATTTATTACAAAATAAATATCCTCATGCTGAAATATCCATATCACTGCCTAGAATTAGACCAACTGTTGGCATAGAACATTTGAATTTAGTAGATGTATCAGAGAAAAAGTTATTCCAAATAATGTGTGCCACAAGACTATTTCTTCCCTATGCTTCAATAACAATATCAACAAGAGAAAGTCGAGTTTTTAGAGATTTAGCAACAAAATTTGGTGCTACTAAATTATCTGCAAGTGTAGATACAGGAATTGGCAGAAGAAGTGGCAATATAGAATACGAAGATGAAGGCGATGAACAGTTTTTAATAAATGATACTAGAACTGTAAAAGAAATAAAAAAAGATTTAGAAAAAAATAATCTAACTGTAGTGTTAAATGACTATATAAATTTATAAATAAAAATAGTGGGCGTGCTATACGTCCACTATTTTTGTTATTTTCCAAGTCAATTTTTATTTGTCTCAGGCAATAAAAAAGAACCTATAAAAAATGTCAAGCTGAGAATAAGTGCAAGATTAAGCCCCGCACTATAACCATTGGCATCAATTACTTTTCCAATTACAAAAAACATAATAGTTTCAACTACATAAGATACTAACCAAAAAAGCCCCATTACTGCAGTGAGTTTATTTGGAGTCATTGATTTTAATTCTTGTGGAATCATCATCAGTGAAGTCATAGGCACAAACATAAATATACCCACACTAATAGCAGAAATTGCAGCAACAATACCACTATTTGCTCTTAACATGATAAAACCACTTAAAGTGACAAATATTCCAGAAATTCTTATAACAGGAATTCTTTTAGAGTATTTCTTAGAAAGAGCCATAGCTATCGCAGTTCCCAAAAGTCCACCCACTGTAATTAGAGCACTCAATTTTTTTGAGTCGATGACAGCATATCCAGAAATTGGAAATATATTTAGTAAAACTAAATAAAAAGTTAATACACCTGAATATGTTAAAGGTAAAAACCAAAATATCTTTTCTTTCATCGCATCAATAATAGAATATTTATTATCCTTTGAATCATTTTTAGAATCTGTAATGCTATCGATATCTTTACCAAAAATAAGCCATAAAACGAATAGCACAAAATTAATTATAGCAAAGAAACCAAGGCTTTTTTGCCAAGTACTTAACCAGTTAATAACAGGCCCTGCTATAATAAGAGCAATAAAACCACCAGCCGTATAAGCAGCAGAATTGATTGCATTGACAGCCGCTCTATCATGTGGCGAGAAGAATTTAACAACAATTGGACTGAAGTAAACAATATGTAATGCTCCCCCAAATCCCATAACAAATCTACCAATCACAAAAATTGGATAAGTCGGTGCAAAAATCGCTATGACATTACCCAAAACAATTAATAATGAACCTAATGCAATAGACTTTCTAAGCAGCAATTTATTTAAAATATATGCCGCCATGAAATTACCAATGATTTTTGCCACAGTTATTGCATTGGAAATAAAAGTAGCAGAAGTAAAATCTTCTAATTGAAAATACTCCATTATCTGCGGCGTAAGCGTGCTGCCTGCAATCCAATTTACTGCAAAAAAAGCATAAGTGAAAAACATGATAACTTCAATAATAATTGACTTAGAAGTGGTATGAACTATCTCATTAGATATATTAGACTTAATATACTTTTCTGACATTGTTTTCCCTCCTTCTTTAAATCCTATAAACGTACAAAAACAGAATATGTTATACTCAAAAATTCTGCCTTTCAAATATAACATATTCTGTTTTATAATAGGATATCCATTAGTAATAGTTCATGAAAATAATTCATCACACAATAAATTATAAAAGTATTGTATTCAATTTAAATATCATCATAAAATAATTCAATAAAACATCTCATAGATTCACGCATATATTGATTTTTCAAATATATTAAAAGCAAAGACCAAGGAAAGCTTGGCTTAGTAAGTTTCACCATTTTTATATTATCTATATAATATTTTTCAACAAGAGGTTTTGGTAGTATAGTGATTCCTTGATTTTCAGAAACCATAGCAAGTATTAAGTCCCACTGTTTACTCTGAAAAATTATATTGGGTTCAAACCCGGCCTCTTTACACTTTTCTAAAAATACATCATGATACATAAATTCTTTGGTCACATGAATAAATTTCTCATCAGAGAGTTCACTAAATTCAACCTCTTTTTCTTTAGCAAGTCGATGCTTTTCACTTACCACTAATATAGACTCCGAATCAAAAACATTTAAAATTTCAAATTTATCATCTTCAAAAGGGCTAATTACAACACCTACATCGATTATATTATTCAACAATTTATCAACAATAAATGGAGCAGTTACCTCTTCAATTTTTAAATCAATATTTGGGCAATTCTCTTTAAACTCAAAAATTTTTGAATAAAAATATATACTGCCTGCTGCAGGTGGCAATCCAAATTTAAGTACATCATCTGATTCATCTAATTTTTTTAGCATCTCTTGCTTTTTTATTTCATAATTATTGATAATCTCTTTGGCAAATTTATATACAATTTCACCTTGTCTTGTCAAAGTAAAATTTCTATAATTTCTATCAATTAAATTAACTTTTAATTCATCTTCTAAATTTTTTATAGATTTACTGACAGCTGATTGACTAACAAAAAGCTCTTCAGCTGCTAAAGTAAAACTTTTACACTCAACTGTTTTTACAAAATAATTAAGGTTTAAAAATAACATATAGCTCCTGTTAAAATCCCAATTACATTCTTCCAATTCCATTATAACATGAGTTATTGGTCTTTATAATATAATGCTAACTGAAAAACTATATTTAGTTTAAAAACTTTCATAAATATTAATAAAATATTTATCATCAAAAAATTCTCGCCATTTTATTAAAATAAACTATCGACCACTTCATAATTAAAATCAATATTTAATTATTAATAATCACTTATGACATAACCATGTCTGTCCCTCTTAGGACTTCTAGGCATGTCCCACGAATTATGGTCCGTATGAAGTAACATATGAGCTTTTGCACTATTAGGATAATCTAAATACTCATCATAGAGTCTTTTAATATCTAAGTTATCATGAGAATATCTAATTTTAGTATTTTTATCTATAAAATATAAATTCTTTCCTCTTTCAAAAGCAAGTTCTTCACCATCGTGAATAGGTTGACCTCCTCCACCAACACAGCCCCCTGGGCAAGCCATAACTTCAACAAAATGATAATTCTTAATACCACTTTCAATATCTTTCAAAAGTTTTCTTGTATTAGATAAACCACTTACTGCCGCCACTTTAAGCTCCATCCCATTTAATTTAAATCTAGCCTCAGTAATTCCAGTTTCACCAGAACTAGCCCTTATAACATCGAAGGCATCAGGTTCACAATTTTCACCCATTAACTCAAAATAGGCTGTACGAAGGGCAGCTTCCATCACTCCACCTGTTGCACCAAATATTATTCCTGCACCTGAACTATCTTTGAATATACTATCCGGTTCTATATTTTGTAGAGCTTTGGGGTTTATATGACAAGCTCTAAACATCCTCACAAGTTCTCTAGTAGTTATAACACAGTCAGTCTCATAACCGGCAAACTCTTTATAGTAAAATTCTTTTTCTGCTTCAGATTTTTTAGCTAAACATGGCATTACTGCAACTGTAAAAATATCATCAGATTTCCTACAAATTTGTTCAGCAAAATATGTTTTCATAATTGAACCAAACATTTGCATTGGGGATTTTGCACTTGAAAGCTGTCTAGTCATATTAGGAAATTGACTTTTTATAAATCTCAACCACCCAGGACAACATGAAGTAAACATAGGTCTTTCTTCTAACTCATTATTTTTTAATCTGTTTATAAATTCGCTTGCCTCTTCTATTATAGTTAAATCAGCTGATGTAGCTGTATCAAAAACATAATCGACACCTATTTTTTTGAGACCGTCAAAAATTTTATTTATAGTTGCATTTTCGGTTTCAAGACCCATTTCTTCACCCCATGCTGTCCTGACCGCTGGAGCAACTTGTACTACCACCGTTTTATCTTTATCTGCAATAGCTTGCCAAAATTTTTCTGTGTCATCACGCTCTTTCAAAGCACCAACAGGGCAATGTGTGATGCATTGTCCACAAAGAGAACAGTCGGATTTTTCAATTGTTCTTGAACCAGAAATATTTACAGTACTCCTCTCTCCAGTACCCTCTAATTCCCAAATATTTAAGCTCTGCATTTTATCACAGACTTGTATACATCTCATACATTTGATGCATTTTTTTGAATCTCTAATCAATGGAAATGAATTATCCCATGCTTGCTTTTCCAAATCTTCTTCGTAAGGAATATCTTGAATATTTAAATCATTAGAAAGCTTTTGTAAAGAACAATTTCCACTTCTAACACAAGTAGCACATCTAGAGTCATGTTGTGAAAGTATCATTTGTACTGTTCTTTTTCTATCAAGCATGACTTTTGGACTATTCGTGTATATTATCATACCCTCTTCAACTACATTATTGCATGCAGTTATTAATTTATCTTTACCTTCAATTTCTACTACACAAACTCTACATGCAGCAATTTCATTTAAATCTTTTAAATAACAAAGATGAGGTATTTCGATGCCTACATTTTTTGCAGCTTGCATTATTGTAGTCCCTTCACTTACACGTAGTTCTAAATCATCTAAGGTTAAATTTACCATATACTTTCACGACCTCCTTTAAATATTCCGAAACCAAAGTGATCACATCTAAGACATCGATTTGCTTCTTGATGAGCCTCTTTTTTATTCATATTGAGTTCTACTGCATCAAAACCTTTGACTCTTTGAGTCATTTCCCTCTCAGGTAATTCTGCTCTTGCGCAGTAGAGTTTATCTTCGATATTAGGTATAGGAATATCTATATTAGAAGTAATTTGATGATGATATCCCAAATATTCATCAATATTTGCCGCCATTACCTTGGCTGCAGCAATTGCATTTATAACAGTTGAAGGACCCGTTGCACAATCACCACCAGCAAAAAGTCCTGGAATTCCTCTAAAACCACCATTAGGAAGTGTAAAAATTTTCCCTTTCTCAATTGGCACCCCAGCCCCTTGATAATGTTCAGTTTCAATATTTTGTCCTATAGCAACAACAAGAATATCACAAGGAATAAATATATCTTCTTCTCCACTATCTATTACAGAAGCTCTACCTCCTGATATTTTAGATACCATTTGAGGCCTTACCCAAACACCTTTTAATTTATTATTTACCGTTTCTATATTTGCTGGTGCTTTTAATGTAATCATCTCTACACCTTCAGATAAAGCACCATTTATTTCATTTGGAAGTGCAGTCATATCTGCAACTCTTCTTCTGTAAACACAACTAACTTTATTAGCACCTAATCTAACCAAAGTTCTAACAGCGTCCATTGCTACATTTCCTCCACCAATAACAGCAGCTTTTTTACCGCTAATATCAGGCGAAATACCCATACCTACATCACGCAAGAATTTAACTGCAGAAATAACCCCATTACTATCCTCTCCATCAAGCCCTAATTTTTTATCTGTTGAAGCACCAACAGTAATTAAAACTGCATCATAATCCTTTCTCAAATCTGTAATATCAATATCTTTTCCAATTTTTAAACCATATTTTATCTCAACACCTGTATCAAGAATTGCTTTTATATCTTCATCAAGCCTATCCTTAGGTAGCCTATAATTAGGTATACCATATCTGAGCATACCACCAAGCTTTGGTAACATTTCAAATATAGTAGTTTGATGACCCATCAGTTGTAGATAATAAGCAGTAGAAAGACCAGCAGGACCACCGCCAACTATGGCAACCTTTTTGCCAGTATTGTCATTTGGCATTTTTGTAGGCACTACCCCAGCCATATCTGCAGCAAATCTTTTAAGGCCTCTGATATTTATAGAATCGTCCATCATATTTCTTCTACACCTTTCCTCACAAGGATGCTCACAAATAAAACTGCAAGTTGTAGGAAAAGGATTATCTTTCCTAATAAGAGAAATAGCATCTGCGTATCTTTCTTCTCTAATAAGAGCAACATACCCAGGAATATCGACATTAGCAGGACAAAGAGCTACACAAGGAACAGGCTGTGTTGTCATACAGATACATCTTCCATTTTTGACATGTTCCTCGTAATCATCCCTACAATTAATAATACTCTTATAGACCATATAAGCTGCCTCATAACCAATAGCACAATCAGCAGTTTCTGCAATCGATTTCGAGGTTTCTTCAATAAGATTTAATTTATCCATATCCGCATTACCATCAAGAACATCCGTAAGCAGTTTCTTGAGCTGTTTTAATCCAACTCTACATGGAATACACTTGCCACAAGTTTGAGAATGACACATTTCAATAAAAACCCTAGTAATATCAACAGGACACAAACTTGGCGGAGAGGATTCAATTCGCTGCCTCAAGTTTTCATAAATGTCGTCAACAACAATTTTTGCCTTACTCGGCGTAACTAATTCCAATCTACTCACAACAATCCCCCTATGTATAAATTTAATATTTTATCAATTTAAACTAATATATTATAAATAATGATATAATATAATTAATAGATATACAAGAATTGTTAATTTTTTGTTAAAGTATTGCAAAAATATTAAAAATAAAGGGTGTAAAATGTTTAGAAATATTAGAAAAAAGAAAAATGAAATATCAATAGAAAATTGTAAAGAATTATTAAAGAAAAACAAAAGAGGAGTCCTTTCACTCATAGGCGATGAAGGCTATCCCTATTCATTTCCAATAAATTTCTATTACGAAGAAAAAGAAAATAAAATATACTTTCACAGTTCCAAAAAAGGATATAAAATAGAAAGCATAAAAAACGAAAATAAAAGTTGTTTTGTCACTTATGATGAAGGAACAATCTCAGAAGACGGATGGTCTTATTATATATCAAGTTGTATAACATTTGGCAAAATAGATATGATTTATGATGAAAAAATAGCTTTAGAAAAGATAAGGACATTTGCATCAAAATATTATCCTAATAAAGAAGATATAAACGATGCAATAGAAAGAAGCTTCAAAGCGGTACAAATTTTTTCATTAAAAATAGAGCATATGAGTGGAAAAAGAGTGCAAGAAAAATAATAAAAAAAGCCTCTAAATTAGAGGTTTTTACTTAATAGAAATAAAAATTCAAGCAAGTGATAGATTTAATTTTATCAAAACAGTAAAATTTACAAAAAATAATTATCAAAAGAATTATAAAATAATCTCCATGCCAATATGCTCTATATCATCTTCCAAAAATTTTTCACCAACAATAGCAAATCCAAACTGTTCATAAAAACCAATAGCATAAACTTGCGCTTCCAAAAATATCTTGTTGTATTTTTTCATTTCTTCTATAAAAGTTATAGCATTTAACATTAGCATATTGCCCAGTCCATTTTTCTTATACTTACTTATAACTCTACCAATACGAACAATACTCTTATCACAATCATCAGCAAAAACCCTAAGATATGCCACAATCTCTTTTTCAGATTTATAGAAAATATGCACACTCTCATAATCCTTGCCATCCAACTCATGATAAGCACAATTCTGCTCGACCACAAAAATATCAACTCTAAGTTTTAAAATTTCATAAAGCTCTTTAGTGGTGAGCTCATCAAAACACTTAATAAAAAGATTCATAAAACCCAACCTTTTAAAAAATTATCATTTAAATAATTATATAAAATATATTTTATTTTTTCAAAATATTTAAAAATATATATAGTGGTTAAATTTAGTTTCATACTCCAGTTTGGTTAGATTTTATTGCTATGGTCGCTATAGGTTTACAATCGCACATGAAATATTTATATTCCAGTTTGGTTAGATTTTAATGATGGGCGACTCAATCTAAATCGTATCAATATCGTGCATTTATATCCCGGCATGAAGATATTTAATTTGATTATATCATATTAAAAATTGATAAAATCCATATATAATTGTATAAAAAGAATAAGTCATTTAAAACCAAAACTGGTATAATGTTTTTGATTAAAATAAAATAACCAATAGGAAACAAATGAACTAATTACATTTTACAATTAATAAATAAGAAATACAAAACATAATTAATCAGATTAAAGAATGGTTCATTATACAAGAAGATTGAACAAGATATAGAAATAATATTCCAAAGAAGTCTTTAGTTTATAAAAATTCCTTGGAAATATTTCTGTTAAATATAAATTGGTTGGCTTGTTTTATCAAATGAAAAACATTATTCTTATTGTCTAAAAATTTCTTTCTATACTAATATTCAATATTCCATAGCTGATTTTTATAAGTTTATCATTAAATATTCTATATTCACTTATTTTTTGAGCACAAATTTGCTAGTCCAATTCCAATTGCTCCTCCTAATGAATTTGTGATTAAATCAGTTATATCTGTAGCTCCAATTGCTAGTATATACTGTGTAACTTCAAATATGAGACTTATTGCTGCAAGAATTGATATTTCTTTAAATGTTTTTATTTTAAATGCTTTTTCAAACAGAAAACCTAAGGGTACAAAAACTAAAATATTTAAAAAAGCTTCAAACAAAGGAATATCTCCTTTTATCACATTTTCATAATGGAAAGGTATTAAATTAATATCTCTAACTTTATGAATATTTGCAATGGAAAAATTTAATTTAAATACCACTAATCATATAAGCAATAAGAAGTATACAAAGAATAGTATTTTTAAAATCTTATTCTTTTTCACTATTTTATCCCCCTCATAAAATATTTCAGCTGCATTCTATACTATAGATTTTATTTTTCTTATATTTAATAAATCTAAGTAATTATTTTTTATATTTAGAATTTGAATCGCCTGTTATAATACCTTTTCTATATAATATTTATTATATCAAATAATTCTTATATTCCAGAAAATAAACTTATTAAGAATATTAGGCAATAAAAAAAGACTGAAGTTTTTACCTCAGCCTTTCATTTTTATTTATTGTTAATATATTTTTGCTCCTGCTGGTATTCTATTTGAAACCATTAGAAGATTTAGTTTTTCTTCGCCTTCTTCTTCGTGAATTGCTGATAGTAACATTCCACATGAGTTAATTCCCATCATTTTTCTTGGTGGCAAGTTAACTATTGCAATAAGTGTTCTGCCTAGAAGTTCTTCTGGTGTGTAATAATTTTTAATTCCTGATAGTATTATTCTATCTTCGCCTGAGCCATCATCTAATGTAAATTTTAAAAGTTTTTTTGACTTTGGAACTTCTTCGCAAGCTTTTACTTTTACAGCTCTAAAGTCAGATTTTGAAAATGTTTCAAAGTCTACCATATCTTCAAATAGTGGTTCTACTTTTACTTTAGATAAATCTATTTCTTCTTCAACATTTTCTTCGATCATAGCTTTTGCTACTGGTTTATTATTTGTTTCTTTTTCTTCTGCTAATGGCTTCATTGTTGGGAAAATCCCCTTTACTTTAGATAATTGTCTAAATCTCTATAAAAGTCTATTTTATGGTACTTCTCCATTTACGACAATTTGCTAACTCTCTATAAGTGCCTATAGATTTCTAGCAAATTGTCGTAAATTTGTCGTAAGCTGTCGTAAATTCTAAAATATAAATTTCATTGCTTTTTCAAATTCTCCCATCTGTTCTATCTTAAAGTCCTCTGTAGCATCTACATATATATCCATTGTTGTACTAATATCAGAATGACCTAGAATAGACTGCATTGCTTTTGTATTTATATTTTGTTCATTAAGCCTTGTAGTAAAGGTGTGTCTGAAAATGTGATTGCTTAAATGTGGAACTAATAGAATATCATTAGAGTTCGATTTATTTTTATCCATTATACTTAAATTGCAATCTCTAACAATTCTTCTTAAAGCTTTATTAAGTGTTCCATTATTGTGAACCTTTCCGAATCTATTTAAAAATACAAAGTCTTTAAATCCATCGATTGAATCACAACATTCGATTCCAAAAGTTTTTTGTAACTCTCTTTCCATAAGAAAAGCATCTTTTACTTTTTGAACCATAGGAATACTTCGCTTACCTGATTCTGTCTTCGGTGTATTAATAGCATATCTATTGTTTAATCCTTTACCTTTACTATAATATACCAAAGTCCTATTTACATTTATAAGACCATTATCAAAATCTAGATCGTCCCATTGCAATCCTGTGACTTCTCCAACTCTCATGCCTGTCCAAAGCATAACAATGAATATTGGATACCATTTTTTATATTCATCACTATTAGATAAATATTCTTCAAATAGCACCTGTTCTTCTATTGTCATGGCTTTTTTCTTCGGAGATTCATTTCGATAAGCTACTTTCAGTTCCTTTAAAGCATTGTCAGACGGATTAAACCTTATATATTCGTCATCCACTGCTAATTCTAAAACCTGATGTAAGACAGTATGAACACAATCTATGGTAGAAACCATCAATCCCTGATCTTCCTTTAATCTGTTATAAAAACTTCTAACATCAGATCTTTTAATATCAGATAGTTTAATGCGACCAAAAGTCGGTTCTACAAATTGTTGATACATATAGATGTAATTTTTAAAGGTATTATCCTTTAAACCTCTTTTTACCTTTGTCCATAGCTTAAAAGTATCATTTACAGACAAGCTACTTCCTTCGTTGTTGATTCCATCTATAGTATTGCGTAAAATATCTAATTCTTTTTCTCTTAATTCTTTTAGAGTTTTCGCATAGATAGATTTTCTACGACCTATTTTGTCTTGCCACTTAAATTCATAAGTGCCATTTGACCTTTGATATTCACCGTCTTTTAAAACAACCCCTTTACTATCTTTGCGTCTTTTTACCATAAAAATTCTCCTTTTTTGATAAAAGACACGCTATAATTATTATACCGCATTAAGCGTGTTTTATATATAGTTTTAGATTAAATAGAGAACTGTCTATTTAAATATTCTTCCATTAACTTTTTCTTAATAAGACGCTTACTACCATTAAATAATACAAAATCGCAATCATCTTCATCCGTTAATTGTCTAACTTTATCTTGACCAATATTAAAATATTCAGATGCTTCTTTTAATGTTAGAAATGCTTTCTCAGAAACACGAACACCTTTTATATTTTCGTTAATCATAAATCCTCCAAATAATATATTTAAAATATTTATTTTAATATTTTTAAAGTTTTTTGACATTGACAAGTGCCTTGGATTAGCAACATAGGAATCTCACCTCCGCCTCTGTTCAGGATGAGCCGGCTTCAACCTTAGAAGTATCATTATCCTCATTTTCTTCTAAGCGGATAGGGTATCCATCCCTATATTCAAACTCTTACTTATCGCTCCCTTTCTTCTTCCCTTGCTTTTAGCTTAGCAGTACTTGTTTTGCCGAATTATTCAGCAGAAAGATCTTGGCGAATAGGTTATCACGCTCCAAAAATGATTAATGTCTTGTCTTGGTCTATTTAATTGTTATGGTTCAAGTATTGTTTAAATTTCTTTTAACATAGAAAGAGGACAAAACTCCCCTCACTTTATAAAGGAAAATTTGCCCTCTTTGGTAACCAGAAACTATATTTCTTCTATAAATTTCTTTAGTTTTTCTAAAATCTTATCTCGCCTTTTTATTAAAGCAGGATGTGATATATTTTGAGTCTTTGCTACTGCACGAAGTGTTTCATCATTGAAATATAATCTTTCGATTATTTCCCGTTCCTCCTCATTTAACTTTGACATAGCATTTCTTAGTGCTTCAATCATTATTTGTGTAGCTACAACTTTTTCAACATCAACATTTTTATCTTCTAGATTATTTTCAAAATTCCCATCGTGATTTAGAGATGAAAAAAAGAGCAAGTGGTTTTTCTTGTCCACCTGCTCCAAATACTTTTCGTGTTCTTTTTCTCGCCAGTAGACTTTATATATCTGCTCGCTGACTTTAACCCTTTGTCCGTTGACATAAAGGTAATACTCTTTTGCCATAAAGTTTCCTCCATTTCTTTTTTGTCTATTTGTTATTCAGACAAAAAAGGAGGACTCCTGCATCTTGGCATAAGAAGTCCTCTGAAATGAAAGAAATCCGTTCTTTCTTTTACTATATTTAATTGTTTAGACGAGAATATATAAAGACAGACAACTACAAGAATTATAGAAAAAAGGAGTATTTTTATTCCATTTCAATTCTACAAGGTAACTTATACACTTGTTCATCTCCCTTTCCCTCCGTTCATTATAGATAAATATAAGCATCATAAGTACTCCATAAATAAGTGGATAAAGACCAATAACTATCATTGTTATTACTGCTGGAATAGATAACTGAAAGAATAAATCTATCGGTCTTTTGCTATTAATTGTTCTTTCATATTTAACTATTTCTCCTAATACGAATACATTTCAGTCAAATCAGATTTTTCAATCATATTTCTATATAACTGTGATTCATTATAAATTTCATCATGTGTACCATTTGACACAACTTTGCCCTCATCAAGCAAAATTATCTGGTTTACATTTTGAATAGATTTTAATCTATGTGAAATAATGACAACCGTTTTATTCTTTATAAGTTTATTTAATCCTTCTTGAATTTTTGCTTCATTTTCTACATCCAATGAAGCTGCAATTTCGTCAAGAAGAATAATTGGTGCATCTTTCAAAATGGCTCTTGCAATTGAAATTCTCTGTCTTTCACCTCCTGATAATTTTGCCCCATTTTCTCCCACAATTGTTTGTATGCCCTCAGGAAGCCTGTCTATAATTTCTTGACAACCGGCAATTCGAGCTACTTCTCTCACTTCATCGTCCGTTGCATTCGTATTTCCTATGCGTATATTTTCCATAATAGAAGTGTTAAACAGCACAACATCTTGAAATACGACTGAAATTTTTTTAAATAAGCACTCAGTATCTACTGTTTTAATATCATGACCCCCAATTAAAATCCGACCGCTATCATAATCGTAAAGTCTTGACATCAATTTTAATAATGTTGATTTTCCACAACCTGATGGTCCAATAAGTGCAGTAATTTGGTTCTGTTTTGCTGTAAAAGTAACATTATTGATAACTTTCTTATTTTTCCCTGAATATGAGAAATCCACATTTTGAAAACTAATATCATAATTATCAAAATCTACATTATTTCCAATTTGGGCTTTAGTATTTCTTAACTCTTTAATTCTATTAATTCTTGCATCAAGATAAAAAATTTCTCCAAGATACATATAAATACCTTCTAAACCTTCAGAGATTTTAGTTGCTGCAATAATATATCCAACTAAATATAACAAAGGCACCTCATTACTTATAAACATATGGAGTCCAACAACGCTTGTAATACCTATAGATAACTTTGTGATCCATCCAGCCAAGCTTACTGGGAAAGCTTGAACAATTTCTGCTCTCATTTGAATTTTTTCGGATTCGTCAAGCTTTTTAGAAATGTTTTCTATCGTATTTTCCTTTAATCCATAACTTTTTATTTCTTGACTCATTTCAATAGATGATTGAAATTCTTCTGAAATCTCTCTTAATTTTTCGTAATGATTTCCTCTCACCTTTATTTGGCTTTTTTTTGATAAATATAAAATACCTGCTGAAATAATCAGTGGAAGTAACACACAAATTCCAAGTTTAAAATCTCCTATTAACATCATCACGCCTATCACAATGAAAAAGTAAACATAGCCAATTGTATGACCTATTGCGTGAGCTAAAGCATGTTCAATTGCCGCAACATCTGCCATAACTGTCTGTGAAAGATCAGAGATATCATGTTTTGAAAAATAATCTAATGGCAATTTTTTTAGTATATCCGCTATTTCGATTCTTAAATTGGCAGATTCTTTATAAGTTTCGTTATATGTGGTTTTATAATTCATATTTGTTGCCACATAAACAAGTATTATGATTATCCCAATTCCTAAAACATAAGTTTCAAGTCCATGCCCTTTATTTTCTAAAATAGATTGCACAAAAAACATCATTAAAATCATTGGAAGCATATAAATAGCATAATATGCAAATGAAGACCATACGGATTTTTCCAGACCTTTTGCTCCGGCTTCAGTTAATTGAAATTTCTTTTGTAAATATTTTCTCATTACATTACCCTCCAATCATTTGCTTTTTCATACAAGTTTTGAAGTTCTCTATATCTTCCATTTAAATTCATTAGATTTGTATCATTACCTCGCTCAATAACTTTGCCATTTTCAATGAACAATATCTCATCAACATTTCTAATTGAAGATAATCTGTGAGCAATCATAATGGTTGTTTTCCCTTTCATTAAATTTGAAAAAGCTTGTTGAAGTTCATACTCGTTTTCGGGATCTGCGGCAGCTGAAGCTTCATCGAGTATAATAATCTTAGATTTTTTCAAAATAGCTCTTGCAATGGCAACCCTTTGTACTTCACCACCTGATAAATGCACTCCCTTTGAGCCTATAATGGTATTCTCCTTTTCAGGAAATTTTGCCAAAATACTTTCGCACTTTGCCAAATGCAGAGCATTCATAATTTCTTCTCTTGTCGCATTTTGGTCACCCATTTTTACATTTTCATAAATAGAGGCTTTAAATAATTTTGAGTTTTGAAATACAAATGAAATATTTTGAAGTAATGTTTCCTCGCTATATTCTCGTATATCATAACCACCAATTTTTATACTGCCACTATTTAAAGAATAAAAACCTGATATCAATTTCGCTATCGTTGACTTCCCTGACCCAGATGGTCCAACTAAAGCAAAAGTTTTTCCCTCATCTAACTTAAAGCTCAAATTTTCTATAATATATTTTTCATCATATTTAAAGAAAACCCTATCAAACTCAATATCATAATGTTTAAATTCTTTTCTTTCACCATGTTCTAATTTTTCATTCTTCATTCCATCTATCAAATTCTCTAAACGATCTATTACCTGTCCGGCATTAAAGTTATTTTGTGAAGCAAACATAACTTTCATAAATGATGAAAATATAACCCCAGAAAAACAAGTAAAGAAGATTACTTTTGCAAGAATCATCCCAGCTTGTTCTCCTTTTGTTATAAAATACATACTGCAAGGAATACATATCAAATAATAGGTATTAAATAACGTTTGAAATGACACATACGGCTTTCTGCAACTTAAGGAATATTCATAAGTGTTTTTTGAGTATTGGAGAATTGCATCCAATAAACTTTTATAGGAACGAACGGTTATCCCAAAAATCTTCAATACTTGCATTCCTCTAACATATTCAATTATCTCTGAACTCATTTTCTCCAGAGAATTAGAATATGCCATCATAAATTCTTCTCCACCATACATTGATTTGTATTGAAAAATACCTACTACAATTGTTATAGCCAACAAAATACCAAGTCTATAATCAACAGCAAAGGTCATAATAAACATTAAAATTGGCAACATTCCTGCAACAACATTATCAGGAATCAAATGTGCCACTGTAGAATGTGTTTCTCCAGCATTATCGTCAATAATCTTTCTTACTTTCCCTGACGGATTCGTATCAAAGAAAGCAAAAGAAGCATTGATTAGATTTTTTAACCCAGTTTTTCTGATATTTGTTTCTAATCTAAAACCAAGCATATGTGATACCATCAATGCCACAAAGTAAATAACTCCATACGATACCATATAGATTACAATCAATTTACTATCTTTTATAGCCGCACTATAATCTTTGGTAACTAATAATTCGCAAAACAAATCCCACAAATACCAGTAAGAAGCCATTAAACATATTGTGGAAATAGCAGCTAATAGCATTGAACCATATGCGAATGTTTTTCTTTCAGGAACATACTTAAATAATTTTTTGTATAATTTAAACATTTTTCTTCTCCAAATCTTATATTCTCAGCAAATCTTTCCATCCAGCATAGAAAAATTTTTTAACGTGTTGAATGTAAATATTAGCTTCATTTAAATTCATATTTTGGGAAAGAGGTACTAAAATTCCCTTTATATATGAACTGACTAATATATGAACAAGTTCATACAAAATAAATTCATCTACATCACTTTTATTGTTAGTTCTAATAAATTGTATGGTTGCATCTGTAATTATTTTAGAAATTTCATCAAAATAGAACTCATATTTTGTTCCACCTGATAAATTTAAAATCATTAAAAATTCTTCCTTGTATTCATATATCAATCCAATAAATCTATCTTCATTCTCCCAATTTTTAAAGACACAATTTATTTGCTCCTCTTTGGGTAATTTTTTGTAATCTCTATGTTCTTTATCAAGGAATTCTTTGAGTCTATTTGCGGGTTTTTCAACTAGGCTATTAAATAAATCTTCTTTAGTACTAAATCTCTTGTATAACGCTCCAGTAGTTATGCCTGCATTTTTACAAATTACATTTAAAGAAGTTTTTTCAAACCCATTTCGTTTAAATTCTTTTTTTGCATTTTCCAATAATCTAGGAGTAATGCTAATATCTTGGTTCGCCATAAAATTCCCCCTTGTACATTGATAATAGTACTATCAATTATGTTATTTTTTTTGCAAGAGGCATCTTAGTACCTCTTGCAAAAGCAAAATCAAAACAAACAATCAAAGTTGCTGATTTATTTTGTCCATTATTTTAAAAAAGAACCTAAAGCTTAATTCATCATTTCATCTACATGTAAACCTGATTCCAAAATTCTTGAAGTGTCTCCTGTATTGCCATATCATCTATATTTCCAATACATTTTACTTCCCCACATTCAAGAAATAGAATATAATCACAGCATCTTGAAACAAGCTCCGAATCATGCGTAATCACAAATTGCGTTCGTCTCGCCGCCTTCATACGCTTTATAGCATCTGCCACCTCAATCATATGCATATAATCAAGTCCACTAGTTGGTTCATCATATAGGAGAAATCTTTTATCAGATGCAAGCGCACTAGCCATTGCAACACGTTGTTTTTGCCCTCCGGACAAAGACATGGGATGAGAGTCTTTAAATTCTTCCAACCCTAACTCTTTCAGAATAATATTTGTTCTTTTCTCCTGTTCTTCATGAGACAATCCTAACCTCTCCATAGATAACCTGACTTCTTCAAATACACTTTCGGTAAAAAGCTGCTGATTTACATCCTGCATAACAATATAAGTACTTTCGATTCGATTTTTTCTTTTAAAACTTTCTCCATTTAGAAAGATATCCCCTTTCGACCTTTTTTCCAAACCACAGAAAGCATGTCCGAAAGTAGATTTACCTGCTCCATTGTTTCCAACAATGCCGATAATAGAGTTTTCCGGAAGGTTTATATAAGGAATAGAAAGAGCCGGTTTATTTTCTCCTTTGTAAGTATAACTAAAATCAACAAACTCTATTTTTCCAGCATTATCCGTTGCTCTATTCTCTTTTTGAAATTCAGGCTTACTTCTAAGCCCCATAATTTTTAATTGTTCTTTACTGATTTTCTTAAATTGTTCTATTGTATAATCATTTATAATTCGTCCATTTTTCATATATATCACACGATCAGCTAAATCCATAAGCCATTCCAAACGATGTTCAGCAATTATCACCGTTTTTCTATCCTGCTTCCATTTTTTAATAATCTTTCGCAGCTGTGCGATAGTATGCGTGTCTAAATTGGAAGTAGGCTCGTCCATAACGACTATTGGAGGATTAGGTGCTATAGCGGAAGCACAAGCAACCCTCTGTTTTTCCCCGCCAGATAGAGAAAAAAGACTTTTCCCTAGCAATGCAGTAATATCAAGAGCCTCAACAATATTTTCAAAACGTTCAAAAATAAGTTGTTTCTCCATTCCGAGATTTTCACATGTGAATACTACTTCTGTATCTGTTTTAACTGTATAAAACTGGGATTTTGGATTCTGAAATACTGATCCTACATAATACGCTAGCTGATACAGTTCACATTCAGCTACATTGTTTCCGCAAACAAAAACTTCACCTGACATTTCCCCTTCATAAAAATGCGGAACTAGACCATTTATCATTCTTGTAAGAGTTGTTTTTCCACAACCAGATTCACCACAAAGCAGGACAACTTGACCTTCCGGAATATTTAAGCTCACATCTCGCATACCATTATTTCTCTGCCCGTTCTTATATACAAAACTTGCATTTTCAAATTTAATCATAAAGCCCCCTTTTGCTTGAACATAAGAATAAAATAAAGGATATAAAAAATAATTAAACTGCCGAAAACAAGATAGTCTCTCCACGTAAACCCAATATTACTTACATTAGTTCTTTCATTAGGTGCTGCAAGTCCCCTTGTAAGTGCAGAAGCAGCCAAATCATTACCAATAGATACAATGCTTGTTAAAAATGGAACCATCCTAAACTCTAACATCATAAGAGGGTTGCGAAAAGAACCTATCCCTCGCAATTTCATAGCATCTCGCACATTTACATATTCTTCTCTAATGGTAGGAAAAAAACGAAATGTTACCGAAATAGGAATTGTAAGTTTTTTCGTAACATGCATTCTATCCATAGCTGCAATAAACTCGCCTACAGATGTTGTTGAAAAAATAAAATATGCCATCATATAACCAGGAATAATTTCTACCGAAAATGCAATTATTCCCGTAAACAAGAGGTTAAACCAAGTTGGTAAATGCGGTGCAAGAAGATCTGGAACAAATAGTGCAAAAAGATACAAAGCAAAAAAATAAACTACTGCTCGCACCTTCTTTAAAACAATCAAAAAAACAAACGGCAAAAGTGAAAGTATCGTGTGAAAAACTTTTAAGTATCCAACAGGAGAACCACTGAGCAAAGTAGTTGATACAAGCAAACACATCAATATCTTTGTTCGTGGATCAAGATATAGTTTATCCGCCGTTGCATTTTTCTGATATAGTTCAGAAATCATTACACCAACCCGCTTCTTTCAAAATGTTTCCTCAAAACCTTACGACCAATCATCCCGCCAAGAAAGCCGCCCACAAAGCAAGAAACAATCAAAAGAGGGAATAACCACCAGTTACTATGAAACCATCCATAAACAGAATACATAAATGTTTCTCCATAGCTAGCTGCCTTATTCTTTAACCATTCCTGACTCGCTGTGAGCCAATGTACATAATTTCCCGCAATACATATACTCGATACTGCATATGCAAGAACACACCCCATGCTCTTTTGGTATTTGGAAGCTTTCAAAATAAGTTCTCCAACAATTCCTGTTATGATTGCCCAAATCAATAGATCATATCCCATTCCTGTTAAAATCATGGCAATCCCAATTACTGCCTGTAAAATTATTAGCATTCCAAATTTCTTTATCTTTGTAAAATAAAGCATCATTGGAATACCTTCTACAAATGGGACAACAAAAGTGAGAAGTAAAAAGCCAATTGGAATCAACCCCAAAGTGCATGCGACTGCAATAATAATAACCACATAAATCGCTGAAAAAATCCCAGCATTGATTAAATCTTTACCATTTAATCTGTTTGGATTCAAACCTTTCTTATCTGTCATGTAATACATCCTCCTTAATTTTTTATATTTACGCTTGATACTCAAGAAACATCATTTAGTATTTTATCCAATACATATTATTAATTTATAAACTCATTTTACTTGATTTCCCTTGTGGTTCAGCATATAATATATACAAAAGGTTAGACCTAGCTAACTCATATATTTATTATAATATGCAAAGTTATCCTTTGCAATATCTCCAAATTTTGTTTGGACATTATACTAAAAATTTTGGACATTTTATAAAAAGGAGCGCCGCAAATGTATGCTGATAAATTTTATTCCGGTTTATTTTCTCAACTAAATCTAAATCCTGATAAATCTGGTATCAAACCCAGTGGTGGTTTTACCATGGTGCCAAAAGATAGTACTGGCGAAGGATATCTATGGACATACCCTGTAAATGCATTTTGTTCTATAAATATTTACCATCTTTGTTTTTATAATGAAATGCATTACAGATATTATCACCCTAAAATGTTGGTACTTTCCCAAAGTTCATTTTATGTTGCAAGAGCAATTAAAAAAAATTCTTGTAATCAAAAAAATCAACTTATTGGTTATTACCTTGATAATGGCGAGCATGAATATATAATTCCTGCTGGGATTTGGTTAGACAGTGTTGGAGTTTCAATTTTCCCTGAATATTATGAAGAATACCTTCCAAAAATATTTCATCAAGACTTTTCTTCACTTTCAGAAATAGTCCCTCGAATTGGTACAGACCTATTTATACCAAAAATCTCAACAATACTTGATGATATTGCCACATACACACCAACATCAGAAATCTCGGAACTATTCTATGAGGCTAAAATATTAGAAATAATCGAAGCATTTTTATCTTGGAAAAGCAATGCTGTTCACAATGTTATAGACAAAGAAGATTCAGAAGCACTTCATCGTCTTGGTCACTATTTAGAACAAAACTTTTCCAATCCAACGAACATTCAAATGTATGCACGCATGTGCAATATGAGCAAATCTAAACTGTCTGAACTATTTCACTCAATATATGGATATACAATTGTAGAATTTATTAAGAACTGCCGCATAGATAAAGCAAAAAGATTATTATTAGAAAATGATTTATCAATACAACAAATCGCTAGCGCTGTGGGGTATTCTCATCAAAGCAGTTTTACTTATATTTTCAAACAACATGTAGGATGCACGCCACGTGAATATAGAAAAGATAATTCTAATTTTCACAGCATTAGTTCTACAATTTCAACTTCTAAAAACCATTTATGATATTAACAGTTCTGTAACCTCAATCATTATCTGTATTTTGGCAATCTTTATATAGAATAGCCCACGATTATTTGTTATAATATAGTTACAAATTCAAAACTTGCTTAACGCTTGATATCTAATTTATTCTTATGTAGCTTATGTAGCAAGCACAGTAAGTGTACGGACACTTACGAAAAAATTAATGGAGCATACCTTTACGGAATGCTCCATTTTTTTAATTTTTACCTTGTTAGGGAGAACCCTAAGACCCCGAAATATATTTTATAAAGGAGAATAAGATGGCAAATAGATTTAGAAATGAAAGAATAGAAATAAAATTAACTAGAGAAGAAAAAGAAGTTTTTGAAAAGAAAATGAAACTTGCTAATTGCAAAACTATGTCCCACTTTCTTAGAAAATGCGTATTAGAAAAAGAGATTTATGTTGTAGATTTAGAACCATTTAGAAACCTACAATGGCTACTTTCAAATGCAACAAATAACATAAACCAGATTGCAAAAGCTACTAATACAACGGGAGTAATTTACAAGAAAGACATTGATTATATGCGAGAAAAAATAGAAAAATTGGCAAAAGAAATATGGCAGATCCATTCCCTACTTCTTAATAAATCAAAAGAAAGTTCTGGTGATTAGTGTGGCAATTACAAAAATACATCCGATAAAATCAACTCTAAATTTGGCAATAGATTACATTACTAAGAGCGAAAAAACTGATGAAAAAGTCTTGGTATCTTCATTCAAATGTCACCCAGCTACTGCCCATATTCAATTTTCGAAAACTCGAGAAGATAATGATACTAAGGGTACAGTTTTTGCTAGACATTTAATTCAATCTTTTCTACCTGGAGAGGTTGATCCTATAAAAGCTCACGAAATTGGAATGGAATTATGTAAGAAAATTTTAAAAGAAGATTATGAATTTGTTCTTGCAACTCATATAGATAGAGGGCATATCCATAACCATATTATTTTTAATAATGTTAATTACAAAACTGGTAAATGCTACCAATCTAATAAAAAATCTTATCATAAAATCAGGTTTCAAAGTGACGAATTATGTAAAGAAAATAAGCTTTCAGTCATTGATAAATACTATGAAGCTTACAAGAGAAAATATAAAACTGCTGGTAAATCTTGGTACGAATATGACCAAAACAAGAAAGGAAATTCTTGGAAGTCTAAACTGCAATTTGATATAGATAGAATGATTAATAAGTCTAAATCATGGGAAGATTTTTTAGAAAATATGAAGTCTATTGATTATGAAATTAAGTTTGGTAAACACATTGCTTTTCGTCATAAAGATAAGCAAAGATTTACAAGAGCGAAGACTATCGGAGAAGATTATACTGAAGATAAAATCAAAGAAAGAATAAATTTAGCAATTAAAAATAAAGCTAATCCTATTAAAAAACGTGTAGGAAATGTTATTGATATATCTACTAATGAAAAAGCTCAATCCTCAAAAGGTTACGAAGTCTGGGCAAGAAAACACAATATCAAAACAATGGCTGATTCAATAATTAAACTTAGAGAACAAGGAATTAATTCAATCACTCAGCTCGATGATCTAATCAAAAAATCTGCTGATGATAGACAAGATTTGTTAGATAAAATAAAGAAAATTGAATCTGAAATGAAGAATTTATCTCAAGATATGGAAAATATAAATACTATAAATAAGTATCGTGAAATATATAAATACCACAAGAAAAATCCTGAAGATAAGCAATTCGCTGAAGAATATTATAGTGAGCTTTCCGTCTATAAAATAGCCGCTAAAGAAATTTTAGAAAACTATAAAAAACTACCAAATACAAAAGAAATATTAACGAGACTTGATAAATTGCAAGAAAAAAAGAACACCCTTATGCAAGAGTATTCTTTGAATAAAGAACAATTTTCTGACCTTGTTCAATATAGGAAAAACTATGAAAATTATTATGGGAAAGAGGTGGAGAGGTAAAATACTCCACTTTAATTTAATTATAACATTAACTATAAGTTATTTTCTATTACTTGATATATCATTTTAAATGAGCAAAAAAATAAAGGCAGTCCGAAGACTGCCGATATTTACCTCTCTGCACCTTTGCTATGGTCCTTCTTAGTTGACTTAGTTTTGTCATCTGTCTTAAAGCTTTTTATTTGCCCTAATATGGACTTTTTATCTTTATCTTGACTCTTTACTTGTTCTTTTGCTTTTAAAAGCTTAGAAGACAAAATACGGACATTTTTATGTTCTTTCCCGTTGTTATCGATACTTGTTTTTACTTGTCCGAAGACTTTAACAAAATCTCCTTGTTTTAGGTTCTCTAAATCTTTTGTCTTATCTCCATAGGCTGAACAATTGGTATAAACTTTATTGCCATCGTCATCTTTTGAAACAATTGAAAAATTACATACTTTAAACTTTTCTCCATTTGCATTTTCTCTTTCAAGATTTTCTACTTTGCCTGCTATATTACCCACGAGATTTATGAGGTCATCTTTTTCTTCAAGTTCATTGGTATTTTCAACAATCTTACCTTGTTCTTTCATATCATCAATCATATAGTCAAAGTCATCACTTAGTAGACCTGTTGTGTCATTGTTCATATATAAAACATAGACTTCTTCAAGTGCCTTTTCATCATTAACACCTTTTTCTATACTAACAAGTGCTTTTATAAAGTCCTTGTAATTATCATTCATCATTTCCTCTAAATTTTCTCTAATATCTTTGTATTCCATATTTTCCTCCTTGTACTAAATAAGGAGAGCTATTCGCCCTCCTCTACCTTTCTTGTCCTTTTTCACTTTTTTCTTGGTTTTTATCTTTTTCTTCTTCTGATTTGAATTTTGATATTTGTCCCAATATTGATGGTTTCTCTTTCCTTGCGTGAAGATTATCCTCTACATCATAAGTTGATTCAAAATAATCACTATCTTTAAAATCATTGTCATACCTATCTGGTATTCCATCATTATCAAGATCTTTTGCTAGTGGATCATAGAAGTTTCCATCATCATCTATTTCTAGTCCTAGTGCTTGTTTTAAATCTTCTTCATCTACTGATACCAAATCATCAAAACTTGACATCTTTATGGCTTCAGTCATATCTTTAAGAGCTTGTGAATTAGATATATCTTCTTCTACAAAAGATTCTGTTTTAATAGCTACATCATCTACATACTGAGTCCATGTTTTTTCTTCCAAATTTACCTCATATTGAATAGAATGCTTACCATCAGGTGTTTCTGTATAGGCAAGTCCTATATGACTTAAATCAGTGTATAGTTTGTCGAAGTCTTCATAGCTATTAGATTCTGAAAACTCATAGTTAGAATAATCAACTATCGCCCTCTTTAAATCTTCTAATAGTGGTGACTGGTTTTCTAACTCTTCTACTTCTCCCATATCTAAAAGTTTATTAATCTCAGCTAGTCTTAGTATCTTATCCCTTAACTCATCAGCTTTTTCAAATGGTTTAGTTAATTCTACTTTGGCATTTTCTAAAGATTCTTTATAGTTTTCAAGGTTTTGATTTAATCTTTCAAGTCTTGAAGGCATTTTTTCAATGGCATTATCAAGTCTTGTTATATTGCCATCAGTAGAGTTTGAAAACTCTCCGAAGTATTCTGCTTTTCCTAGAAGTTTAAAGGTGTGAGTATTAGTCATAAAGTTATATGAAACTTGTAAGTCTAAATTTCTATATTTACCAATGACCTTGCTATCATTTATCTTTACCTTTTTTATTTCTTCTAATAGCTTCTCTCCAGCTTCTTTCTTATCTAAAATTTTATTTGCACCAAGACTGATTGAAGTAAATTTGCTATCTCCTTCTCCTAATTTTTCAACACTTGCAATATCTTCTTTAACTGCCTTTATCTCCATTTCAGTTTTTAAAATACTTTGAGGATAAATTTTATTTACCTTATCTTCAAGCTTGTATTTATTAGACTTGTAGTTTGCTTCAAGCATTTTTAGCTTTGTAACTTCGTTATCTAAATCCATTTTTTCTTTAATTAGAGGATTTCCAGTAGCCAAAGCCTTAATTTCTGAATAAGATAGACTTGCTTCATCAACATCTTCTGCAACTCTTACTGGAGTTTTTGAAGTCATAATTTGAGAAATGAATTTCTGCTTATTCTCTATTGTCTGGTCGAGTAGGTCGGGGATATTACTATCCCTTTCCCCTCTAAGAACCGTGCATGAGAGTTTCCCCTCACACGGCTC
>NZ_JBEPMA010000018.1:0-39164 GCF_040545475.1 Peptoniphilus olsenii | reverse complement strand
TTTACTTTTGATAAGTCGCTATTTCTCCAAGCTTCAACTTCTTCATCTAATTGTTTTGTAAGAGATGATACGAATGATTTAGAGTATGTTTTTCCGCATAAATTTTCTATTACTTTTGATACTTTTCTTGTTGATACTCCTTGTACATACATTTCTAGCATTGTTGTTAAAAGTGCTTTTTCATTCCTTTGGTATCTTTCAAATAATTCAGTAGAGAAGTTCCCATCTCTTGTTCTTGGTACTCTTAGTGTTAATGTTCCTACTTTAGTTGTATAATCGCGTTCATAATATCCGTTTCGATAAGTAGTTCGATTAGGGTCTCTCTGATAAGATGTGTTTTCTAGATACTCATCTCTTTCTTTTTCCATAAGCTGGTTAAATATATTTGTTAAAATGGATTTAGCTATTTTATTATCTACTGATTCATTAATTATGTTTTGAATTTCTTCTTGATTAATTGTAAAATGTAATTGGGTCATTTGTTTCCTCCTGGTTGTTTTATTTTTTGGTTAAAAACATTGTACCAGTTTTGGTTTCAAATGACCTATTCTTTTTACACAATTATATGGACTTTATCTTTTTTTGACAACTATATAAAACTTTAATATAATCAATATAACAAATAAAAATTTATAATGAGGCGTTAATATGAAAGAAAAGTGCAAGATTTTAGTTTTATTTTTGCTAGTTTTTACAATGATAATAGGTAGTACAGTTTTTGCCTATAGTGATATTATTGAATACAATAAAAACGATTCGGAGGACTTAATATTTTTGAGGGGTGATAATCCTGATCAAATTATAATAATTGAAAATGGAGAAAAATATATACTTGAAAACAAAACTAATGGAAAAAATTTTGAAGTTACATTAATAGATGAAAATGAAAATATAATTTTTAAACATAGTGGGAACTTTAATGATATTGGATTCGCGTTTTATAAATCGAATGGTAGCGGAACTAAGGATGATCCATATAGATTCTGCACTCCAGGTAGCAAATCAACCCAAAAAAGTAAATTATCTTATGGAGAAATATTGAGAATGGGGGGGGCGGTTATAACTGCGGCATCTATTTCTGCAAGTATTATAACTTTAGTTCAACAAGGAATTGGAGCAAAGATTGATTCTTACGCCATTAAAAGTTTAGTTGGACATGTTCTTCAAGTTGTAAAAGAACACAATACCTTATGGCTCAATAATCATGGTGTGATTTTAAAATTCGACCAAGTCTGTTCTCTCGAACATTATATAGATAATGCATGGGGGGACGACGAATGGTATTATGGTTTGGTATCTTTATATCGAGGGTTTTCTACTTATTAAATATAATTGATTAGGATGAACAAACTATGCCATCAAATAAGCAAAATTATAGACTAAAAGATATTGATTGGGAAGAAGTGAAAACAAAATTTATTGATACACATTTTATATTATCGATTGCTAGCTTAATATTTGTTTTTATTATCTGTACATTATTTTGGGACTATTATTTAGATAAATATAAAAATATTTTAAAACTGCTTATATTTGTTTATGAGTGTATAATTATCACACCGAGAATAAAAATTGAGAAAAGTTACAAACAAAAAGGGAAAATTTTTATTTTTATTTTTTTCGTTCTCTTACTCTTTTTGATTAGAGCTATAATTTTAAAAAACAGTTCAGAGATTATTGCAGAATTGACTTATCTATTATTCCAACTATTTATAGTACTTGGAACTATAGCGGAAGGTCTAGATAAAAATTTAATTAAACCTAAAAAAATGGATTAGTTTATGATTTATTATGTGTAAAAATTTATGTATTGAATCTCTTCTATTAAATGTAGATGATAAAGTAGGTTCAGATGCAGCTGAATTTTATTCTGATTATAAAAAGCATGAATATTATAGAATTAATGATTAGTGGGCTGAATAAGCCCATTTTTTTAATTAAGTGACAGTTTTATTATTGTAATTAATAGTAAAATTAATATTAAAACTTGACAAAAAAGTTAAAATTGAATAAATTTTTAAGTAGATTTTAAATTTTCCATTATATTATTAAAATAATTAAGAAAAATTAATCAATAAATTTTCAAATAGGAGGAAAACATGAGAAAAATATCAATAATAGGCTTGGGAAATGTTGGAGCAACTGTTGCTCACACTATAGTAGAAAGAAGTCTGTGTGATACTTTGGCTTTATTTGACAAAAAAGAAGGGCTTGCTCGTGCAGAAGTTAGTGATTTATCTGATGGTTTTGTCAGAAGAAATGGTCATGTAAATATTCTAGCTGGAGAAAAAGAAGATCTCAAAGATTCGGATATAATAATATTTGCACCTGGTGATATTACTATTCTACAAAGATATAGTGACAGATTAAAAGAATTTGAATATACTAAAACTTGTGTAGAAGAGTGGGCACCTATAATTAAAAATTCGGATTTTAAAGGAATTCTTGTAAGTATAACTAACCCATGCGATGTAATAGCACAGTATATGCAACATCTTACAGAAATTCCAAAACAAAGAGTTATAGGAACGGGAACAGTTCTAGATACAGCTAGAATGAAAAATGCTGTTGCAAGAGTTTTAAACATTGATCCAAATTCAGTTGATGGTTATGTAATTGCTGAGCATGGTAATAGTCAATTTGTAGCATGGTCACAAGTTTCTATTGCAACAAAACCGATTATGGATATACTAGATAAAGAAACAATAGATAAAATTGAAGAAGATACTAAAGTTCGTGCTTTTGAAACAATAAAAGCAAAAGGCTATACATCCTATGGAATTGCAAACTCTACATCTATTATAGTAGAAACAATTTTCCAAGATGCCAAGACAATACTTCCAGTATCTTCATATAGTAAAAAAGATGGATGCTATATAGGTCACCCTACAATAGTGGGTAGAGATGGTATTTTAGGAGATTATGAACTAGATTTAAATCAGGAAGAGTTAGAAAAATGGAATAAAGCTGTTAATACTATTAAGGACACTCTACCAATTAAATAAAATTTAAATATTTTAAAGTCTGCGTCAAGCAGGCTTTTATTTTTTACTTGATTTAAAACACTTCAATCATTATACTTAACACTGGAGATAGTATTAGAAATAAACTATACTCATACTTATTCTAAAACTAAATATTAATGCTCGCATAACTAGCGAGACTTTGTTTCATATTTTGTTTATGTATGGATGAGCTATCTCTAATATTAATAATTAGAGGAGAAGACATGAAAGCAGTAAAAACCGTAAAAGAAGTAAGAAACGAAATAAATCCTATTAAAAATGCAGGTAAGTCAATTGGACTTGTACCTACAATGGGATTTTTGCATGATGGTCATTTGAGCTTGATCAAAAGAGCGAGAGAAGAAAATGACTTTGTCATGGTTTCAATTTTCGTCAATCCAACTCAATTTGGCGAAAATGAAGATTATGGTTCTTATCCAAAAGATTTGGAAAGAGACCTACAAAAATGTAAAAATGCAGGAGTAGATTTGGTATTTCATCCAACTCCAGAGGATATGTATAAAAATCATAAAACATATATTAAAGTTGAAGAATTATCAGAAAAACTTTGTGGAATGTCACGCCCAATTCATTTTAGAGGAGTGACGACAGTTTGTGCAAAACTATTTAATATCTCAAAAGCAGATAGAGCTTATTTTGGGCAAAAGGATGCTCAACAATATATTATCTTGAAAAAGATGGTTGAAGATTTAAATTTTGATATTAAACTAATTAGATGTCCAATAGTAAGAGAAAAATCAGGACTTGCACTCTCTTCAAGAAATAAATATCTATCCGACAAAGAAAAAGAGGATGCTTTGATTTTACAAAAATCTCTCCAAAAAGCAGAAAATATGTTAAAAAACAAAGAAAATCCACAAGATATTATTAAGGAAATGGAAAAAATTATTGCAGAAATCGACTATGCTAAAATTGACTACATCAAGATAGTAGATTTAGAAAACTTAGAAGATGTAGAAAAAATTGATCGAGATGTATTAGTTGCGTTGGCAGTGCAAGTAGGACCGGCAAGACTTATAGATAATATAATCTATGAGGTGAAAAATTGACTAAATTTAGAAGATTTGTCGACACTTTCGTAGATAATATAATAATTTTAATTATTATTTTGTCTGTTATAGCTTTTTATTATCCAGATAATTTTAAATGGATGACTAAATATACTTCAATATTTTTGGCAGTAGCTATGTTTGGAATGGGAACAAATATTGAAATTAAAAATTTAAAGAATACACTTACTCATCCAAAAGAAATTATAATAGGAGTTGTGCTGCAATTTCTTTTAATGCCAACAATAGCATTTTTACTTTGTCAAATTTTTAAATTGCCAAAAGAAATAGCACTTGGAGTTATTTTAGTGGGTTCATGCCCCGGAGGCACAGCATCTAATGTAATGACTCATATTGCAGGTGGAGATGTAACACTTTCGGTTACCATGACAACAGTATCGACATTACTTGCACCATTTTTGACTCCGTTAATAGTATATGTATTGGCAGGGAAGTGGATTGAAGTATCTTTAGTTGCAATGTTTATGACAGTTATTAAAGTTATACTTATACCTGTATTACTTGGAATTATAGTAAACATTATTTTTAAAGAAAAAATGCAGTATGTATCTCCAGCATTACCGCTAGTATCTTCACTTTCCATAATATTAATTATATCAGGGATAATAGCATTAAATTCAGATAAAATATTGCAAAGTGGAATAATGGTTACAGGAATTGTTTTCTTGCATAATATAATAGGATTACTTTCTGCACTTGGAATTTGTAAACTATTTAAAATAGAAGAAACAAAACAAACAGCAGTGGCAATTGAAGTTGGAATGCAAAACTCAGGTCTTGCAGTGACACTAGCCACAGCAAATTTTGCAATGAGCCCCTTGGCTTCACTTCCTGGAGCAATATTTAGTGTTATGCACAATTTAACAGGAACAATATTTGCAAATATTAGAAAAAAGAAAGCTTATAAACATCAAGTTATAAGAGCAAATTGAAATAATAAAATGTCACCTTGTGTGGCATTTTTTTATTTTGTAATTTAATATAGTCCTTCTAATTATTAAAAAATTCCTAAGTAAGTATAACTTTCTACATAAATGTATAAAACATGATAAAATATAATACAGTATAATAAAGTAAAGAATTAATTTGTATAAACTATTAAACTCCTACTCGTTTCTTGATATAATATATCGATAGAGGTGTTTTTTATGAAAACAGAAATTATAAAATTTAAGGGAAATGAAATAGAGGATAAAAAGTACCTTGATAAAATAAAAAAGACATTTGAACAGGGTGGTCTAGTTGTATTTCCTACTGAAACTGTATATGGTCTAGGTGGAAATGGGCTTGATAAAGAGGCTGCTAAAAAAATTTACGCTGCTAAAGGTCGTCCATCAGATAACCCTTTAATTTTGCATATAGCTGAAAATTCTCAGTTAGATAATTTAGTTGAAGATATTCCTGAAGTAGCAAAAAAATGCATGGATAAATTTTGGCCAGGTCCTTTAACTATGATTTTCAAAAGATCTAAATTAATACCTGATGAAGTTACAGGAGGTCTTGATACAGTTGCTGTCAGAGAGCCATCACATAATTTAGCTAATAAGATTTTAAAAGCTGTTAATCTGCCAATAGCTGCTCCCTCTGCTAATATTTCTGGTAGACCTTCACCAACAAAAACAGAACATGTAATTGAAGATTTAGATGGCAGAGTCGATATAATTGTAGATGGTGGAAAATCAGTTGTAGGAATTGAATCCACAGTGCTAGATGTGACAGTGAATCCTCCTATTATACTTAGACCGGGTAAAATTACTCTAGAGGATTTACAAAAAATAGATTCAGACATTACAATTGACCAAGGTACAATTGATGCTACTAACAAACAAGTTCCTAAATCTCCAGGGCAAAAATACAAGCATTATGCTCCAAGAGCTGAGGCAATTTGCTTTGGTGGTGGAATTGAAAAAATGATTTTAGAAATTCAAAAAAACATCGATAAAAACAATGAAAAAAAAGTTGCTGTTTTGGCTTCTACAGAGACTATGGATAAATATACTGGAGCTGATTTAGTTATAAATCTTGGGTCTAGAGACAATTTAGAAGAAGTGGCAAGCAATCTATTTGATGCACTTCGTCATTGTGATGAAGAAGGTGTAGATATGATTTTTGCTGAAGGTTTTGAACCTATGGGTCTTGGACTTAGTATTATGAATAGGCTTCTAAAAGCATGTAGCGGAAGAATAATTATGAGAATATGAGGTGTAATATGAAAATAGCAATTGGATCAGATCACGCAGGTTTTTATCTCAAAGAGGATATTAAAAAATATCTAGAAGAGAAAAATATCAAAGTAGTTGATAAAGGACCAGAAAGTGCAGATAGAGTAGATTACCCTGATTATGGTCACGCTGTAGGGCATGAAGTTATTGACAATAATCTAGATTATGGAATAGTTATATGTGGTTCAGGTATTGGCATATCTATAGCTGCCAATAAAGTTAAGGGAATTAGAGCTGCACTTGTAAGTGAACCATATTCAGCAAAACTTGCAAGACGTCACAACAATGCAAATGTTATAGCCATGGGGGCAAGACTAATAGGTCTTGACATGGCAAAAGAAATTGTCGATGCTTTTTTAAATGAAGATTTTGAAGGCGGAAGACACATTAATCGAGTAGAAAAAATAGAGGAGGAATAAAATGGCACAAATAATAAATCATCCACTTATTGATCATAAAATGACAATACTTAGAAAAAAAGAGACGAGCTCAATGGAATTTAGACAAGTTGTCAATGAAATTGCAGCACTCATGGCTTATGAGGTTACTAGAGATTTAGAAACTGAGGAAGTTTCGATTGAGACTCCTATAGCTCCTACTAAGGGCAAGATGATTTTGGGTAAAAAAGTAGGTATTGTTCCCATACTTAGAGCAGGTCTTGGCATGGTTGAAGGATTTCTTACCATAGTTCCATCAGCAAGAGTTGGACATATTGGCATGTATAGAGATCCTGAAACTTTAAAACCAGTAACTTATTATTCTAAACTTCCTAAAGACGTTAGCCAACGTCTTATGATTATTGTGGATCCTATGCTTGCAACTGGTGGTTCTCTTATAGAAGCAATTGACGAGTTAAAAAGAAATGGCGCTACTCAAATTAGAGCTGTCAACTTATTGGCCGCTCCTGAAGGTATAAAGGCAGTAGAAGAAGCTCACCCAGATGTTGATATTTATGTAGCAGCTGTTGATGAACGTTTAAATGAACATGGTTATATAGTACCAGGATTAGGAGATGCCGGAGATAGACTCTTTGGTACAAAGTAGGTCCGCTATGAAGGAATTTATTTTTCCGTTTTTTTTGGCGTTTTTAATAACATTTCTTTTAATGCCTATTACAATTAAACTAACACAAAAATTTGGTTTAATAGATATTCCAAAAGATGAACGAAGAGTTCATAAAAAGCCAATTCCTCTTGGAGGAGGAATTGCTATGGTAATATCTGTTACCATTTTGATGATAAAATATTTACCTCTGAATAAAGAACTTGTAATGACAATTGCGGCATCTCTTTTAATTGCAATTTCAGGTTTAATTGATGATAAGAGAGGTCTTAGCCCAAAATTAAAATTTGGATTTCAAATATTGGGCGGTATTTTGCTTGTAATAGGTGGAGTCAAAATTGAATTTTTTACAAATCCTTTTGATTTTAAAGATGCACTTTTAATTTTAAGTTTCTTATCTATACCGGTGACAATTTTCTGGGTATGTGGAATTACAAATACTATAAATTTGATTGATGGACTAGATGGTCTAGCAGCAGGAGTATCACTTATCTGTGCTATATCAATGTTTTTTATAACTTATCAAATGGGAAGAACAGAGGTAAGCCTTGTTTGTGCTCTTGTAGCAGGAGCTTGTTTGGGATTTTTGCCTTTTAACTTCAATCCTGCTAAGATATTTATGGGCGATACTGGAGCTTTATATCTTGGATTCATGCTATCATATATAAGTATAACTGGTTTTTTAAAACAAGCAGCAATGCTTATGATTTTTGTGCCAGTTTTAATAATGGGTGTTCCAGTTTTTGATACAGCTTTTGCTATGATTAGAAGAAAATTGTCGGGCAAATCTATGGTGGCAGCTGATAAAGGACATTTACATCACCGTTTATTGGCTCGTGGTTTGAATCAAAAGCAAACTGTTATAATTTTGTATGCAATTTCTGCAATATTTGGCATAATTGCAAATTTAATTTCAAAATTTCATTCATCAGTAGGACTTATAATATCGCTAGGCGTTATGTTTATCATATTGATTGCAGGAATATCTGCAGGCATGCTCAAAAATAGGGAGGGCTAAATGAAAGTATTATTTGTTTTTGGAACTAGACCTGAAGGAATAAAGATGGCTCCAATAATAAAAGAAATAGAAAAGAGAAATACAATAAAAAGTTTTGTCTGTGTAACAGGTCAACATAGAGAAATGCTAGATCAAGTCTTGGATATTTTTGATATAGAACCAGATTATGATCTCAATATATTTAAAAAGGGTCAATCTCTAACAGAGGTTACCACAAAAACCTTAATAGGATTAGAAAAAATATTAGACGAACTAAAACCAGATATTTTATTAGTGCAAGGAGATACAACAACAGTATTTGCTGCAGCACTTGCCGCATTTTATAAAAAAATTAAAATCGGACATGTTGAAGCAGGTCTAAGATCTGGAAATATTTATTCGCCTTATCCTGAAGAAGCAAATAGGATGCTTACAGGCATAATAACTAACTTCCATTTTGCACCCACAGAAAATAACAAGAACAATTTATTGAAAGAAAACTATCCAGAGGAAAATATTTATATTACAGGAAATACTGTCATAGATGCTTTAAAGTACTCGGTTAGAGATGATTATGTATTTGAAGATGAAGTGTTAAATAATATTAACTACAATAAAGAAGTTCTATTACTCACATCCCATAGAAGAGAAAATTGGGGAAAGCCAATGGAAAATATTTTTTCTGCTGTCAAAAGAGTCGTGGAAGAAAGAGAAAATGTTGAAGTTATTTTTCCAGTGCATCTTAATCCGCTGGTTAGAGAAATTGCAAATAAATACTTTAAAGATTTAGATAGAGTTCATTTAATAGAACCACTTTCTTACTTACCTTTCTCAAATTTGATGAATAAAGTTAAATTTGTGGTTACAGACTCAGGAGGAGTGCAAGAGGAAGCACCTTCTCTTGGTAAACCAGTTTTGGTTGTGCGAAACGAAACCGAAAGAATGGAAGGAGTAGAGGCTAAGACAGCCAAATTAATAGGAACTGAATTTGATGCAGTTTATGAAAATATCATAAAATTATTGGACGATAAAGAAGCATACGAAGAAATGGCAAAAGCAATAAATCCTTATGGTGATGGAAATGCAGCTGCAAGAATAGTAGATATTTTAGAAGAATTAAACAAATAGCGTAAGTTTTTATTTATTTATTAATACAATGGGTAAAAATATTATCGTAGGCACCATGAGATAGCTTTTTCTACTTTAATATAACACAATATTTGATATAATGTTATTGCATGGTCAAAATTTTGCAAAGACTATAAATTAAATAATAAAGAGCACTTTATTTATAATGTGCGACTAGGAGGAAAAAATGGAAGAAAGAATAGTAATAGCGTCAGCAGCAAGAACACCTGTGGGATCATTCGGTGGAGCGTTCAAATCAGTTTCAGCAGTTGAACTTGGAGTAGTTGCGGCAAAAGAAGCAATGAAAAGAGCAAAAGTAACACCTGATATGATTGATGAATCTTACATCGGAAATGTAATCCAAGCAGCACAAGGACAAAATGTTGCAAGACAAGTTACAATCAATGCTGGAATTCCTTACACATCACCATCAGTTACACTTAACATTGTATGTGGTTCAGGACTTCGTGCAGTAAGTTTAGCAGCTCAAGTTATCAAATCTGGAGATGCTGAAATTGTACTTGCAGGAGGTACAGAATCAATGTCTAATGCCCCATATGCTCTTATGAATGAAAGATGGGGAGCAAGAATGGGCGACAAAAAAGTTGTAGACACTATGATTAAAGATGGTCTTTGGGATGCATTCAATGATTATCACATGGGTATTACAGCTGAAAATGTAGCTGAAAAATATGACATTACTAGAGAAATGCAAGACGAACTTGCAACTAGATCTCAAAACAATGCAGAAGAAGCAAGAAAAACTGGAAGATTTAAAGATGAAATTGTAACAGTTGAAGTAAAAGGTCGTAAAGGTAAAGTTACTGTAGTTGAAGATGACGAATATATCAGAGAAGGCGTAACAGTTGAAGGTATATCAGGACTTAAACCAGCTTTCAAAGAAGGTGGAACAGTAACTGCAGCTAATGCATCAGGAATTAATGACGGAGCAGCTATGCTTGTTGTTATGACTGAATCTAAAGCAAAAGAACTTGGAGTTGAACCTCTTGCGTATATTATTTCTTATGCAACAGAAGGTGTTGACCCAACTATCATGGGAACTGGTCCAATTCCTTCATCAAGAAAAGCATTAGAAAAAGCAGGTCTTGAAGTTAAAGATATGGACTTAATCGAAGCTAACGAAGCTTTTGCAGCACAAGCATGTGCAGTGGCTAAAGAATTAGAATTCGATATGGATAAAGTGAACGTTAATGGTGGGGCAATCGCAATTGGTCACCCTGTTGGAGCTAGTGGTGCAAGAATTTTAACAACATTACTATACGAAATGCAAAAAAGAGATGCTAAAAAAGGTCTAGCAACATTATGTATAGGTGGCGGAATGGGAACTGCCCTTGTTGTTGGAAGGGACTAATAATAAATGGAATACGAATTTTTAAATATTGAAGAAAAATCAGATGGAGTAGTTCTACTGACATTGACAAGAGAAAAAAGCCTAAACGCTATTAACTCTCAAATGTTAAATGAACTTCACAGATTTTTTTCACATGTAGATGATGACATTAGATGTATCATCGTTACAGGTGCCGGCAAATCATTTGTAGCTGGTGCCGACATTGGCGAAATGGCAAACTTCACAGCTAGTGAAGCCTATGATTTTGCAAAACTTGGTATGGATACATTCATGGAAATTGAAAAATGTAGAGTGCCTGTAATAGCAGCAGTAAATGGATTTGCACTTGGTGGCGGATGTGAAATTTCTGTAGCTTGTGATATTAGAATTGCATCAACAAAAGCAAAATTTGGCCAACCAGAAGTTGGACTTGGAATAACACCAGGATTTGGTGGAACTCAAAGACTTTCAAGAACAATTGGGCCGGGATATGCAAAAGAATTAATTTATACAACAGAAATGATTGATGCCAACAAGGCATTAGAAATTGGACTTGTTAATCATGTATATGAGCCTGATGAATTAATTGATAAAGCTATTGAAATGGCTAAAAAAATTGTATCAAAAGCTCCAAAAGCTGTTGAATATGCAAAACAATCAATTATAAATGGATCTCAAACAGATATAGATACAGCAATGCAAATTGAAAAAACTCACTTTGGTCTATGTTTCGCTACAAATGACCAAAAAGAAGGTATGAGAGCATTTTTGGATAAGAATAAACCTAAATTTGTTGGAGAATAAGAAGGAGATAATATGAAAATAGCAGTAGTAGGTTCAGGAACAATGGGAGCAGGTATTGCACAAGTGCTTGCACCTTATCATGAAGTTATAGTTAGAGATATAGCTCCAGAAGCTTTAGTTAAAGCAATGGATAAAATCAGAAAAGGATTCGAAAAAAACGTATCAAAAGAAAGAATGACACAAGATGAAATGGATAAAGCCATGGGAAATCTTACAACTTCTTCTGATATTGAAGATGTAAAAGACTGCGATCTTATTATAGAAGCAGCTACAGAAAATCCTACAATCAAAAAAGCTATCTTTACAGAACTTTGCAAAGTTTGTGATCCAAAAACAATACTTGCATCTAACACTTCTTCATTATCAATAACTGATATTGGAGCGGCTACACAAAGACCAGAAAAAGTAATAGGAATGCACTTCTTTAATCCAGTTCCAGCTATGAAACTTGTAGAAGTAATTTCTGGTAAAAAAACTGATCCAGAAGTAAAAGATGTAATCGTAGAACTTTCAAAAGAAATTGGCAAAACGCCAGTTGAAGTGGAAGAAGCACCTGGATTTGTAGTAAATAGAATTCTTATCCCTATGGTAAATGAAGCTATTGGAATTTATGCAGAAGGAATTGCTTCAGCTGAAGATATTGACACAGCTATGCAACTTGGAGCAAATCATCCAATGGGACCTTTGGCTCTTGGAGATTTAATCGGACTTGATGTTGTACTTGCAATTATGGAAGTACTTTACAACGAGTTTGGAGATACAAAATATAGACCTCATGTACTATTAAAGAAAATGGTTAGAGCAGGTCTATTAGGTAGAAAAACTGGAGAAGGATTCTACAAATATTGATTAAAAATTAAAAAATTATTTTGAGAGAAGGCTATAGGGTCTTCTCTTTTTTTCTAGAAATTATAATAGAAGTGTGGATTTAATTATAAATATTTTTTATAATAGATGTAATCAAGGTATCCATTTGAGTAGATTGATATTACAATTAAAAGTTAATTGTAATACATAATAAAAATGTTTATTAATGAGATAAATAATTATTATTTGAATTATTATGACTGGTGATATTATGAAATTTTTAAATAAAAATTTGATAAATATTTTAATATCTATATTAATAATATTAAGCATTTCTTCTTTAATATTTGTAGCTTTCAATGAAGAAAAGTCTATTACAACAATTAGAACTAGTTATGAAAGAAGTAATTTCCCAAAAACTATTACATATAAAAATAAAAAAGGATTAATAGTATATAGAATAGATTTACATTTAAATGAAAATACTATAAGGAAATATCCATTATCAGAAAAATATTATGCAGAATATAAAGGAAAAATACATAGAGATTCTTTTAAATTTAAATAATATGCACAAAAGTTAACTGAAAATTATTTAGTAGAGTACTATAATAGATCTGAGTAAAGATATTTTGCTCGTGTACCGAAATAAATATGAGGAGGATTTTATGAAAAAGTATTTACTAAGTTTTACAGTATTAATTATTTTAATTATAGGAATTTTTATTCCTGTATTTGCTGAGAGAGATATTTTGGGTTTTGATGATGATACCATTTATGTTAGGATAGTAAAATATAGTTACGATAGGAATTTCCCTTCAACTATAACACATACAGAGTACAGAGGTAGCCGAAAATTTAGAGGAAGAATAAGTATTGATTGGAGTTCTGTACGTAGGGAGAATGATAATAGATATAGTGCAGTATATGAGGGAACATTATATGATGTAGGATATGCAAGGAGTCTTTCGTATGATGGAAGTTATTAAAAGAAATAAATTTATTTCTTTCCTTATTATAATATTAGGTATTTCAGCAGTTTTCTTATTTAATGGCTTCAAGTCGGAAATTGAAGCTACAAAAGTGATTAGAAGATATGATGCGGTTAGTTTTCCTCAATATATTACTCATACAACTAACAAAGGTTTAATTAAATACAGAGGAGATTTAAAATTAAATTCGGATTCTGTTACTAAAGATAAAAACATATATTATGCTGAATATTTTGGAGTTATGGAAAGTAGAGGAATTAATTTTTTAAAATAAAATAAGAATTAATGTCAATGCAAAAGGTTCTATAATATTTAATATAGGACCTTTTTTCTCTAAAATCAATCTATAGATTATATAATTTTATTAATATGGAGTAGTGAGGTGAATTTTATGAGTAGAGAGCGAGTAGTTTTAAAATCAGTTTTAATCTTGTCTTTTATTTTTATCGGCATTTATATTTTATTTTATTCTGTTATTAGCAGAAACCAAAGTACTTTTACTGCAATGAATTTTTTTCTATGTTGTAGTTTAATAAATAATATTTCATTAATAATTTTTTTAATAAAAGAAGAGAGTAATTTGTCTTTCAATTTTAGTATTATTACAGTAATATTTTTGCTATGGATACTAATAGATTATTCACACTTATATAAGTTTAGGATGAGTTTTAAGTATAGTACAGAAATAAATTTATTTTTAATAAATGTATTATTATTTTGTAATTATTATGTTTTTTTAAGTAAAATCAAAATCAGATATATTTTGTATTTTTTATCCTTTCCAGTAATTATATTTAGTTTTGCTATTTGTCTTAATTACCTAAATAGCTCAGAATATTTAGTTACTTTGAAAATATGGAAATTACTTATCTCTATTTATCCATTAATTATGATATTTATTAATATGAGATATATTCTAAAAACAAGTAAAAAATTATTTAACGTTTTAGTCTTGATTTCTATATTTTATTTTACATTTTTTAATTTAATACTTAGAATAGTTCCAAAAATAAATAGTTTTTACATTTTGGAAATAATTTTGTTATTTTGTGTAGAATTAAGTTTTATTATTTTCACTATGAGTATAAATGATGAAATAAGAAATTTTCTAAAAGACTTTTATTTTAATATCGTCAATCTTCTCTTCTTGCTATTAATATTTTTTACATTTTTTAATTTCGATTTAAATATAAAAAATTCATTAATTATATCTATGATTTTCATATTAAATATTTTAAATATTAAATTTTATTTTGATTATAAGACTAATTTATTAAATGACACTCCTTGTGATAAATATTTATATAAGAATGTATTGATTAAAAATTTGTCAGATATTTATGAAAGAGATAGTATGAGTTTTTTACATGATGATATTTTACAAGATATAATTATTTCGCAAAATTTATTGAAAAATAACTCAGAAAGTTTAAATAATATTACTAAATCTCTAAAAATTCACAGAAATTTAATCAATAAAATACGAACAAAAATAAATCTTCTTGAACCAATAAAAGTTGATAGTATTTCATTATATAATAAATATCTTCAACTTGTAAATGCGTTACAAGATATTTATGAGACAGATAAACACATTGAATTTTATTCGGATAAAAATATTTACATACCTATACCTTATGATAGATTAGTTTATAGATTTATGCACGAGCTAGTTATTAATTTTTTGAAACACTCAAAGGGATATTTCTCGGAAATACATTTGAGTATAGAGAATTCTCTCATTAATTTGCATATTGAAAATTTTGGTGACTATTTAGATGAAGATTATGCTAAATTAAATTCGATAGGTTTAAAATTAATAAAAAACACATTAAATATTTATAATGGAAATTTATGTATACATGATAATGAAACAAAAAATGTAAATGATGGCTCATTGATTTTTAGTATTGAACTACCAATAATGGAGGAGGTAGTAAATGAAAATTTTATTAATAGAAGACCATAAAATGATGGCTAGTGCATTGAAAGAACTTATAGAAAAAGATGAATATTTTCATATCGATATATTGGAAGATTTAGATAAATTGTGTGATAAAAATTATTTATATAATTATGATATAATTCTTATTGATATAAATTTAAATGGAATGAAAACTTCACTTAATGGTTTAAATTTAGCAGAAAGAATTTTAAAAGAAAATAAAAAATTAAAAATTGTAATACTATCAGGTTATAATTATGAATATTATATTAAAAAAGCAAAAAATATAGGAATATTTGGTTTTATAACGAAAGATGAAGATGTGGAGATACTCAAAAGAAAATTGAAGTCTATTTATTTGTATAATAATAAATACTTTGATGATGAGAAAAAAAGTATTGAAAAATTAACAGAAAATGAAGTACAGATAGTTAAGTTATATTGCAGTGGGCTTAAAAGAAGTGAGGTTGCCAAGAGTATTTTTATCTCTGAAAGGTCTCTTGCAGTAATGTTAAACAGAATTTATGATAAGCTTGGTGTAAATAATTATCAAGAGTTGATGAAAAAATCTATTGATTTAGGGATTATAGATACATTTTAATTACATTAAGCCATTTATTGATTTTTTGGAGGATATAATAAAAACTAAACTGATAATTATTTTTATGTCTAAACATAATAAAATACTTTTGTATTTATTTCCTTAATTATATAGAATGTACAGGATGGTTTAATGATAAAATATAAATATCATGAGACAAAAATGATTTTATTTTTTGATATAAGTTTGTTTGGGGAATTATTTATAAACACAAGGTGATTGAGTGAAACAATTAACAGGAAATGACAAAATAAGAGTGGTAAATTCAGCTATTATAATTGGAATTATCTTTATGTCTTTTATGATATTTAAAAAAGATTTTTTTATGCCAAATAATTTAGTTATAATTTTAATTGTTTATAATTCAGTCCATATTATAAAGAGATTTTTTACTGATATTTTAGATAAAGAAAAGAATGTTACGAGTTATTTGATTTCTATACTAACTATAATGTCAGCCATTTCTTATTTAGTTGCAGTTATTTGATGTGGGGTAACTTATGAATATAGATAAAGATAAGATTTATGTTTATGTATTAACGATATTTGTCATTGTTGCAATATTATCGGCAGAATTTTATTTTAGCGCAGGTGCCAGAGATATGAGAGTTTACTATTATATTTTCTCTGTATGTATGTCAACTTGGATAATTGCTCTGCCAAAAAGATTTGATAAAATTGTACTTTTGATGTTTGGACTTCAATTATTTTTAGCTTTAAATATTGTTTTTGAAATAGTAGGATAGGCTCTGTCTTAATAGGCAGAGTTTTAGTATCTATGATTATAATTTATTATACAAAAAGAGGAGGATAGAACCTCCTCAAATTTTATAATATTTCTAAAATTTCTGCAAGATTATTGATAGTAAAATTGGATTTTTGGCCCTCTTTTACACTACCAAAACCATATTTACAAAATATGCTCTTTATATTATTTGCTACGGCGGCATCTATATCATGAAATCTGTCGCCCACAAATATTACATCTTTTTCCATATTGGGTAATATTTGTGCTAAAATCTTGTCTTTGGTCTGATAATTGTAAGTTTCAGCTGCGAATGCATCTTTGAAATATTTTTTTATATTATATATTTCGAGTGCTTTATCTAAATATCTTTCTCTTGCATTAGAAAGTATATATAAATCATATTTTTGGGACAGTGTTTCTAGAACTTCAATTGTATTGGGATAGAGTTTGCCCAATTTATTATTCATATTTTCTTCCATAGATAGGCCAACCATTCTTTGTGTTTTTGCCTTTATTTCGTCAGATGCTCCTTTGGCAATGAGTTCATAAGCGAAACTTGGTTTTTCTCCAAGAAATTTTTGTATGTTTTCTTCTGTTACTTCAAAATCTTGTGCAAAACCCAAAGATTTTAGATAATCGGCTCCTTTACTAAAAGCAGGGAAATAAATTTTAATTGTATCGTGAAGAGTCCCGTCAAAATCAAATATTATACTCTTTATATTATCCACGAATTTCACCCAATAGATTCGCCATTTCAATTGCAGTTACTGCTGCATCAAATCCTTTATTGCCCATTTTAGTGCCAGCTCTTTCTATGGCTTGTTCGATATTTTCTGTTGTTATTACTCCAAAAACTATTGGTACACCTGTTTCGAGTGATGATGAGGCGACTCCTTTTGCTACTTCTGTCGATACTAACTCATAATGAGTTGTTGCGCCTCTTATCACTGCACCAAGTGCTATCACTGCGTCATATTTTCCGGTCTTTGCAAGTGCTTTTGTTGTTAATGGAATCTCAAAAGATCCAGGCACCCAAATTATTTCAATATCATCATCTGTAGCACCATGCCTTTTTAGCCCGTCAAGACAACCGTCCAATAATTTTGATACTATAAATTCGTTGAATCTTGCAAGTACAATTGCGTATTTTTTTCCTTCTGAGTTTAGATTTGCGTTATAAATTTTCATTGAGTCCTCCTAATTAGATAATATTATTAAATTCTGTCAATAAATGATTCATCTTTTCTGCTTTTGTTCTTAAATAAAATTCGTCATGTTTTGTAGAGTGAATTTCTATTGGCACTCTCTGTTTTATTTTCATGCCAAATTCTTTTAGTGAATAAATTTTGTCGGGATTGTTAGTCAAAAGTCTAAGTTCTTTTACACCTAAATCTTGTAAAATTTGTGCACCCGTAGAATAATCTCTGGCATCTTCTGGGAAACCTAATGCTAAATTTGCTTCTACTGTATCCATTCCTTTATCTTGAAGCGCATAGGCCTTAATTTTATTTACTAAACCTATTCCACGACCTTCTTGACGCATATATAGTAAAATTCCACGTCCTTCTTCATCAATTTGTCTCATGGCAAGGTGGAGTTGGTTTCCACAATCGCAACGAGATGAACCAAAGCAATCTCCAGTTAAACATTCAGAGTGAACTCTAGTTAAAACATCTGTCCCGTCACCAATTTCACCTTTTACAAGGGCAATATGATGCTCACCTGTGACTGTATCTATATAAGCATGTGCCATAAATTGTCCGAATTTAGTTGGAAGTTTTGCAGATGCTACTCTTTCTACAATTTTTTCGTGACGTTTTCTATATAGTAGAAGTTCTTCTGTTGTTGTAATTTTGAGGTCAAGTTTTTGTGCCAATTCAAAAATTTCTTTTCCTCTCATCATATGTCCATCGTCTGCCATAATTTCGCAGCAAATTCCGACTTCTTTTAAACCTGCAATTTTTAATAAATCAACTGTGGCTTCTGTGTGGCCTGCCCTAACAAAGATACCATCATCTTTTGCTACTAGTGGAAACATGTGGCCTGGTCGTCTAAAGTCTTCTGGTTTTATATCATCCTCAGTAAGCTTTACTGCTGTAAGTGCTCGCTCATAAGCTGATATTCCTGTTGTTGTGTCAACATGGTCTACAGATACTGTAAAAGCAGTTTCGTGATTGTCTGTATTTTTTACTACCATTTGTGGTAAATCTAGTTTTTTTGCATATTCTTTTGACATAGGCATACATATCAAGCCTTTAGCCAAAGTAGCCATTTGGTTTATCTTCTCACCAGTTGCGAACTGTGCGGCAAGTATCATATCCCCTTCATTTTCTCTATTTGGGTCATCGGTAACTATAACTATCTCTTGATTTTGAAGAGCTTCTACAACTTCTTCTATTGTGTTAACTTTCATTTTTTACTCCTTAAAAACCGCTATTTTTTAAAAATTCGTAGCTTATACTACTTTTTTCTTCTTTATTTAAAAATTTATAAATATATCGCCCTATAATATCTGTTTCTATATTGATTAAATCGCCAATTTTTTTTGTTGCTAAATTAGTTTCTTTAATGGTAGTTGGTATTATTGAAACTTCTAGAGAATTTTTATTGACATTTGATACAGTTAGGCTTATCCCGTCAAGGGCAATTGAACCTTTATTTACAATGTATTTCAAAATATCTTCATCGGCAGAAATTTTATAAACAATATCGTGTGACATATTTTTTATATCGCGTATTTTGCCCACGCCATCTACATGACCTTGAACAATATGACCATCTAATCTTTTAGTGGAACTTAAAGCGCGCTCTAAATTTAGAGGACTGCCTATCTGCAACTTTTTAAATGTAGTGTTATTTATCGTCTCTGGCATTACTTCTGCCTCAAAATAATTATTGCCAATATCAGTTACAGTAAGGCATACACCATTTGTTGCGATAGAGTCTCCCAGAGAAGTATCTTCCAAAACCTTTTCAGAAGCTATATTTATCGTGTACAGGTCATTTTTTTTACTGATATTATTTAATGCTCCTATTTCTTCTATTATTCCAGTAAAAATAAAATCACATCCTTCCAGTTATTAAAATATCATCAGACATTTTTTCAACTCGAGTTTCTTTAATTTCTATAACATCTTTTAAATATTTAAAATTCATTTCACCAATTGCATTTTTGCCATCAGATCCGATTATTTTTGGTGCAACGAAGAAATAAAATTTGTCGACTAAATTTTCTTTTAGCATAGAAGCATTTAACATCCCGCCACCTTCAAGTAGAATAGACGAAATATTAAATTCTTTAAGTTTTTGCAACAAGTCTTGTAAGTCAACTTTACCGTTTTTATCGTCTGTTATGACTATACGAACATTTTCTTTCTTGCTTAACAAATCGAACTTTTCTCTATCGTAATTATTAGTAGTTGCAATTATACTAAAAGAGACAAGTTCATTTGAAAGGACTTTAGAATTGATAGGGATTCTAAGAGTAGAGTCTACTATTATTCTAATAGGACTATTTTTATAATTTCCAAATCTGACATTTAGTGTTGGATTGTCATTTATTACAGTATTTATACCTACCATTATTGCGTCTAATTGACCTCTTAATTCGTGAGAGAAGTTCCTAGATACTTCTGTAGTAATCCATTTGGAGTTACCAGTTTTGGTGGCAATTTTCCCATCAAGTGTCATTGCAGATTTCAATACCACAAAGGGTTTATTGTTTTTGATATAAGAAAAATATCTCTCATTTAAATTTAAACACTCATCTTCCATTACATATTCATCAACAATTATTCCAGCATCTTCAAGAATTTTTATTCCATTTCCTGAAACTTCTCGATAAGGATCTCTAGTGCCAATGACCACTCTTGAAATCTTTTCATCGACAATTCGGCTGGCACATGGAGGCGTTTTTCCTTGATGAGAGCATGGCTCCAAGTTTACATAAAGGGTAGAGCCAATTAAGTCTTCACCTCGATTTTTTGCGTCAATAATTGCATTTACTTCCGCATGTGGGGCGCCAAATTTTTCGTGATAACCTTCACCTATTATCATATCATCTTTTACTATGACTGCGCCTACAAGAGGATTAGTAAGGGTATAACCAGCACCTTTTTTGGCTAGTTCAATAGCCCTAGACATATAATAATCATCATCAAAATTAAAGTACATAAATTCTCCTATAAAAAAAGAGCCTATTTCAAGGCTCTAAAAATAAATACAAAAAAATTTCTTCTTTCATCCAGACTATACTGTCGGTATTGGAATTACACCAATTCAGCTTTCGCTCGCGGACTTTACCGCCGGTGGGGAATTACGCCCCGCCCTGAAGACATAAAGTTTATTAACTTATAATTCTATGATATCAATAAATCGTTTTTTGTCAATAGTGGTTTAGCACAATATATAAATTAACCTCCTTTAAAATTTTCTAGACAACTGCTTTAATATAGGCAATTATTTATTTTGATGCATTTATCAATTTATTTTTTTTATTTTTAATTATAATTTAAAATTTATTAAAAAATAACCTCGCAAAAGCGAGGCTAATTTTTACTTTAATATATTTTTTAGATTATAAACCATGACAACTACTTCGGCTCTTGTGGCTTTATCGGTAGGATTTAACATATTTTTATCATTTCCATTGATTATGCCAATAGTATAGGCTTTTTTGATATCTTCTAATGCCCAATCTGACACTTTTCCTTATCTTTAAAAGGTAGTTCTTGTACTTCTTTTAAAAGCTCTGGTTTTACTTTTTCAATATATCTAACAAATATACTTGCGATTTGCTCTCTGGTAATTTTATCTTCTGGTTTAAAGTTATTGTTTTCGTCACCAAAGAGGAGTTCTTCTGCGGCAAGACATTCTATATCTTTTTTATACCACGCATCTTCTGCTATATCTTTGAAATGTATATTACCCGTATTATTATATCCAAATATTCTATTTGCAAGTGATGCAAATTCAGCTCTTGTGGTATTATTTTGTGGCCTAAAAGTATTGTCAGGATAACCACTTACGATTTTGTCCGCCACTGCTTTTAATATATAGTCTTTTGCCCAATGATTTTCGATATCTGTAAATACTTTAGTAGCATCATTTGATGGAATTGTTTTTTATTTTCTTATTTTTAACATAAAAAATCTACAGCTTTAAAACTGTAGATACTTATCAAATATTATTTTTTGTTTTTTTAATAATTGTAACCACATCTTCATATACGGAATCTATATCTTTATTGGCATTTACTTTGTAGTCTGCTATTGGTGACAAATCTTCATTTTCTTTTAATCTTTTTTCTATATTTTCTGGATCATCATTTCTATTAATCATTCGATTTTTTAATACTTCGTCAGAACATTCTAAATATATACATACTGATTTTGGATATTCTTCTTTTATTTCTTTTACGCCTTTTTTATCAACTACAATTACACAGTTTTCGTCGCCTAAATAATTTTTGTCTAAATCTTTTTTTAAAGTTGAATAAAAATTTCCTACATAATTTGTAGTGCCAATAAATTTGTCATTTTCATCTAATTTTTTAAAATCTTCAATTGAAATAAAATTATAGTCAATACCTGGAATCTCACTAGGTCTAGGTGGTCTAGTTGTATAAGTTGTGATTTTGTTTATTTCTAGTTTTATGAGTGCATTTGCTATTGTACTTTTACCTGAGCCTGAATTTCCCACGATTAAATAAATCATAGATACCTCCTTTGGTATTTTCTATTTACAATTAAACTTTTTTGTATTATAACAATGTTTTCATGAAAAGTCGACCTTTACAAATTGATTTTTTTGTATTATTATATTCCTAATAATTAAGAATGGAGGAAATAATGAAACATTTAATTGAGCCATTAGATTTTACAAAAGAAGAGTACGAAAAGATATTTAGTCTGGTTGATGATATTATTGCAAACCCCGAAGATTTTTCTAGTGTTTGTAAAAATAAATTATTAGCCAGTCTTTTTTTTGAGCCTTCTACTAGAACACGCCTATCTTTTGAAACAGCAATGTTAAGACTTGGCGGTGGAGTGATAGGTTTTTCAGATGCAGGTGTAAGTTCAACAACAAAAGGTGAAACTCTATCTGACACAATTCGTGTCATGGAAAATTATGCAGATATTTGTGCAATGCGTCATCCAAAAGAGGGTGCTGCACTACTTGCTTCAAAGGCTGTAACAACAATGCCAATTATTAATGCGGGAGATGGTGGCCACTTCCATCCAACACAAACTCTTGCGGATTTAATAACAATAAGACATTACAAAGGTGGATTTGACAACTTGACAGTGGGTGTTTGTGGAGATTTAAAGTTTGGTAGAACTATCCACTCACTTGTAAGAGCTTTGAATAGATATGAAAATGTAAAATTTGTTTTCATCTCTCCAGAGGAATTAAAAATGCCTGATCCATTTAAAAACTTTATTGATAAAGAAAATTATGAGGAAACTAATGATTTAATGGAAGCAATTTCTAAACTTGATGTACTTTATATGTCGAGAGTGCAAAAGGAAAGATTTGTTTCATCAGATGAGTACGAAAGATTAAAAGATATTTATATTTTAACTGAAGAAAAGATGAAGTATGCTAAAGAGGATTGTATTGTACTTCATCCACTTCCTAGGGTAAATGAAATATCTACAGATGTAGATGATGACGAAAGATCAGTTTATTTTGAACAAACAAAATTTGGTATGTATGGAAGAATGGCTCTTATTATGTATTTATTGGGGGTAGAAAAATGATAAATGTTTCAAAAATAAAAAAAGGAATTGTACTAGATCATATAGAAAGTGGTACAGCTCAGGTTCTATATAAAGCACTAAACCTTCATAAAGTAGATGATACAGTGGTGATGATGCAAAATATTTCTTCTTCTAAAATGGGCAAGAAAGATTTAATCAAAATCGAAACAGATTATGATTTAGATTTTACTATTCTTGGGCTTATCGCTCCATATACTACAGTGAATTTTATCAAAGATGGAGAAAGAGTTAAAAAATTTCAAATGGAAATGCCAGAGGTTGTTGAAGGAGTGCTTCAATGCAAGAATCCAAGATGTATTTCTAATTATGAAAGAACTGTACCGACTCATAAATTTTATTTATATGACAAAGACAAGAAAGAGTATAGATGTGAATATTGCGATACTTTGACAACTTATGAGGAGTAATATGTCTAAGGTTTTAGAAAATAAAAATGTATCAAAAGATTATTTTATTTTGAGGACTGATTTAAAGACAAAAGTGTACCCAGGGCAATTTTTTATGTTGCGTGCGTGGGATAATTTTCCTACACTTTCAAGGCCAGTATCAGTATATGATGTGACTGACGGGGTAGATTTTTTAATAGAGAAACGTGGTATTGGAACTGAGATTATTGAAAAGCTAAAAATAGGCGATGAAATAAAACTCTACGGACCTTACGGAAATATGTTTTATCCTAATGTAGATGAACTTGCAATGATTGGTGGTGGAGTGGGCGTTGCACCATTTCATTATTTGATAAAAGAAATTAGAAAATTAAAACCAAAAGCGAGTCTTACTCTTTATATTGGTGAACAGGAAGATTTGGAACTTGAAAATGCGTTCTTAGATGTTGATGTAAACTTAATAGTCAAAAAAGGCGGATATATAACTGATATTGTGGATTTTAAAAAACATAAATTAATATATACTTGTGGCCCCGAGATCATGATGAAAAAAGTAGTTGAATTTGCTAAAGTTCATGGCAGCAAGACTTATGTGTCTTTGGAAAAACGTATGGGCTGCGGAGTTGGAGCTTGCTTATCTTGTACTTGCGATACAACTAAGGGCAGAAAGAGATCTTGCAAAGAAGGGCCTATTTTTAAGGGGGAAGAGTTAATTGGATACTAGACTTAAAACTAATTTAGCTGGAATCAAACTTCAAAATCCCATCATTATGGCAAGCGGAACTTATGGATTTGGTGAGGAGTTCAAGAAATATTATTCTCCCACTATTTTAGGTGGAATCTCTTCAAAGGGAATCACGAGATATCCTAAGCCAGGTAATACTGGAACGAGAATTTGGGAAACGCCATCAGGAATTTTAAATTCTATAGGTTTAGAAAATCCAGGAGTCGAAGTTTTTGTAAAAGAAAAAATACAAGATATGAATAACCTCGGAACCAAAATTTTTGTGAATTTAGGTGGAAATACTGTAGAAGAATATGTAGAGTCTGTAGAAATATTAAATGACTATGAATTTGATGCAATTGAATTAAATATTTCTTGTCCCAATGTAAAAGAGGGTGGAATGGCTTTTGGCATGGAAAAAGACTCTGCTGCAAATGTTGTAAAAAAAGTTATGGCAAAGACAAATAAAAAAGTATTTGTCAAATTATCTCCCAACGCAGGAGATATAGTTTCAATAGCAAAAGCCGTTGAAGCAGAAGGAGCTACAGGTTTATCTTTAATAAATACAGTTTTAGGAATGGGAATAGATGTAGAAAGAGAAGAGATTGTCTTTGACAATATCTATGCAGGATTATCGGGTCCTTGTGTAAAGCCAATTGCTCTAAGAATTTTGCATCAAGTTGCTACAAATGTAAATATTCCTATTATTGGCATGGGCGGAATTACAAATCATAAAGATGTATTAGAATTTTTGATGGCTGGAGCCAGTGCGGTTCAAATTGGAACATATAATTTTATGAATCCAAGTGGACCAGCAGAAATTATAGATAATCTTCAAAAATATTTAGAAGAAAAAAATAGAACTGTAGAAGATTATATAAGAAAACTTGTATAAAAATTTTAAAAAAATATAATTAAAGTAGTAGTAAATAAAATTTTTCGCCAGAGCGATATTTGCTACTACTTTTTATAATTTTAAAGGGAGCTGATTAGATGAACATTCTGCTAGATTTATATCTGACATTTTTTAAAATGGGACTTTTCACCTTTGGGGGAGGATATGCAATGCTTCCTCTATTAGAAAGAGAAGTTGTTTTAAATAAAAATTGGGCGACCAAAGAAGAAATACTTGATTATTATGCCATAGGACAAGCAACACCAGGAATTATCGCAGTAAACACCTCAACTTTTTGCGGCTACAAACAAGCGGGAAGTATAGGAGCAATAATTGTATCGCTTGGGTTTATCACGCCATCAATAATTATAATTACAGCAATTGCAAATTTTTTGAGTGAGTTTTCGCATGTAGAAATCATTCAACACGCTCTTTCGGGGATAAGAGTTGCAGTATGTGCGTTGGTTTTAAATACTGTGATAAAAATGGTAAAGGATAATGCAAATTCAAAATTTAAATTTGTTATTTTCGTTCTTACTTTTATATCTATTGCATTTTTAAGTCTATCTCCAATGATTGTCGTAATAATTGTCGCAGTGATAGGAATTTTAATGGGGAGAAAATAGATGATTAGATTGATTATAGAATTTTTAAAAACAGGACTATTTGCAGTTGGAGGAGGCATGGCGACAATACCTTTTTTACAAGAAATGTCTCAAAAATATAATTGGTTTTCATCAAGTGAGCTTCTAGACATGATAGCAGTTTCTGAATCAACTCCAGGTGCTATTGGAATAAATTGTGCAACTTTTGCTGGGTATAGAGCCTATGGTATACTTGGTGCAATTGTGGCTACAATTTCACTTATAATTCCTGCAACGATAATTATACTCATAATATGTCATGCAATGGATAAGTTTAAAAATTCAAAAGTTGTAAAAGACATGTTTGAAACTTTGAGGCCCTCAACAGCAGGACTTATCTTAGGAGCCATGTTTCAAGTAATGGTCATTACCCTATTTAATGTTAGTAAGTTCAAACTGACAGGAAATTTTATTGATATTATAAAACCGTTAGAGTTAGGGCTATTTTTGGTATTTTTATTTATAATGCGAAAATTTAAAAAAATACATCCTTTATTAATAATTTTTGCAGGGGCATTAAGTGGAATTATTTTTAACACGATTATTTAATTTTTAACATTTAATAAAATATTATATCTCAATAAATATATTATTGGATTTACTTATAATTGATATTTTATTATTTGGGTACAATAGTTTAGGTAGAGATAATTCTGCTTTTTAATTATCTCGTACTATATAAAATAAGAAATAGAACATGATTATATTGAGATTAAAGAAATTTTTAAGTTGTTATATCTTGTTTATCACTATAAATTATCATTCTTTGAAAAATTTTATTATTAAAATTGCTATTTTTAGTGTATAATATAGAGAATTAATATTTTGAGAAGTGTTACTTTAAAGTAGTGATTAGAAAAATATAAATATTTTATACAAAACTTTAACACCAAAATTACACAAAGGATTTAGTAATAATATATTTTACCAATTGGGGAGGAACTATGATGAAAAAATTTATTTCAAAAAGATTGCAAAATGTACAACCTTCTGGAATAAGAAAAATCAACGAAAAAACTATAGTAATGGAGCGTGAAGGCAAGAAAATTTACCATTTTGAACTTGGGCGTCCAGATTTTCAAACACCTCAAGTTATTAAAGATGCAACAATTAAGAGTATTGAAGATGGTGATGTTTTTTATACATCTAATTTTGGTATTTTAGAACTTCGAAAGGCTATATCCGATAAAATTAGAAAAGAAAATAATCAAGACTATTTACCAGAAGAAATTTTAATTACTGCAGGTGCAAGCGAATCAATTTTTGATGTATATCAAACTTTGCTTGAACCAGGTGATGAAATTCTGTTGCCAAATCCATGTTGGACAAATTATATAAATTCTGTGCATATCATGGGTGCAGAATCTAAATTTTATACTCTTTCACAAGAAAATGATTTTCAGATTGATTTTGAAGAACTTGAGACTCTGGTCAATGAAAATACAAAGGCTATGGTTATCATAAATCCATCTAACCCTATAGGTTCAGTTTTTACCAGAGAAACTCTTGAAAAGTTGGCTGATTTTGTGGAAGAAAAAGATATTGTAGCAATAGTTGATGAAATCTACAAAGACATAATTTTTGATGATTTCAAACATGTATCTTTTGCTTCATTGCCTAGAATGAAAGAAAGAACTATTACTATTGATGGTTTTTCAAAATCATATTCAATGACTGGATTTAGGCTTGCTTATATTGCTGCTCCTGTTGATTTTATTAAAGAAGCTAACAAGGTACATCAGCATAATACTTCATGTGCAACATCTTTTGTACAACATGCAGGGATTGCAGCTTTAAAAGAAGCTGACAATGATGTATTAAAAATGGTTAGTGAATATGAAAAAAGAAGAGATTTCATTTATAAAAGGGTTAATGAGATTGATGGACTAACATTAAATAAACCTCAGGGTGCTTTTTATGCCTTCATAAATATGAAAGATATCGGCATAAGTTGTGAAGAGTTCTGTGAATATCTTTTAGATGAGAAAGGTGTGGCGATTGTTCCTGGTACAGTATTTGGTTCTGCTGGTGAAGGATTTGTCAGACTTTCCTATGCAAGTAGTTTAGAAGATATAAAAGCGGGGCTAGATATTATAGAAGAGGCTTGCAAGCATTTTAAAAATTCATAAATTAAGAATCTCTGTCGAAAGGCAGAGTTTTTTTATTTCAAATTATTATTAAATAACTAAGAGTAAATTATAAAACGGTACAGTTTTTCTTATATAAAAAAGATGTCTTTTGTGATATCCTATAAATAGATATTATACAAATGATTATTTTTAATAATATTTGTGATAGTATTATGTTTTTACATATAATTCAAAAGAATTTGGCTGGAGGTGCAGTATTTGAATTATTATGATTTTTTAGAAGAGGAATTAGTTGTAGCATATGGGTGCACAGAACCTATTGCAATTGCTTATGCCTCGGCTGTAGCTGTTAAAACTTTGGGTGAGGAGCCTGAAAAACTTATTGCGAATTTATCCTCTAATATGATAAAGAATGCTAATTCTGTTAAAGTGCCAAGTACAGATGGAAGAAAGGGGATACCTATTTCTGTAGTTGCAGGTGCTTTTTTGGGAGATGCAGATCGTAAACTTGAAGTTTTAGAAGATATTGATAAAACTAGACTTTCTGAAATGGATGATAAGATTAAAAATGGTGTACTCGATATTAATTTGGTGCGAGATGTGGCAATTTTATATATAGAGATTATTGCAAAAAGTGGAAAAGACCAAGCTCGTGTAGTAATTGAAGATGGACATACTAATATCACTTTAATAGAGAAAAATAAAGAATTATTATTTCAAAAGAAAAGAGAAGAGACTGATACAAGAACTGTAGATTTATCTATTGAAGCCATATATGAATTTGCAAATAATTGCGATTTAGAAAAGTTAAAGCCAATACTTGATAGACAAATTAACTATAATATAGACATTGCCAAAGAAGGTTTAATTAATGATTATGGTTCAAATATAGGAAAGCTTGTAAATAAAAATGCTAATACTATTTATTCTGAAAAGCTTGTAGCTAATGCTTCTGCAGCTTCGGATGCACGTATGAGTGGATCCGAAAAGCCTGTTGTTATAAATTCTGGTAGTGGGAATCAAGGAATCACTGTTTCAGTTCCTGTAATTGTTTTTGCCAGAGATAATAATATTAGCGATGAGAAATTATACAGGGCTTTAGTATTCTCTAATTTAATAGCTCTTTATATGAAACAAGGAATTGGAAAATTATCTGCTTATTGTGGAGTTGTATCTGCTGCTGGTGCTGCCGCTTGTGGAATTGCTTATTTAAAAGATGATTCTAAAAAAGTGATTGCTGAAACTTTAGTCAATACTTTGGCTACTAATTCAGGACTGATTTGTGATGGAGCAAAAGCTTCTTGTGCTTCTAAAATTGCGTCTAGTCTTAGAAATGCGTTTTTATCTTATGATCAAGCGAAGACAGAAAATACATTTGAATCAGGTGATGGAATTGTAAAAGATGAGATAGAAAAAACTCTAGATGTAGTTAGTCATATAGCAAAATATGGCATGAAAAAAACAGATGAAGTTATTCTATCTGAAATGATTGAAAATAGAGATTATCTAAAAGAATTTTAAAAATAAGAAGTAAAGCAAGATGTTTTTTCATTTTGCTTTTTTTTTAATAAGTTTTGAACATCAACTTTAGTGGTATGTATCAAGGAAAGCTTAATTAAAAATTTTATTTATAAATTTAAATACAACAAGGAAGGTAAAAAATGAAATTATATTTAGCGGGAGCATTATTTAACGAGGCTGATGTCAATCAGCGGAAATTGGAAGGAAGAATTTTACGTGAAAGATTTCCTCAACTTGATATTTTTAACCCTATTGATCAACCTTTCAATGATGACAAAGAATCTTTACCATCGGCAATTGAAATTTATGAGGGTGATACTAAAGCTGTTGAAGAATGTGATATTTTTATTTGTGATGTTTCAAAAGAAGATTCTGGAGTAGCTGCAGAACTTGGCATCGCAATTTATACTGACACAAAAATTATTATTGGTATAAATTCAGATATTAGACTTTCATCTGCAAATGCTTATGATGTTCCTACTGTAGGCATGAATCATTATGTTCTAGGGGCTATACTAAAAAATGGATTTTTTGCTCATAGTTTTGAAGAGGCGTGTAAAATTTTAGATATACAATTGAAAGAGTGTTTATAATATGCATAATAGATATATTTTAAAAGACAAAAATTTTGTACCCACTGAGGATACAAGTAGTTATACTTGGTTAGAGATTATGAATCCTACAGAAGATGAGCTAAAGAGTTTATTTAAAAAATTTGATTTGCCAAGAGATTATGTTTTTGATATTAGTGACCCTTATGAACTTCCTCGCACCGAAGGTTTAGAAGATGAGAGGCCAAATCTTTTTATACTCAGTTATCCTATAAAAATTTCTAATATTGAGTATGTAACAAGGCCAATAGCAATAATAATAGCGAACCAAAAAGTAATAACAATTTATAATCAGGATTCAGAAGTTTTTGAAAAATTAAAATCTAAACAAGCTCACAAAATGGATAAAATAGAAGAAATTGAAAATTTTGTTTTGGAAATGGCTTGGGAAATCTCAAAAACATATATTGATTATATAAAAATATTAAATGAAGAAATTGATGCTCTTGAGTGCCAAACTCGTCTATCTACAAGAACTCACTATCTAGAAAAAATAATTGAAATTCAAAAAAGCCTTACTCTTTTTCAAATGTCAATTAGAGAAAATGGACCAGTAATAGAGAGTATATTTGAGCTTGAATATTTATCTGAGTCTGAAAACAGAGACTATTTATTGCATGATTTGCAAGTGGAAAATAAACAAGCCCGTGTGATGATAGAAAATTCAACTATGATGCTAGATAAACTTTCAGAATTATATACAAATGTTATAAACAATAATCTTAATGAAGTTATGAAAACTCTCACTTCTGTTACTATTCTCATGACTATACCGACTATTATAGGTGGAATATGGGGAATGAACGTAAAATTGCCATGGGAAAATAATCCTTTTGCATTTTGGATTTTGATATTTTTGTGTGTGATTATATCTGTAATAACTTTAATTATCTTGAAAAAAAAGAATTATTTTTAAAATATTATTAAATTTTAATTTTAATATTTTTTAGTATTTATAATATTTCATAGTCAGCAACTTCATAGGCATTTTCTAAAACTTCTATTAAATGCGTTTGAAAAATTCTCTCATCTGATTTAATAAGGCATGTAAACATAGTAATGTGTTTTGATTTAATATTATTATCTGGCATTTGAACTTGGCTAACCTTATACCCATTGTGATACATTAGGTGCAAAAAATCTTTTAATGTGCATCCGTTGTGAAGTTCAACGTAAATTTCTATATCTTTTTGTAATTTATCTATTTTATCATCTAGATTAAGAAGTAATGAAACGGATGCAAATATTGCTGCCCCGCCAATTAATGCAGCTTCATAAAAGCCTATACCAAGGGCTAATCCTACAGATGCTGATGCCCATAAGCTTGCAGCAGTAGTAAGTCCAGTGATTTTCCGATGATGCGAAATTATTATTGTTCCAGCTCCCAAAAATCCAATTCCACTTACAACTTGAGCACCCATTCTAGCGGGATCTGATGTTTTAAATTCTTGATATATATATTGGTTTATAAGCATTACAAGGCATGCTCCAATTGAGACAAGCATATGTGTTCTCATTCCAGCAGGTCTATTTTTTAAACTTCTGTCGATTCCTATTATTCCACCTAATATCATAGAGAGAAATATTCTAATAAATACTTCCCATAAATTCAGTTCTCTTACAATCATTTCAATCATTCCTTTATATATTTATGGAAATCTTGAAAACTATATTATATACATTAAAACTTATCTGCTTTTCTTGAGTTCTAAACTCTCTAATAATTCCTTTTCTCTAGTTCTTTCAGTTGCGATAAATTTTTTTGCCTCCCTAAATGCATTGACACTCAATATAGGGAACAATTCTTTTACAGCTTCTTGATTTCGTATTGCATCGGTAATTTGTCCAAGGACTTTTTGTCTATCTTTAGAAAGATTATATCTCTCGGATTGTTCATCAGTTAGATATTCGTCGAAGTATTCAGCTACATATCTGTATTTTTTACTCTTAATTCTAATTTTGTGAACATAGGGGAAATTAAACTTTTCCATTTCCCAAAGTGATTCTAGTGCGTAATTGTACCATGAATTTAATCTATTATCTAATAGTTTGATTCCATCAATTTTTTTCCATTTTGATTTTTTAAGTTCGTGTAACAATAGATTAATTCCACTGACAAACTCTTCTTTGGTCCTTGGGTTTGTTAAATTTCTGAAAAGTCTTTGTTGCTCGTGTTTTCTTTCTTTTTGAAGGGCTTTTAGCAAATTAATTTCATCTTGGTTGCGGATATCTTCCCATCTATTTATCAATACATCGAGTTCTCTTAATCTAGCAGCATCCTGTGCTTTGTCCCTAAATATGTTTTGAACTGTGCGATAAGCTTTTTTGCTCATAACAGGTTTTAACATAGATACCAAAGCTCTAAAGCTTCTAATCGATACTCTGTATTTATGGACGGATTCAATATCATCAGGTTTTTCGATAAAATAATCTAAATTCTTTTTAATCTTATTGTAGCTGTTTTCTATTTGTGGTTTGATGATATCTTTCAAGCTTATTTCATTTTCTCGAATTTTAGATATTTCCTCTTTTGGATAAGCAAAGTATATCCATTTTTTAGAGTCTAGTTTCCAAAGTACAGTTTCTTTCCCACTTTCTCCAACGGAGCTAAGAACAGCCATAGATTTATCAAAAGACACCTCTTCGCCAGTTTTTTCTAATAAATCTTTGGTTAAATTTTCGGGTTTATCTATAATAATTATATTTGAATTTGGCTCTATTTTTGTAAGTTTAGATATTGCTCGCATCTTCGTATCGCCAAATAATCTTGACACTTTTCTTGCTTCTTTAATAAAACTATTTTCATAGTATAAAGTTTTATCACCTTCAGGTAGGGCTAGTCCAAGTGCTTTTATTCTTTTTTCTTTGCGCTCAATTTTTTCGGGCGTATCTTTATCAAAATTTGTTAAATCATCTAGACTAAGTCGCAATAACATTATACTTTCCTCCTATGAAATATAGCGATAAAAATTACATAATTAAAGATAAGATGAAGAATTTATATTATCTTTAAGTTTTGTAATTTTTGATTTTAAAATCTTAAAATTTATTATTCGTGCTTGTCTATGCCATTCTCGACCTTTGAAAAAAATTATCACACAAGGTGCACTCATCAGTGATAATTGTCCTTGAGCTTTTGGAACTTCATATAAATTAATTTTATATAAATCGATTTTGGATTCGGCTGCAAGTTTTATAATTTTTGGCAAATCACTGTGACAAACGGGGCAATAGGGCATAGTAGCATATAAAAGGAATAAGTCTTCTCCATTTATTTTCTGAGTTAATTCCTCATAACTTTTTATTTCTTTCATTATCATCAACCCTTTGCTATCTTTTTAAATGATTATACCCATTAACACAATTTTTTTAGCAATTTAGAGCGAATTAGGAAATTTACAATACATTTTACAAAGAATTTACTTTAATAAAACGATAAAACGTTTGAGCTTTATTAAATGGGAAATCTATTAAATAGCGATACATATTTTAAGAATAGGAGTTGTAATTATGCGTTTTGAATTAGGTTATAAAAGTACCGAAGATTTGTTTCGAGAAATATATGCTCTATATAAATTTGTACTTAAAGGAGGTAACGAAGAATATAAAAAATGGGAAGATAAAATTTCTAGAGAAGAGTTTAAAGATTCTGCCAAAAATCTTCTTTATTATTTAACACTTAGACAAATTGATATTAGAAGTATACAAAATGCTTTAATACCTTGGGGGCTATCGTCACTTGGACGATTGGAATCAAAGACTTTATCGACACTGGAATCTTTGCTTGCAACTCTGGCTGATTTGTCTGATTCTACTGAAGATTTTAAACATCCACCTCTAGAAGAATTTAGGGATGGAAGAAAGAGACTCGAAAAAAATACAGAAGAAATTTTCGGACCAAAAGCCAAAGACTATGAAACCAGAATTATGGTTACTCTCGCCACAGAATGTGCTCATGACTATAAATTTGTAGAAGATTTAGTTGAAAATGGAATGAATGTTGCCAGAATTAATTGCTCTCATGATAACGAAAAGATTTGGCAAAAGATGGTCAACAATGTAAAAAAAGCATCTGCAAAGTTAAACAAAGAAGTCAAAGTTCAATTTGATATATGTGGGCCGAAAATAAGAGTTGACTGGGTATGGACTAGAGAGAAAAAACCCAAAGTTTCAAAAGGAGATTTAATTCAAATAGTAAGAGAGATTCCTAAACTTGAAGAGATTAATTCAAAGGCTAAAGTCGTATTGGGAACCACAGTTCCCCAAGTTTTTGATTCTTTAAAAGTGGGAGATAGAGTACGAATTGATGATGGAATTGTGGAAGCAGATGTTGAGGAAATATATGAAAATGGTGCATTTCTTGGTGTAGAAAATGTAAATGGAGAAAGCATTCGTATAAAACCAGAAAAGGGCTTAAATTTTCCTGACACCGATTTTAAGATAGATATTTTAAGCGAAAAAGATTTAGAAGATTTAAAAATTGTTTCTAAATGGGCAGATATAATTTGTTTTTCTTTTATTAGATCTAAAGAGGATATATTTATAATTCAAGATGAATTGCAAAAAATCTTGGGTGATGATATGAAAGAAAAATCAGTAATGGCTAAGATTGAAACTTTATCTGGAGTGGAGAATGTTGCTGAAATAATTTTGGCAGGTGCAAGCAAAAACCCATTCTCTATAATGATTGCACGTGGTGATTTAGCTGTTGAAGTAGGATATATTAGACTTGCAGAATTACAACAAGAAATATCTTGGGTTTGTGAAGCAGCTAATATTCCAGTAGTATGGGCTACAGAAGTTTTTGCAAATTTAGTAGAAAATGGTATACCAACTCGTGCTGAAATTACAGATGTAGTTGAAGGTTCTCTTGCCGAATGTATAATGTTAAATAAAGGTGAGTTTCTAAATGAAGCTTTGAAGATGTTAGTTGATATATTAAAAAATGTTGAAATTCACCAATATAAAAAGACCCCTCAGCTTAGAGCATTAAATATTGCAAAATTGGACAAAAAATAATTCAAAAATTTGCTTGACTTTAAATATAGATTTGTAGTAGAATACTAAACAATATAAAAACCATTGAAAAGAAGAGTACCTTTTTGAAAAAATCACAGAGAGCTTCGTTTGGTGAGAGAAGTATTTAGAAGATTGGGGAACATGGTCTTTTGGCTGGGAAATATCGATATTTAGATATTTACGGGTTCTCCCGTTATAGAGATAGGGTATGATAGTACCTGAAGAGGTTCTTGTTGTGAAATAAGAATAAATTAAGGTGGTAACACGAGTTTTGCTCTCGTCCTTTAGGGGACGGGAGTTTTTTTATTATCTGGAGGTAATTAAATGTCAAATTTAGAAAATTTAAATTTAGAAAGTTTATGTGTGCAAGCAGGATATGAACCCAAAAATGGAGAACCACGAATAGCACCAATAGTGCAGTCTACTACATTTAAATATGACGATGCAGATGAAGTAGCGGCACTATTTGATTTAGAAAAAGAAGGACATATGTATTCTCGTATTTCTAACCCGACAGTTGCAGTTTTGGAAGAAAAAATTGCAAAATTAGAAGGTGGAGTAGCTTCTGTTGCTACATCTTCAGGCCAAGCTGCTAATTTATTGGCAGTTCTCACAATTTGTGCGGGTGGCGAAAATATCGTTGCATTAAATAATATATACGGTGGCACTTACACACTTCTTGGTTCGACACTTGAAAAATTTGGAATAAAAACAAAATTTGTTCCGCTAAATGATTTTCAAAAATTAGAAGATGCAATTGATGACAAAACTAAACTTATATTTGGTGAGACTATAGGTAATCCTGGAGTGGAAGTTTTGGATATAGAAAAGATAGCAAATATCGCTCATAATCATGATATTCCACTAATAGTTGATAATACTTTTGCTACACCTTTTCTATGTAGACCAATAGAATTTGGAGCGGATATAGTGACACATTCTGCTACAAAATATATTGACGGTCATGCTACAAGTGTAGGTGGATTAATAATAGATTCCGGTAAATTTAATTGGAATAATGGAAAATTTTCTTGTTTGACAGATAAAGATCCAAATTATCATGGACTTAGTTACACTGAAACTTTTAAAGATGCAGCATATATTACAAAAACAAGAGTAGTTTATCTCAGAGATTTTGGAACCACACTTAGTCCATTTAACGCATTTATTATGAATTTAGGGACGGAAACATTGGCACTTAGAATGGAAAGACATTCAGAGAATGCATTAAAAATTGCTAAGTTTTTAGAAGGACATGAAAAGGTAGAGTGGGTACATTATCCTTTATTAGAAAGTTCAAACTCTTACGAAATTGCAAAAAAATATTTGCCAAAAGGAGCAAGTGGAGTAATATCCTTTGGAGTTAAAGGAAATATTAAAGAAACAAAAAAATGGATTAATAGTCTCAGATTAGTTTCATTGGTTGTCCATGTGGCTGATACTAGAAGTCATGCACTACACCCAGCGAGCATGACTCACAGACAATTAAGTGAGAAGGCACAGCTTGAAAGTGGAATACTTCCTAATATGGTGAGGCTGTCAATTGGAATAGAAAATGTAGATGACATTATAGAAGATTTAGAAAAAGCTTTTGCAGAAATTTAATTAATTTATCTAAGGAGTTAAAAATGCCATTAATAATACCCCAAAATTTAATTGGAGAAGATATACTAGAACAAGAAAAAATATTTACAATGGAAGAAGAAAGAGCAAATTCGCAGGATATACGACCAATAAATATTGCCATAGTTAACTTGATGCCCAAAAAAGAAGAGACAGAAGTTCAAATTTTGAGAATGCTTACAAACTCAGCTCTTCAAATAAAAATTGACTTAATTAGAATGAATTCATACGAAGGAAAAAATACTTCAATAAATCATCTTCAAAAGTTTTACAAAACATATGATGAAATTAAAAATAATAAATACGATGCAATGATAGTTACAGGGGCTCCGGTGGAGACCTTGGCTTATGAAGATATAAAATATTGGGAAGAATTAAAAGAAATCTTTGATTTTGCAAAGACTAATGTATATTCTACAATGTTTATATGTTGGTCGGCTCAAGCTGCTCTGCATTATTATTATGGAATAAAAAGCAAAGTCACTTCTGAGAAAATTTTTGGAGTATTCGAATACGAAGTTTTACAAGATAGCAAACTATTGAAAGGGTTTGATGATGACTTTTATGTCCCTCATTCAAGACATAGTAGGGTCAATTACGAAGATATTTTAAAAGTTAAAGATTTAGATGTTCTTGCCCATAGATCAGATACAGGGGTATCACTAGCAACAACTAAAGATAACAGATTTATTTTTTCATTTGGTCATTGGGAATATGATAAAGATATCCTTGAAAAAGAATATCTAAGAGATTTATCTAAGGGTTTAAACATTGCTTTGCCTAAAAATTATTACAAAAATGATAATCCTGATAATGGTATAAAAGTGAGATGGCGTTCAAATGGCAATTTATTCTTTTCAAATTGGTTAAACTATTGTGTTTACCAGGAAACACCATTTTATTTAAATGAAATTCAAAAGAAAAAAGTTTCTAAATTTGGAGGATCTTCATTAAGTGATGCCGATAAATTTAACAAGGTAAAAGAAATTATTAATTCCAAAAAAGACACAGATGTCATAGTTGTATCTGCTCCTGGGAAGAGAAATAAAGATGATATCAAAGTTACAGATGATTTGATAGAAATATCTAAAATCAGAGATGACTTAAACGAATTGGAAATTGTATTAAAGAGACTGAAAAAAGAAATAAAATTAAAAGAAAATATGATTTCTAGTTATTTAGACAAAGTAAAACTAAGATTTGAGAATATAGCAGAAGATTTAAAAGTTGAACAGGAATTTTCTAGAGAATTAAACAATGTATTTTTACAAATTGAAAAATCTTCATCACGTGATTTTATAATAAGTAGAGGAGAATATTTAAATGCAAAACTCATGTCTTTGTATTTAGATTATGAATTTGTAGATGCAAAAGAATTGATAAAATTTGACTACAATGGGATAGTTGACACGGTAAGAAGTGTTGAACTAATAAGAAAAAGTATTGCAAAAGGTAAAAAAGTTGTAATACCCGGATTTTACGGGTCTGATGAAAATGGAAATATAAAAATATTTGAAAGAGGAGGTTCAGACTATACTGGCTCAATTGTAGCTAGTGCCTTAAATTCTGAAATTTACGAAAACTGGACAGATGTAGATGGAGTGATGACAGAGGATCCTAATAAAAATAAAAATGCCAAAAGCTTTCAGCATTTAACTTATGATGAATTAGACGAAATTATAGAGTCTGGAGCGGAGGTTTATCAAAGAGATGCAATAAAACCAGCTCGAGATAAAAATATAAAGATAAAAGTTTTAAACACAAATAATCCGGACTTTGAAGGGACAGAAATAAGTAATATTTAAGAGATAATTGAGAAATCTGCCCGTATAGGAATTGCTTTATAAAAACAAATATAAGATTTTTTTGAAAAATAAAAAGAAAAGCTATTAAGAAATGAAATGCATATACAAGACAACCCCCGCAACTGTCATTCCGAGCGGAAAAGCCGAAGGGTTTAGAAAGTCGTCGTGTACTCGAAGAGTGGGGAATCTGCCTATAGAGGGGTAGTTTTGTAAAAGCAAATATAAGATTTTTTTGAAAAATAAAAAGAAAAGCTATTAAGAAATGAAATGCATATACAAGACAACCCCCCACAACTGTCATTCCGAGCGGA
>NZ_JBEPMA010000017.1:0-39409 GCF_040545475.1 Peptoniphilus olsenii | reverse complement strand
GAAACCTATATGAACCCAATTGATAGGCTTTTTGAAGCTCTTGAAAAGAAAGATCCAAGTCATTTTGCAGTTAAGCAATACAAGAAATATAAGCTTGCAGCAGGAGTAATAGAATTAAGGAGAACACTTAATCACTGTTTTAGTGAAATATGTACTTCTTAATTCTTTTTTATTTGAGAAATTAAGGGAAAGGGGGTAAAAATGAGGAATTTTGAAAAGATAACAGCACTCTATGAGAGATTAAGTCGTGATGACGAACTTCAAGGAGAAAGTAACTCAATCGTCAATCAAAAGAAAATCCTTGAAGAATATGCAAGTAAGAATAATTTATCCAACATCATCCATTTTACAGATGACGGAATAAGCGGAACCCAGTTTGACAGACCGGGATTTATGGCAATGATGAACGGAGTAAACAGTGGAAATATCGGTTGTATCATCGTAAAAGATATGAGTAGACTCGGCAGAGATTATCTAAAAGTCGGTCAATGTATGGAGATATTAAGACAAAAGGGCGTAAGACTAATTGCTATCAACGACAATGTAGACAGTTTTTACAGAGAAGATGATTTTACCCCTTTTAGAAATATTATGAATGAATGGTATGCAAGAGATACATCAAGAAAAATACAATCGACGTTCAAATCAAAAGGAGAAAGTGGAAAGCATACGGCAAGTTCTCCACCTTATGGCTATATCAAAGATGAAAAAGACAAAGATAAGTGGATTGTAGATGAAAAAGCAGCAGAGATAGTAAGGCGAATATTTAACCTGACCATGCAAGGCAATGGTCCGTATCGAATAGCAAAGATATTGGAAGCAGAAAAAATAGATATACCAGCTTATCATCAACAAAAATTAGGCTACGGACTACATCAAAGCAAAAATTTTGAACATCCTTATCGTTGGTGTAGCTCCACAATAGCAAGTATCTTAAAGAAAAAAGAATACTTAGGGCATACAGTCAACTTCAAAACAAGGAAGCACTTCAAGGATAAGAAAAGTAAATATGTATCTGAAGATAACTGGCTGATATTTGAAAATACCCACGAAGCAATCATAGACCAAGAAACCTTTGATAATGTACAAAGAATACGAGGAAATGTAAAAAGATACCCAGATGGTTGGGGCGAATATCACCCACTAACAGGACTAATGTATTGTGCTGATTGTGGAAGTAAGATGTATGTTCATAGGACAAGTAATTACAAGAATATCCCTTATTACAATTGCAGTGCCTACACAAAAGTACCTTGTGGAACACTTTGTCCATCAGCTCACAGGATAAAAGCGGAAGCCGTCCTAAATCTTATACAGGAAACGCTAAAAGACATTAAAAAATACCTTGATGAAGATAACGAAGCCTTTATCCGTTCCATTCAAAATGAAATGGAAGAAAAGGAAAAAGTAGAGATTGAAAAGAAAAAGATAAGAATATCGGAAAGCCAAAACAGACTTCAGGAGCTGGAACGATTGATGTGCAGAATTTATGAAGATATGATTTTAAATAAGATACCGAATAATCGCTATGAAATTTTAAATAACCAATATGAAACTGAGCAACTCACGTTAAGTAAAGAGATTAAAGACTTAGAGCTTGTAATATCAAGATATGAAATGGAAACAGATAAGGCAAGAAAATTCATATCCCTTATTAGTCGTTATGAAAACTTTGATAATCTCACAAACACAATGATAAATGAGTTTGTAAAGAAGATAATCATTCATGAAAGAGATAGGAAAGGCAGTCAAACATCAAAGCAAAAGATAGAAATATATTTTAACTTCATAGGTAATTATGAACCACCAAAAGAAGAATTGACCGAAGAAGAAAAACAAAAACTTGAGGAGGAAGAACGCAAAATCAATGAGAGAAAAGACAGACTTCATCAAAATTATCTAAAGAGAAAAGCAAGCGGAAAACAGAAAGAGTATGAAAAAAAATATAAGGCAAGAAGGGAGCAAAAGAAACAGGAGAAATTAAAGGTTTTGAAAAGGGGAGGGATACCGGTATGTGAAATGCAGAACATTTTAATTGAATAATATATCTCAGAAGTCAATGAATAAAAAATAAAATATTCATTGACTTTTGTGTTTGCTTATGCTATGATATCTATGAATAAAAAATAGAAAATTCATAGATATATTTATAATATTTGGAGGCTTAAAATGGCAAAAGCATTTACAGAAGAAGAAAAGATAAAAATTAAAGAAAGTATTATGGAAATTGCTCTTGATTTATTTCATGATAAAGGGACAAAATCACTTAGCATTTCGGAATTGACAAAAAGAGTCGGAATAGCTCAAGGGAGTTTCTATAATTTTTGGAAAGATAAAGAATCTCTTGTCATTGATTTAATGGCATATAGATCAATACAAAAATTGGAGAACATTGAAAAAGAATTTTCAAATTCACTTACGAATCCTAAAAAATTCCTTTCAGAGGTAATTTTTAAGTATTCAATAGACATGACTGAGAAAATTAGAAATCAGCAAATTTATCAAGAGGCATTTAGAATATTTGCGAGTCAAGATTCAAAGAAAGTGAATAGAGTAGAAAATCTATATGGGGATTTTTTGGATAGGTTAATAGATTATTGGTACAAAAACAAAGTAGTAAAAAGCGTAGATAAGCAAGGTTTATCAAATGCCTTTGTTGGAAGCTTTGTTTTATGTTCAAATTATTTCCATTTTAATGAAGATACATTTGAGGAAGTACTTAATATTTATATACAAAGCATTGTTTTTAAATATATAGAAATTTAATTGTAAAAAGGAAGGTGATAGAAATGATTCTGGATTTTAATGAGATAAAAAAGGAAGATGTATTAATTGTTGGAGGTAAGGGAGCTAATCTTGGAGAAATGACTTCGGCTAAAATAAATGTTCCAAGTGGTTTTGTTATAACAGCAGACGCATATAGAGATTTTTTAAAAGTAAATGCTATTGATAGCCTCATTGAAAATGGAATTAAAAAATCAGCAGATGATGAAAAAATACTTCTAAATGAAGCTGAGCATTTTAGAGGAAAGATAAAGTCTGGGAAATTTCCTGAGCAATTGGAAAATATAATAAGAGAAAAATATTTTAATCTTGGAAATAATACAAGAGTTGCAGTGCGTTCTTCAGCAACGGCAGAAGATTTACCGGATGCCAGTTTTGCAGGGCAACAAGAAACTTATTTAAATGTTCAAGGTATTGAAAGTGTATTAAATGGGGTGCGTAATTGTTATGCTTCACTTTGGGGGAATAGAGCTGTAAGCTATAGATTTCATCAAGGTTATGATCAAACTTCAGTTTCTATTGCAGTTGTTATTCAAGAAATGATAGAGAGTGAAAAATCAGGAGTTTTATTTACTGTAAACCCAGTAAACAAAAAAGAAAATGAGATGCAAATAAATGCAAGCTTTGGCTTAGGAGAAAGCGTTGTAAGCGGAAGAGTTACAGCGGATAGCTACATTATTGACAAATCAGGAAATATAATCGAAGTAAATATTGGAAGCAAGGAAACTCAGATTATATACGGTGATAAGGAAACTGTTGAAGTATCGGTAAATCCTGATAAAAGAAAAACTCGTGCATTAAATGATAGAGAAATACTTGAACTTATGAAGTGCGGTTTAGAGATTGAAAAACACTATGGTATGCCTATGGATATTGAATGGGCTATCAAAAATGATATTGTCTATATTTTACAAGCGAGAGCGATTACCACATTAAAAAATTCTGAAAATGATATAACTGGCAATGATTTAATAGAGAAGTATATAAATGGTAAAAAAATCAAAAAGGATACACAAGAAGTAATGTCATTCTTTTTAGAAAAAATGCCTTTTGCACATAGAGTCCTTGATTTCGATTATTTGATGGCAATTAATGATCAGAAAGTAAACATTTTGTCAGAAGGTGGAATTATTTTACCAAGAAATCCAATTATAGATGATGATGGTATACAAACTTTTTCTGATGACGGAAAGCGAATTGGAAAGAATATTTTTAAATTTTTTAAAATTTTAAAGAACATGAAAGATTTTGAGTTCTGTTATAAGAAGTGCAAAGATTTTATGAATATATATGAAGTTGAAATAGAAGAAATCAAGCACTTAAATTTTGAAAATATGACATTAACGGAGTGTGGAAATTTCTTAGAAGAAAGTTATGTTCTTTTGCAAAAGCTTGCTTATGATAGATTCAAATATGCATTATTTCCATCAGTTTTAAATAGCAAGAAATTTACCAAAATAATAAAAAAAGTAAATAGCAATTATTCATCATTTGATTTTTATTGGGACTTAGATAATAAAACATCAGTGGTTACAAATGATGTCTATAAAATGGCTCGTGAGATAAGAAAAAATGAAGCTTTAAAAAAAGCAATAATTTCCGGAGATAATTTTAAGGAATTATATAAAAAGTATAATGATTTTAAGAATATATCAGATGAGTTTATGAAAAATAATGGTTTTAAATCTGATTATAATTGTTATTGTTTATCTGCAAAAACATTTCTTGAGGATCCTGATAGGCTGATAAATATATTACGACCTATATTAAATGAAAATAGTAATGAAAGCAACGATATAAAGGATTTTTCTAAGCTTATGGAGAGCGTAAAGGAAATCTATGGTAGAAAGTATCAGGATGTAGAAAAACAGATAAAATATTTTAGATATTTTCATGTGGTTCGTGAAGAAAGTCAATATTTGTGGGAAACACTATTTTATTATGTGAGAAAGTGTGTTAAAAGAATTAACTTTATACTCTTGGGTGATGAAAATATAGAAACTGGAGCGGCTAATCTTTTTCATAAAGAACTGTTGGAAGTAATTAACAGAGGTAATTTAAATGAATCAGATAAGGAAAAAATAAATAGGAGAAACGAAAAATTTCCTTTAGCAGTAAAAGTTTGGGAAGCTTCAAAGTTATTGATTTTTAAAACAGATGGTGATGTCTTAAAAGGAGTAAGCGGAAGCACTGGCATTGCAGTTGGAAAGGTGTGTTTAATAAATAGTCCCAAAGAATTTTATAAAATGAAAAAAGGAGATATATTAGTTTGTCATCTTACAGATCCTGAATGGACTCCATTATTTAAGCTGGCAAGTGCTGTTGTGGCAGATACAGGTTCTGCTTTGAGCCATGCTGCAATTGTTGCAAGAGAATATAATATACCGGCAGTTCTTGGAGTTGGTTTTGCAACTACCAAATTCAAAGATGGGGATATGATTCAAGTAGACGGTAATAAAGGTGTAGTTAGAGGTTTGTAGTATGAACTCAAGTAATAATAAAAAAGAATTGAAAAGAAAAGCCATTTTAAACGATAATCTTCTGCCATTATTAGTGAAAACTTCTATTCCTACCATTATAGGTATGCTTGTCATGGTAATTTATAATCTGACTGATACATTTTTTGTCGGTATTTTAAATAATAAATCCATGACAGCTGCTATCGGTATCGTGTTTAGCTTTATGAGTTTTATTCAAGCTATTGGATTTTGGTTTGGGTATGGAAGTGGAAACATAATGTCAAAAAAAATTGGAGAAAATGAAGAAAGAGAAGCAGAAATTATATCGTCTATTGGAATTCTCTTTGCTATTGTCATTGGTATTTTAATAGCTATTTTATCATGGTTTTTTGTTTTACCGCTGTCAAAATTTATAGGTGGAAGTGCTTCTGAAAGTTTGTTGAATTTTACAGTGCAGTATCTAAAGGTGATTATTGTCAGCATACCATTTGGTCTTTATTCTATTACTCTTTACAATCAATTAAGACTTTGTGGGAATGTGAAAGATGGAATGATAGGATTATTGATAGGAATGGTTGTCAATATAGTTCTGGATCCTGTATTGATGTTTGGGTTTAAATTCGGCTTTATTGGAGCTGGATATGCAACATTGATAGGACAAATTACAGGTTGCATCGTATTAACGAATTTATCAGAAAAAAATGGAAATACTGCTGTTGATTTAAAAAAAGTAAGAATAAATAAAGATAGAGTATATCATATTCTGGCAGGAGGAATGCCTAATTTTTCAAGACAATTTATCACAAGTATCGCTTTAATTTTACTGAATGTTGTAGCCGCAAAATACGGTGATGGTGTTATAGCAGCATTAACAATAAGCTCAAGGATATTAGCATTAGCATATATGATAATGATAGGCTGGGGTCAGGGTTTTCAGCCTATCTGTGCGATGAATTACGGGGCAAAGCAATATGATAGAGTTAAAAAGGCTTTTAAATTTGCAGTAACAGGAGGTACTTTATTTTTAATTATAGCGGCTATTTTGTTATATGTTTTTTCTGAACCGCTTATTAGAACAATGTCAAATGATAATGAAGTTATTTTAGCCGGTACAGAGATACTGCGTATGCAATGTATTACAATGCCACTTTTAGGATACTTTGCGATTAGTAGTATGCTAATGCAAAATATTGGACAATATTTTTGGGCATCAATAATTTCAATTTCACGACAAGGAATATTTTATATTCCGTTATTGTATACTTTATCAAATATATTTGGGCAATTTGGAATATATTTGCTTCAACCAGTGGCAGATGTTTTGTCATTTGGTTTAGCTGTTATCTTAGTTAGGAAAATAAAATTTGCTAATGATAAATGCAAAAAAGATGGCATTTAAAGTTTATAAAAGATTTATTTAGGAGGGAAAAATATGTAGCTAAGTAATGGAGGGATAAATAATGGGAACACTAAATTCTGTTAGTCACATAAGATACATTTATCCTTTTTTATGGTTGGGATTACTTACACATAGCAATAACACTTTACCAGAAACAACAAAATAGAAAATCATATAAAATATTAGTTTTTAAGCCGAGAGGACTTTTTACGTCAAAGTGTAGAAGTCCTCCTTTTTTATTCTCAAAAAGCAAAACAGAGAACTTAAAAAGGAGGATAACACAATGCCTAATAAGGAATATTACCTTTATGTCAAAGGGGAAGCTATATCCATAAGTGAAGAAGTCTACAAAGCCTATTGGAAGATAACAGAGCATGAAAAATATCTTCAGAAAAAGGATTGCAAGTATGGAGTTATTCCATTTTCATCATTAGATCATGATGGACACTTTGTAGATAACATCATAGATGAAAAAATAGACTTAGAAAAAATTGTAGAAGTCAAAATGCAAATTGAAGAACTGCATAAGGCATTAGCTACACTGACAAAAGAAGAAAGAGAGTTAATGGAAGCTATCTTCTACAGAGAAGAAAGTCTTAGGTCAATCAGCAGAAAAGAGAAAGTTACACATCAGGCAATCGGACAAAGGAGGGATCAAATTTTAGAAAAACTAAGAAAGATTTTAGAAGATAAAATCTAAAAAATGATGAAAGGTTAAGTATCAAAGAAAGGTGCTTAGCCTTTCTTTGTTTGGAACACAACAATATTGAAATGGAGGAATGAAAAATGAAAGAGTTAGAAAATATAATGAGCCAGTTGGAAAAAGAAACTAAGAAAAAAGAACAGGCGGAAAACAAAATTAAGCAACTAAGACAAAAGAAATCACAGCTAAAAAGAAAGGCGGACACGAAACGAAAAGTAGAAAAAGGAGGCGTGTTTGAGAAATTTGAAAAACAGATAACCGGAGCAGAAGAAAATACAGATAATGATTTAATCTATGCCTTTTTAGATTATGTACTTTCCGATAATCGAAATAGAGAAAAGCTAAAAGAACTTACAGAAATTCATTTAAAAGAAAAAGAAATCTCTTTAGAAGAAAATCCAAATCTTAAAGAGGAAAATGCAAATGATGATTTTGAAGAACTGACAGAGGAAGAGCAAGAAAAACAGAAAATGTATTAGAAACTAAGATGGAGCAAAGTGAGAAACATTTTAAAACTTTGCTTTTTTGTGGATTTGAAAAATCTACAAAAAACAAAGTTCACAGGGGTCTAAGGGGGAGTAGCCCCCTTGAACAAATAAAAATGCTTTAGCGTTTTTGTTTCCTTAGCGGAGCTATAAGCTTTCCGCAGGAACGCAAAGCACCGTAGTCAAACGGTGTATCTTTGCGCCCTTTGAAAAAGGGAGCGAAGATACGACCTGAACATTAGGATAGTAAAATCCCAAAATTGAAAACAGATAAAGGAGGAAAAGACAATGGAAATCAAAAGTTTGCATACCCATGTAGATATTGTGGCAAGGTCAAAAGGGCATAGCGTGATTGCAAAAGCTGCATACAATGCAAGAGATAAATTACAAGATGAATACTATGGAAAAACACATGACTATTCTAAAAAAGAAGACCTTGTATTCTCAAAAATATTTCTGCCGGAACATATCCCGAAAAAGTTTTCAAACAGAGAATACCTATGGAATAGTGTTGAAAAAATAGAGAAAAGTAAAAATTCACAACTTGCAAGAAATCTGCTCTTTACACTTCCAAGAGAATTAAATGAACAGGACAGAATAAAATTAATCAGCGAATTTATAGAAGAAAACTTTACTTCTAAAGGTATGATAGTAGACTGTAATATTCATAATCCTATGGCAAGCGATCATGAAGAACAACCACACGCCCATATCCTACTTACCCTTAGAGAAATAGACGAAAAAGGGAATTGGAAACCGAAATGCAGAAAAGAATATATCCTTGATGAAAACGGAGAAAAGATAAAACTGAAAAGCGGAAACTATAAATCAAGAAAAGTAAATCTGAACGATTGGAACGAACCTGACAAAGCAAAAGAGTGGAGAGAAAACTTTTCAAAGAAAGCAAACGAATACTTGGCAAGGAACAACATAAATAAAAGGATAGATCCACGCACCTTTAAAGAACAAGGCAGAGAAGAACTCCCGCAAATTCATTTAGGCACAAGCAGTTATCAGATGGAGAAAAAAGGCATACAGACAGAGAGAGGAAACCAAAACAGAAAAATCATCGCCTTGAATTTAGAATTTAGAAAATTAAAAGAGGAGCTATCCAAACTTACGTCTTGGATAGGCTCGTTACTTGGAAGTCTGCAAGTAAAATATGATGAATACAAACAGGAGAAAAAAGAAGAATATGAGAACAAGGCGGAACTCTTTAATCTCTATGAGTACATCAGTATTTATTATGACTTACAGGGAGAAAAAGCAAGAAAGTTAAATCCCTATGCAAGCAACAAAAAGATAGGTGCAGACCTAAGACGATTTTCCAAAGCAAGAATATATCTGAAAGGCAACAATCTTAAAACCATAGCCGACCTACAAGAAAAGATAAGCACATTACAATCCCAAAATAAGAAGATTAGTCAAGACATTAAGGCGAAAACCACAAGAATAGAAAACTTAAATAAATGCTTTGCCTATGCGGACATCATCAAGGATAACAAAAAAGTCTTTGAGGAATGGAACAGTAAATCCCTATTCAAAGACAGCTTTTACAATTCCCATAAAGATGAGATAGATAAATATAAAAGAGCAAGGGCAATTCTTGAAAAGATAACAGGCTCATCGGCGATTAAGTCTAAAGACTGGAAAAAAGAAATCCAAAGCCTTGAAGATGAAATATCGAAACTCAACAGACAATCACAATCAATCAAAGAAGAGTACGAAAGTATCAACCATATCAAGTATGCAGTCAAGACAGTCAATGACGATTATGGCATAGACCTAAGTATTGAGATTGACAAGGCGATTAAGAGAGGAGAGAAAGAAAGTATCATAGAAAAGATAAAAGAGTATAAGCAAGATAGTGATAAGTTTAATGAAAAAAGGCAGACAATTAAAGACTATTACAAAAATCAAGAAAGATAAGACCTGGTAAAAATATCTTATCCAAGCTATAATATGACCAAACAAATAAAGGCAAATCTAGGAGGTGATAGAGATGAATAAAAGGCAAGAGCTAATAGATGAACTCATAAAAGCAGATCAAGATGGAACATACAAAACCTATAAAAGCACAGAAGAAATAAAAGCAATGAACAACGAAGAAGTGCAGATATTATATTCCAACATGAAAATCTATCTATCAGACAAAAGAACACACATAAACTACTAAAGGTGGAAAAGCAAAATAAGAGCAGAAAAACAAGAAAAGGTACAAATACCTAAGAAAGCTATAAAAGCATCAAAATAAAGCATTCCACCACCAAGAACAATAAAATGAAAACAATCAAAGGGAAGTATAGAAAAATTAAAGCCTATACTTCCCTTTTTTTAATTCAAACAAAGGAGAGAAAACATGATAAACGAAGAAATAAGCAAAGAAGCAGGTCAAGCAGCACAAACCATAATATCATACACAATAAAGGCAGCAAAAGAATCAATCAACCTAGAAAAAGAAATAAGAAAAAAGATTAATGAAACTTTAGAAAAAGCAAATGGAAACCTCAAAAGCCTTATGGGCGATGAAATGAAAATAAAAGACCTATACAAAAAAGGACAACTAGAAAACGTAAGCATAGATCAAAGCGACCTCAAAGACTTAAAAAAAGAACTAAACAAACTTGGAGTAAAGTTTTCAGTAATGAAAAACAAAGAAAGCAAAAACTATGAAATATTCTTCCAAGCCAAAGATATAAAAGTAATGGAATATGCCTTTAAGCAACTCCTAGCCAAGGAAAATAAAAAAGAAAAAGAAAGTATCCTAAAACAAATAAAGAAATACAAAGACCTATCCAAGAACAAGGATAAGACAAAAGAGAAAGTCAAAAGAAAAGTAAAAGAAAAAGTAAAACCAAGCAAAAAAGATATGACCAGAGAAATCTAAGGGAGTAACGAAAAGTTACACCCTTAAATAACCACAATAACAAGACTTCCGAAAAGCAGAAGTCCAGAATTCCGAAAATCGGAAATCAAGAATTTCGATTATCGAAAATCAAGAAAGGAACAGATATGGCAACAAACAAAAGATATTATTGGATAAAATTAAAAGAAGAATTTTTCACAGACAAAATAAACAGAGGACATTGTCCTTAATGAGTCCAACCCATGTCCGACAAGAGATAGAGATAGAGATAGAGATAGATAAAGATATAGAGATAGATAAAGAGAGAGGGAGAGATAGAAAAGATTTAATATTTTTGGTATAATTATAGAAATTAGGCTTTGAAAATATTATGGATAATTGGCTTAAGATCTGTAAGCTAAATGAAATAAAGAGAAAATGGCTACAACTTGTAGCCCCAAAAATATATAGGAGGTGAATTTTGTGGCAGAGAAAAATAAGGAAATTGTAGTTATAGATGAAACTACAATTAAAAGTAAGATTTACTATATACGAAATCAAAAGGTTATGCTTGATTTTGAGCTTGCAGAAATATATGGGTATACAACGACAAGATTTAACGAACAAGTAAAAAATAATTCGGAGAAATTTGATGATGATTTTATGTTTCAGTTGACGAAATCAGAGTTTGAAAACTTGATATCGAAAAAATCGACATCAAGTTGGGGTGGTCGTAGAAAACTACCTTATGCTTTTACAGAGCAAGGTATTTATATGCTTATGACTGTATTAAGGGGAGAACTTGCCGTTAAACAGAGCAAGGCTTTAATACGAATGTTTAAGCAGATGAAAGACTTCATCATTGAAAACCAAGATTTTATCAGCTCAAAAGAATTAGTTCAAATAGCAATTCAAACAAATCAAAACACAAATGATATTGCAAGGATAGATAGTAAGATTAACACATTAGCTACTAAAGAAGATTTGAAAAAGGTAATGGATAATTTTATAGACCCGGAAACATATAAACATTTTCTCTTGATGAATGGAAATAAGATAGAAGCTGATGTTGCCTATACCAAAATATATAAATCAGCAAAGAAAAGTATTTATGTTATAGATAACTATATAGGACTTAAAACATTGGAACTTTTAAGAGCTGCAAGAGATAAGACTCAAATCATAGTCTTTAGTGATAATGTTAAGAACAAGGATATGCTTACAAAAAATATCTTAGATGATTTTAGAAAAGACTATCCTAACATAGACCTGAAACTGAAGATAGCAGGTAAAAAATATCACGATAGATATATAGCAATAGACTGTGGAACAGAAAATGAAGCCTTTTATCTTTGCGGAGCTTCGTCAAAGGATGCGGGAAATAAAATATCAAGTATTACCAAGATAGAAGAATCTTCTAAAGATATGTACCATGATATGTTTAGTAAGATGTTAAATAATAAAGATTTAAAAATTTAATATATAATTAGAAAAAACCATAGCAATACGCAAGGCGGTAGAAGTAAAAACTATCGTCTTTTTTTATTTGAAGAAAGGTAGGAGAGCATGGCAGATAAAAGAATGTTTTCACTAAAGATAGTGGATAGTGACTTATTTTTGGATATGCCACTAAGTAGTCAATGCCTATATTTTCATTTATCAATGAGGGCAGATGATGACGGTTTTGTAAATAATCCTAAGAAAATCATCAAAATTATCGGAGCTAATGAAGATGACCTTAAAATACTTATTGCCAAAGGCTTTGTGATAGTCTTTGATCAGGGAATTATCGTCATTACTCATTGGAAGATAAATAATTTTATTAGAAAAGACAGATATAAGCCAACAATGTATATAGAGCAGAAACAGCAGCTTTATCAAACGGAAAATGGAGCATATATTTCAGAAGAAAAAGTTGGTTGTCATCTGGTTAACCAAAGGTTGTCAAGTGGTCAACCCAGTATAGATAAGGGTAGATTAGATAAGGTTAGTATAGATAAGGGGAGAGGAGAAAAAGAAAACCAAGCAGCCCCAGTTTCTTTTTACGGAAAATATCAAAATGTTCGATTAACTGAAGAAGAATATCATAAGTTAAATGATAAGCTGCAAAGTCATACAGATACAATGATTGAAAAGCTATCAAGATATATTAAAAGCTCTGGGAAATACTATAAAGACCATTATGTAACAATCCTTAATTGGTATGAAGAAGATAAAGAAAAACTAACACAGAAAGGTTTAAATAAAAAAATGAACTATGACGTAGGCGAATCTTTATAGGTAAAAGAGGTGGAAAGGCATTATTAAAGACTTTAAGTATGAAAAGGTATCAAAGTATGCCAGAGATAATAAAAATGTAAATATGACACTTAAAAGGCGATTAGAAAATTAAAAATCTAATCGTCTTTTTTATTGAAACAAACAGGAGGAAAAATATATGCACGAAAATAAAAATGAACAGAATACAGGGATAAAAACTATAAAGAAAATTGGTAAAGCAACTTATGAGGTTGTTGTTCACTTTAATGAAAATGCGACGGAAACAATGCAAGACAAATTAAAACGCATAATGCTTAGAGAAATGGAGAGAGAAAAACATCAAAAAGTCGATAAAAATGATTAGAAAGTCCTTGACAAGTTGTTACAGGAAAAACTGCCAAGTCAATTCTCATATCTTGTGGAGCAAGACTTGCACCTTTTGATATAAGAGAGCTTAGAGAGCTAATGAGTGAAGATGAATTAGAACTCGATAAAATTGGAGATAGGAAAACTGCTTTATTTGTAATAATATCAGACACAGACGATACCTTTAACTTTGTAGTTTCAATAATGTATTCCCAATTATTTAATCTACTATGTGATAAGGCAGATGATGTTTATGGTGGTAGACTTCCAGTTCATGTTAGGTGTCTACTTGATGAGTTTGCAAATATAGGCTTAATTCCAAAATTTGAAAAACTAATAGCGACAATTCGTTCAAGAGAAATATCAGCAAGTATAATACTGCAAGCACAATCTCAATTAAAGGCAATCTATAAAGACCATGCAGATACAATAGTTGGTAACTGTGACTCTACACTCTTTCTAGGAGGAAAAGAAAAAACAACAGTAAAAGAGTTATCAGAAACCTTAGGAAAAGAAACCATAGACCTATATAACACATCAGAAACAAGATCAAATCAAAAATCTTTTGGATTAAATTACCAAAAAACTGGCAAGGAACTTATGAGCCAAGATGAAATAACTGTAATGGATGGTGGAAAGTGCATATACCAACTAAGAGGAGTAAGACCTTTCTTGTCTGATAAATTTGATATTACAAAGCATAAGAATTACAAGTTATTGGAAGATTATGATAAGAAAAACTTGTTTGATGTTGAAGAGTATCTAAGAAATAGAGATAAGGTAAAGTTAAAATCAAGTTATAAGATAAATAGGTTAAACATTTGAGTTTATGGAGAAAGCAAAATGTGTGAAAATAGAAAATCATCTTTAATTATATTAAATATAAATGGAGAGCAGTTTATTCTAGAAAGTGATACAGAACTTACAAGGGATAAGAAAAATTATATTGAAGCAATATGTGAGACAATGTACGATGAAAGTAATGAATGGTATGAAGATATATACGATATGTCCCCATATGATATAGCTGAGCTATTTGAAAAAATAGTAAAAGACGAAGTAGGAATAACTGTTACATTTAAAGCGATAGACCTTGAAGTATCGATTTTAGAAGACTAGAAATAAGGTATTAATAGGCGATAGAAATTAAAAACTCTCAAGGAAAATATCAGTAAGCATAATACTGCAAGCACAATCTCAATTAAAAGCAATCTATAAAGATTATCAGATACAATAGTTGTAACTGTGACTCCACCACTCTTTCTTGATGGAAAAAACAACAGTAAAAGAGTTATCAGAAACATTAGGAAAAGAAACTATAGACTTATATAACACATCAGAAACAAGATCAAATCAAAAATCTTTTGGACTAAATTATCAAAAGACTGGTAAGGAACTTATGAGGTAAGATGAAATAACTGTAATGGATGGTGGTAAGTGTATATACCTGTTAAGAGGAGTAAGACCTTTTTTATCATATAAATTCGATATAACCAAGCATAAGAATTATAAGCTTCTTGAAGATTATGATAATAGAAATGTATTTGATGTAGAGAAGTATTTACAAAAATAGATGGAGTTAGGTTAAAAGAAAACATGATTATAAATATAGTAGAGTAGGTGAATACTTATATTTAGGCAATATTGAAAAAGTATGCACAAAAGTTAGCAGATTTAAATTTATATTAATGATAAAATATAATTGTAAAATAGATAGGTAGGACATGAAAAATAAGAGGAAGTGATGGAGTATTTACTTAATAAGAATTTTTAGGCCTAAAAACAAGAAGGTAACATATTATCTTATTAGAGAGCGGAGAAGTTGAATCATCTTTGAAATTTACTAATGAGACAGCTAAAGGACTCAATATGGACGGTAAAGGAAATTATACTTGTAATAACAGTGGTAGTATAATCGCCATAAATGTGGAGTAAGAATCGTATAGAACGATAAGGACTTGAAAAAGTGTGACATGGGAATGTTGCTTTGATATTAAAAAAAGGAGGAAAGTTATGAAGAAAGTTTTTTCTAGTTTAATTGTGATATTGATTATGTTAATACAATTATCAACTAATGTATTTGCATCATCATCGATAGATTATAATTCAGAGTTAAAATCTAGAAGCACGTTAAACAGCGATAATTATATTTCAGACAACTCAGTTTCAAAAAGTGATACAAAGGAAATATATTTAGATAGTAGGGAAGCTGTTTCTATCGCAACTGATTTTATTGAAAGTTTTTACTTAACTAATGACGATTTATATTCTACCAAGAATGAAGTGGAAGTTTTGAGTTTTAAAAATATTGATAATATTCCTTTATATGATGTTGATTCTAATTTAAATGCATACTTTTTATTACTGCCAAAAAATAAGTATTGTATAGTAGATGCTAGAAAAGATGGTTATGGGGTACTGGAATCAGGAGATAATGATGAGCTACTTCAAAAAATACATTGTTTTGAATCAAATGAAAAGTTGTTTTATGTATTTCCGTCAATAATTTTCACAGAGGAAGAATTAAAAGAATATATTAAAAACAATTCAATTGATAATCCAGAAACTTTAATATTGCCTAAACCATCAGAGGAAATAAATGATTTTAGAAAAGAGATACCATCAATTAATAGGTACGGGAATGAGGTTGTTCAGTTAACCAATGAAAGCAATTTTGTAAACGTTGCTAACAGATATTATGGTGGGAACCAGAGTTGGTTTAGTGAAGAAAAATTAAAAAATAAAGGTTGTGGAATAGTAGCTGCTGCGAATATTGCAAATCATTTATCTAAATATGTTGGTGGATATGATTCCCTATATAGGTATAAAGATTTAAGTAAGTCGAGTTTTTTAAATCATATGTATGATGTTGAAAAATATCTATCACCAACTATTATTGGAATACCTAGTTTAAGTTATTTTGAAGATGGTTTTGAAAGTTTTGCAAAAAGTAGAGGAGTTAATGTATCAGCCTATTGGTCTGATAACAAGGATACCAAGGATTCTTTCGCTAATTATATAAAGTCTGGATTGAGGAGAGATTGTCCTGTAGCATATTTACAATATTGGAATTCTAACCAAAGCGATTATGATTGGCATTGGATGACTATAACTAAGTATTTTAGAAATACAACTAATGGAGATAGGTATATTGCAGTTTCTACATGGGGCGAGAGGCGCTCTTTGAACTTTAATGCATTATGGGATGGAAATCTAGCTTGTGGAGTGTTGTATTTTAAATGAAAAATAAAAACAGGAAAAATTTAATAATAGTGACCTTAATGATTGGGTTGATATTTATAACTTCTTGTTCTAAAGAAAAAAATGTTAAAAGTGAAGAGTTTCATTTGTTTAAAGAAGAGATGTCATCAAATAAAAAAATAGGTGAGATTCAAATAAAATTTTTAAGACCATCCTTATATATTAATTTTGTTACATCTGAAAATTTTAAAATTAATGATGTAAAGAAAGTAATAGATAAATTAAAACCATTCATAAATACCAATCACATGGATGAAATTGCAAGTAAATATTGGGAAAAAGATACAAAAGTATCTACTGTATATATATCTTTTTATAATGGGAAAATAGATAAGAATGACACAAGAAAGAATCTCATGTATAGTATATATACAAAGTATTATAAAACTCATGTTGTTGATGATAATCCTTTAAATATAGATGCTTATAGCACATGGTTTATAGAAGTTGATGGGAAAGAATATCAACTTGAGGATTACTTAGACGGAGATTATTAAAATTGGTATATTTTTATCTAAGAGTAGTAATACATTTCTTGTCTGATAAATTTGATATTACAAAGCATAAGAATTACAAGCTGTTGGAAGATCATGATAAGAAAAGCTTGTTTGATGTGGAAGAGTATTTAACAAATAGAGATAAGGTAAAGTTAAAATTAATTTAAAGAAAAATAAATATTAGATAATCTCAGGCGATAGAAATTTAAAACTCTATCGCCTTTTTTTTATACTCAAAATTAGGAGGTTAAAATGGTAAGGATAAGAAGTCCCACTTAAAACAATTTAATATATAAGACATTTAGCGATTGAAATATAAATTCAGTCGCTTTTTTAATTGAAATATATAGATTAAGGAGAAGAAATTAATGGATAGAGAAATGATAAATATTAATGCAAATTTAGTTAAGGAAGCTGAAATTTCAGAATTTGAAAAAGATGGAGAAAGTGTTCAAGTAGCAAATTTTGCTCTTGTTAAAAAATATGGAAAGGGCAAAGAATATACAAATTGCTCAGTATATGGAGAAAAGGTAGAAATTGTAAAAGAATTTGAAAAAGGGGATCTAATCCATGTCTTTGGATATTTCAAAGAAAATAAAAAAGTAGATAAGGTCTACAAGAATTTTATAGTTAAATCACTAAACAAAATAGAAAAAAGACAAGAAAACGAGGAGGAATAATATGGAATTTTTTACAGCTGGAGTTGGAGTTTTAAAGACACTTGTAACTGCAATTGGTGCAGGTTTAGGAGCATGGGGAGTTATTAACTTAATGGAAGGTTATGGTAATGATAACCCTGGTGCTAAATCTCAAGGTATTAAGCAGCTTATGGCTGGTGGAGGAATTGTACTAATCGGTATTAAATTAATTCCACTACTTGCAAATGCTTTAAATTAGGAGAAAGTCTATGTTTGGTATCTTTGACAAGCTAACTGAATTTTTTAAGGATATGCTACTCGGAGGTATCAAAGCAAATCTTGAGTCCATGTTCTTAGATATAAATGACAAGGTAGGAGTTATTGCAACTGATGTTGGAAAGACGCCAATGGGTTGGAATGGAGAAGTGTATAACTTCATAAAAAACATTAATGACAATGTGATTGTTCCAATAGCAGGTCTTATCATAACAGCAGTTTTATGTATTGAGCTCATAAATATGGTTATGCAAAAGAATAATATGCACGATACGGATACTTTTGAGTTTTTCAAATACATTATAAAGATGTTTATAGCAGTCTACCTTGCAAGCCATGCCTTTGAGTTTTCAATGGCAGTCTTTGATGTGGCACAAAATCTTGTAAACAAAGCGGCAGGGGTAATCACTACTTCTGCCACTGTTTCAGGAGATCAGATAGTTGCAATGGTTGATACATTAAAAGAAAAAGATGTTGGTGCATTAATAATGATATTAGTTGAAACAAGCCTTGTTAGGATTGCAATTCAATGTATATCTTTAACTATTACCTTAATAGTATATGGGCGTATGTTTGAAATATATGTCTACTCATCAGTATCATCCATACCATTTGCGACTATGGGAAATAAAGAATGGGGTCAGATTGGAACAAATTATATCAAGGGACTTTTTGCCTTGGGACTACAAGGTTTGTTTTTGATGGTATGTTTAGGTATCTACACCGTTTTAATAAGAACGGTACAGATTACAGATATTCACGCAAGCTTGTTTAGTATATTAGGATATGCTCTACTACTTGGACTTATGATGTTTAAGAGTGGAACAGTTGCAAAAAGTATTATGAATACGCACTAGGAGGAATAAATGTTAAAAAAGAAAAATTGTGCTTTATTGGGATTTGGAATTTTATTGGGAGGAATTTATGAGATCTTAAAAGAGAAGAAAAGAAATGATGAAATTAGAAACTTAAAGATAAGAATAAACAGACTCGGAAGATGTCACAATGAATTTGTTATGTATCAAGGAGAATACAATGACAGAATTGAAGAAAAACAAGAAGAATTAGAAGAAAGAATTAGCTACCTAGAAGAAGAAACAATATCTAATTATGACCATATACTTGAACTTTCTAAAGAAGAAGTAGAGGGAGATTAAAATGGCGTATGTACCAATACCAAAGGATTTGGACAAGATTAAAACAAAGGTTGCATTTAACTTAACTAAAAGACAACTTATAGGTTTTTCTGTGGCAGGACTAATTGGCATACCAACCTATTTATTTATGAAGAAATATCTACCTAATGATGTTTCTATCATTGTAATGCTAATAGTAACCCTGCCAATCTTTTTTATAACCTTATATGAAAAAGATACTTTAACTTTTGAAAAATATTTTAAATTTTTCTATCTTCATAAGTTTTATCAACCAACTAAGAGAATAAGAAAGGAGGCATACCTTGAAGCAAAGAAAAAAGCAAATCAGCGACTTAAATCTAAGGGAAAAACAATTAAAAAAAGACCGAAAGGAAGTAAGAAGGCTAAAAACAAAGAAAGAACCAACAAATAGTCTTCTAAGTGTAATTTTAAATAAAGAGAAAAAGAGATTTACTGTTGAGGACACTATTCCATATATAAGAATGTTACCAGAGGGCATTTGCCAGTTAGATGAAAAAAATTATTCAAAGACAATTTCATTTCAAGATATAAATTACCAGTTGGCATTGGAAGAAGATAGAGATTTAATCTTTAACCAATTTGCCAACTTTTTAAATTCTTTTGATCCAAGCGTCCACATTGAACTTTCATATGTAAATCAATTAGGAAGAAATAGAGACCTACAAGATGCAATTAAAATTGCTGATAAGGGAGACTTCTATGACGATGTAAGAAAAGAGTTTAGGGAAATGTTAAAGCTTCAACTTGCAAAGGGCAATAACGGACTTAAAAAGATGAAGTATATAACCTTTACTACAGAAGCCGATAACCTAGAGCAAGCAAGAGCAAAGCTAAATAGACTTGAAGTGGATATTTTATCTAACTTTAAATCTATGGGAGTAAGAGCAGAAAGTCTTGATGGCGAAGAAAGACTAAGACTTGTTCACGATATGTTAAATCCAGACAAGAACTTTGATTTTTCATATAAAGATTTGAAGAAGAAAGAGTCTACAAAATCACATATAACTCCCAATATCTTTAATTTTACACCAGCAAATAATTTTAAATTTGGTAAATATATTGGAGCAGTAAGCCATTTTCAAATACTTGCAAGTGAGTTGTCAGACAGAATGTTATCTGAGTTTTTAGATATTGATGACAATATTTATGTAGCTTTTCATATAGATGTAGTTGAGCAAGCAGAAGCTATAAAACTTATTAAGAGAAAGAACACAGATCTGGACAGAATGAAAATTGAAGAACAAAAGAAAGCAGTTCGTGCTGGATATGATATGGATATTATTCCTTCAGATATAAATACTTTTGGTGCTGATGTTAAATCCATGTTATCTGACTTACAAAATAGAGATGAAAGGCTCTTTGTAGTTACCATAGTAATGATGAATTTTGCCAGGACTAATCAAAAATTAGAAAACACTATTGCTCAAATATCATCAATTGCAAACAGACATAATTGTCAGGTAAAAAGATTATCTCATCAGCAAGAGCAAGGACTTGTTTCTGTCTTACCTTTAGGAGTTAATCAAGTAGAGATAAAAAGATTTTTAACTTCATCATCAACGGCAGTCTTTATGCCTTTTACAACAGAAGAGCTATTTATTGATTCGGCAAATTCCTTGTATTATGGCTTAAATGCCCTTAGCCAAAACTTGATTATGGCAGATAGGAAGAAATTAAAGAACCCTAACGGACTAATATTAGGAACACCAGGTTCTGGTAAATCTTTCTCGGCAAAGAGAGAGATGGCAAATGCAATTCTTGTCACAGATGATGATGTAATTATTTGTGATCCTGAAGGCGAGTATTCAAACCTTGTAAAACAATTTAATGGAGAAGTTATTAAAGTTTCGGCAAAATCAAAGGACTACCTAAATCCACTAGATATAAATATGAACTATGGAGATGGGGACGCACCTTTAAAGGATAAGGCAAACTTCATAATGTCTATGCTTGAACTTGTAGTAGGAGGGTCTGGTCTTACTGCTGCAGAAAAATCTGTTATAGATAGGTGTTTACCAAAGATATATCAAAAATATTTTGAAGACCCAAAACCAGAAAATATGCCTATATTAGGAGATTTATACGATATGCTCCTATCCCAAGAAGAGGGTGTTGGTAGAAAACTAGCAACAGAAATGGAAATTTATGTTAAGGGAAGTCTTAATGTCTTTAATAATAGGTCAAATGTTGACCTAAATAGGCAACTGCTCTGCTTTGATATAAAAGAGCTAGGAACACAACTTAAAAAAATAGGTATGCTTGTCATTCAAGACCAAGTTTGGAACAAGGTTTCCCTAAATAGAGGAAGCAAGTCTACTAGATACTATATAGACGAGTTCCACCTTTTATTAAAAGACCCACAAACTGCTTCATATTCAGTAGAAATCTGGAAAAGATTTAGAAAATGGGGCGGTATTCCAACAGGTATAACTCAAAACGTAAAAGACCTTTTAACAAGTCAGGAAATTGAAAATATCTTTGATAATACAGACTTTGTTCTAATGCTAAATCAAGCATCTGGGGATAGAGATATTCTTGCTAAGAAATTAAAAATATCGCCTTATCAGTTAAACTATATTACTAATTCAAATGCAGGTGAGGGACTCTTATTCTTTGGAAATACTATTGTTCCATTTATTGATAAATTTCCTAAAGACACCATGTTATATAAGCTAATGACAACAAAACCGGAAGAAGCTAAGTAGGTGTGATATGGATAAAAAACTAAAAAAAGATTTTCAAAAGAAAATTATACGAAATAGGGACGCTCCTGAAAAGAATCTTGAAAGTAAACTTGTTCATTCAAATGATTATACCAATAAGATTATTAAGACTAAGGATAGGTTCGGGGATAAAATTTCAGAAAAAGAATCTAAACTTATCCATGAGAATGTATTATCTAAGGATCAAAAACAAGATAAACTAAAAGACTTTCAGAAGGCTAAAAACAAGGAAAGAATTAGAAAAGAAGTTTTAGATAATAAGGATAAGGCTGAAGAAACAAAACAAACTAATCTTGAAATAAGGACAGATGAAAGCTTTAAACTTGATGAAGACTTAGATGTAGACTTCAAAAATGTAAATTTTGATAGTGAAAACAGTAGAAATATTAATTCTAAAAAACTAACAACAGATGATATTTCAACTAAGTCTAAACCAATAAACAATAAGAAGGCATCAAGTAAAAGACAAATTCTTAAAAATTATGAGGATAAACTTATCCATAGTAAGGATAAATTCCAAGACAAAATCAACGAGAAAGAGTCTAAGCGAATTCACACAAGTGAAGATAAACCTATTGAAGCAAAGAAGAGCAAGAGAATATACAGAAAAGATAAGCTTGTTAAAGATGAAGTAAGTAAGAACGAAAGTAATTCTAATATCGATAAAAAGCAAAAGCAAATCCATCTCTTGGAATAACTGTACCAATAGAAAAAGTAAGACAAGCTTGTGAATCGGCTAAGCAAAATCCAACTGAAGAGAATGCTTTTAGACAACTAAGACTTAATCAATGGGTCAAACAATCAATTAGGTGGATGCCTATGGAAAAATGGGACCTCTGTAATTTTGCTGTTAATGAAGAAGAATTAAAAGGCAGAGTTTGTTATGGAGGTCTTGACCTATCAAGCACAACGGATATTACAGCCTTTGTTTTAGTCTTTCCTCCAATAGACGAAGATGATAAATATCAAATATTACCTTACTTTTGGTTACCAGAAGATAATCTTGACCTAAGAGTAAAAAGAGATCATGTAAACTATGACCTATGGGAAAAACAAGGCTATATTATGACGACAGAAGGTAATGTAGTTCACTATGGCTTTATTGAAAAATTCATAGAAGACTTAGGTGAGATGTATAATATCCGAGAAATTGCCTTTGACAGGTGGGGAGCAGTTCAGATGGTTCAAAACTTAGAAGGCATGGGTTTTACAGTAGTTCCCTTTGGTCAAGGATTTAAAGACATGTCTCCACCAACAAAAGAATTAATGAAACTAACTCTTGAAAGAAAAATAGTCCACGGAGGTCATCCAGTTCTAAGGTGGATGATGGATAATATCTTCATACGAACTGATCCTGCTGGAAATATAAAAGCAGATAAGGAAAAATCTACAGAAAAGATTGACGGTGTAATTGCTACAATTATGGCACTTGACAGGGCTATAAGGTGTGGTAATGATACAAGTGAATCGGTCTATGATGATAGGGGATTGATTGTATTTTAATATGGGTATAAATTATTAAAGGAGGAAACAAAGTGGAGATTTTAAGAATAATATTACCTGTGTTTTTAATATGCGTACTTGCTGTTTATGTAGTTTGTAGTGCTAAAAAAAAAGAGAGATATAAATTTGACGAAGATAAAGAAAAAGATGAAAATAATATGTCTGAAGGTATGGCCATTGGTATGTGTCTAGGAACTGCAGTTGGAATAGCTCTAGGTAAAGAAAACTTAGCCGTTGGAATGTCTATTGGTATGTTATTAGGTATGATAATAGGAATGAATAGCAAAAAATAGGAATAAATAGTTATAAAACTTAGCATCTACTAAGTAGGTGCTTTTTTCATACCTACTATTAGGAGGTGGTAATATAAACATTTTAAACTTAATATTTAAGTCGAGAGACAAACCTAAAGACGGGGAGAGGATATCTTCATCGTCTTTTTTATTTGGGAGAACAACAGCAGGAAGGAATGTTAACGAATTTACTGCCATGCAAATGACAGCAGTTTATTCGTGCGTGAGAGTTCTTGCTGAAACCTTAGCAGGACTTCCTCTTCATCTATATAAAAGAGGAGACTCAAATTCAAAGGAAAAAGCAAAAGACCATGCCATATATTTTCTTTTACACGATGAGCCAAATACTGAGATGACTTCATTTGTATTTAGAGAAACACTAATGACCCATCTACTACTTTGGGGTAATGCCTATGCTCAGATAATTCGTAATGGAAGAAATGAGATCATTGGACTTTATCCACTAATGCCAAACAAGATGACTGTAATGCGAAGTGAGGATGGAGAAATCTTTTATAAATACAATCACAAATCTGAAGAAGTTTATCTTTTAAAAGAAGATGTCCTTCATATACCAGGACTTGGTTTTGATGGACTCATAGGATACTCGCCAATTACAATGGCTAAAAATGCCATTGGTATGGCTATGGCTTGTGAAGATTATGGAGCGTCATTCTTCCAAAATGGAGCACAACCAGGTGGAGTTTTAGAGCATCCAGGAATTATTAAAGACCCAGAAAGAGTTAGAGAGTCATGGAATGCTGCCTTTCAGGGGCCTAAGAACGCCAACAAAGTGGCTGTACTTGAAGAAGGGATGAAATACCAACCTATAGCCATAGCACCAAGTGAGGCCCAGTTTTTGGAAACAAGAAAGTTTCAATTAAATGAGATAGCAAGAATATTTAGAATACCACCTCATATGATTGGAGACTTGGAGAAGTCGTCATTTTCAAATATAGAACAGCAGTCACTTGAATTTGTTAAATACACTCTCGATCCTTGGATTGTTCGTTGGGAGCAATCCCTAGAAAGAGCACTACTAACAAAGAAAGAAAAAGAATCCTACTTTATTAAATTTAATCTTGATGGACTTCTAAGAGGAGACTATGAATCAAGAATGAATGGATATGCTGTAGGAAGACAGAATGGTTGGATGAGTGCAAATGACATAAGAGAATTAGAAAACCTAGATAGGATTTCAGCTGAAGAAGGTGGTGACTTATACCTCGTAAATGGAAATATGCTACCACTTGATAAAGCTGGTAGTTTTTATCAGCAGAAAGGAGAAGAAATAAATCCTAATGAAGAACAATAAAATATTTTGGAACTGGTAAAAGGATTCAAATGAACTCTATATAGATGGAGTTATAGCAGAAGAGTCTTGGTTTGATGATGAAATCACGCCAAGGCTCTTTTTTGAAGAATTAAAAAATAAAAGTGGAGACATAACTGTGTGGATCAACTCTCCTGGTGGAGATTGTATCGCAGCATCAAGAATTTACACTATGCTTTTAGAACACAAGGGAAATGTGACCATTAAGATTGACGGGCTTGCAGCATCAGCAGCATCAGTCATTGCCATGGCAGGAACTGAAGTGCTGATGAGTCCAACATCATTAATGATGATTCATAACCCCTTAACTGTAGCCATTGGCGACTCAAAAGAAATGCAAAAAGCTATAGACATGTTAAAGGAAGTCAAGGAATCAATCATCAATGCCTATGAGATTAAAACAGGTTTATCCAGAGAAGAAATTTCTAATCTAATGGATGGAGAGACTTGGTTTGATAAGAACAAAGCTATTGAGATGGGTTTTTGTGATGGAACTCTCACTGATAAAAGAAAAGATGAAAAAATCACCAACATGGTCTTTTCAAGGCGAGCAGCTACAAATTCACTTTTAACAAAGATAAATAAAGAAGTAAAAACTCATTCAATGAGCGAAGTAGAAGAAAGATTAAACAATATTAAAAATACTTGGAGGTAATTATGAACATTAAAGAACTTTTAGAAAAGAGAACTAAAGCCTGGGATGAGGCAAAGGCATTTGCTGAATCTAAGAAAGATGAAAATGGTCTAATGTCTGATGAAGACTTTAAGACATATGAAGAGATGGAAAGAACTATCGAGAATTATACTCGTGAAATTGAAAGAAAGAAGAGGGAAGAAGAAATGGATAAATCTTTAGAAAAACCTACAACTCAAGCACTAACAAATGAACCTGCTATTTTTACTGAAGAAGAAAAACCAATGAGAGCAAGAAATGTCTATAAGAAGTCTATGATGAAAGCATTAAGAACTAACTTCAGAGATATTTCTAATGAATTAAAAGTTGGTACAGATGAAAGTGGAGGATATTTAGTTCCAGAAGAAATGGAAGTAGATATTGTAAATGGTCTTGAGGAAGAAAACATTGTAAGAAAATTAGCTACAAAAGTTCAAACTTCAGGACTTCATAAAATCAATATTGTAGCTACAAAACCAGCTGCCCTATGGGTTGAAGAAGGTGGTCAACTAACCTTTGGAGATGGCACATTTGATCAAGTATCTCTTGATGCACATAAACTCCATGTTGGTATTAAAGTTACTGAAGAACTTCTATATGATGCAGCCTTTAATTTAGAAAAATACATTACTGAAGAATTTACTAGAGCGTTAGCAAATGCTGAAGAGGACGCTTTCTTAAATGGTGATGGAGTAAATAAGCCTACAGGAATTTTTGACTCTAAAAAGGGTGGAGAACTTGGGGTAACAACAAAGTCTCAAACAATTACTGCAGATGAATTAATTGATTTAGTTTACTCTTTAGACAGACCTTATAGAAAGAGAGCAGCTTTCATTTTAAATGATGCAACAGTTGCTCAAATTAGAAAACTTAAAGATGTTAATGGTGCATATATTTGGCAACCATCACTTAAAGATGGAGAACCAGATAGACTTTTAGGATATCCTGCTTATACATCTGCCTTTGCTCCAAAAGCTGAAAAAGGAAAGCTTGCAGTAGCCTTTGGCGATTTTTCATACTACAAGATTGGAGATAGAGGAAATAGGTCATTCCAAGACTTAAAGGAACTATTTGCTGGAAATGGCATGGTTGGTTTCTTAGGTAAAGAAAGAGTAGATGGAATCCTTGTTTTAAGAGAAGCAGTTAAACTTTTAAAAATCGGTGCTACTGCCTAAGGAGTAAATTATGATTACTCTTGAGGAGGCAAAGTCCTATTTAAGGGTGGATTTTGATGATGAGGATGAGATGATTAATTCTCTCATCCGATCATCAATAAAGCACTCCATGGATGTCGCTAGAGTTGATAGTGAAGAAGACCTTTCTAAAAATCCAAATGGAAAAATAGCAGTCCTCTATATGATCGCTTATCTTTATGAACATAGAGAAGAGGCAGATTATTCTGAATTAAACTTAACTCTAAGGGCTTTATTATTTGGAATGAGAAAGGCTGAGTTCTAATGAGGGTATCGGATTTAAATAGAAAAATAACCTTTCAAAATAAAAATGTTGAGGTAGATGAAATTGGTAACCATAAATCAGTATGGACGGATTATATAGAAACTTCAGCCTATATTTCCTTTCAAGGTAAAGGCGAAGAAGTTTTTCTAGGAATGGAAGTAGATAGGTCAGATATTTCTTTTACTGTGAGATTTCAAAATAGGTTAAAGAATATTAATACTTCAGAGTACAGAATTCTATTTGATGATGAGAAGTACAATATCATCTCAATTGACTTTATGAACTACAAAAATAGATTTATAAAGTTTAGGTGTAGGAAGGTGAGTAGATGAATGTAAAAATTGAAAACCTCGCCAGTGAAATAATGAAAGGCTTAGAAGAATATTCTGATATGGCAACAGATGAAGTCAAAAAGGAAGTCAAAAAAGATGTGGAAAAAAGGTCCAGTCTACAGAATAGAATATCCAGAATATCCTGAAAGAGCAGTTCAAGAAGTTCTAGTCAATGCATTAATTCACAGAGATTATTCAGTAATTGGTAGTGAAGTCCATATAGATATATATGATGACAGACTGGAAATATATTCTCCTGGAGGAATGTATGATGGTACATTTATTCAAGATATAAATCCACTAGATGTATTTTCATCAAGGCGAAACCCAATCATAGCGGATGTATTTGCTAGGATGGATTTAATGGAAAGGAGAGGATCTGGACTTAGAAAAATCATAGAAGCTTATGAAGCTGAAGAAAATTATAAAGAAGAATTAAAACCAGAGTTTAAGTCAACAGAATCTTCATTTACTACAATTTTAAAGAATTTAAATTATGACACCCAAAATGACACTCAAAATGACACTCAAAATGGTACTCAAAATGACGATCAAAGTGAGGGGAAAAATGAGGGTGAAAATGATGGTAAAAAATTAAAACCAAATGATAGACGAAATAAGATAGTGAAACTTATAAAAGAAAATTCAAAAATAACATCACTGGAGCTTTCTAGTATATTATACGTGTCCGTAAGTACAATTAAGAGAGATTTAAAAGTTCTCACAGATGAAAAAACAATCGAGTATATAGGTAGTGCTAAAGACGGATATTGGAAAGTAAACAAATAAAGTTAAAAAAGAAAATAGAATTCTCCCGAAAAAAATACAATATTCGGGAGAAATACTTTGAGCGAGAGAGAAATCTTTCGCTCTTTTTTATTTATGGAGGTATTAATGAAGTTAGTAATAGCAGAAAAGCCAAGTGTAGCAGTTACAATTGCAAAAGTAATTGGAGCAAGAACAAGAAAAAACGGATATTATGAGGGAAGTGGCTACATTGTTTCCTGGTGTGTAGGTCATTTAATTCAAATGGCAAGTCCAGACAAGATAGACGAAAAATGGAAGAAATGGACAATAGACACTCTTCCTATAATCCCAGAGGAATATATTTATGAAGTATCTAAAAGCACTAAGAAGCAATATGGAGTTTTAAAGAAACTTTTAAACGATAAGAACATCGACACAGTTATAAATGCTTGTGATGCTGGAAGAGAGGGAGAACTTATCTTTAGGCTTGTATATAATCAAGCTAAATGTAAGAAGAAGATTCAAAGACTATGGATATCTTCAATGGAAAACAAAGCTATTGAAGATGGCTTTAGAAATCTTAAAGACGGAGAAAACTTTGAAGACTTATATAGATCAGCAAGTGCAAGAGCTATTGCAGATTGGCTGGTAGGAATGAATCTAAGTAGGCTTTATTCTTGCATTTATAAGGAAACATATTCAGTTGGTAGAGTACAAACACCAACTCTATATTTAATAGCTAAAAGAGATAGTGAAATAAACCTATTTAAGAAGCAAAAATACTATACAGTTGATCTATCTTATGGAGGATTGAAACTTGTATCAGATAGGATTGATAAAATTGAAATTGCAGAACAACTATTAAACTTACTAGAAGATGAAATAGTTATTACAGAGGTAGAAGATAAAGAAGTAAGCACAAAACCAGATAAACCTTATGATCTCACTACCTTACAAAGAGAAGCAAATAAATATTTTGGATATTCAGCAAATGACACTTTAAATCTGGCACAAGGTCTGTATGAAAAAAAGCTAATCACATATCCAAGAACAGATAGTAGGAATTTAACCGATGATATGGTTAATACTATGAAAGAATTATTAGAAGGACTTGAAGATGATTTTACGGTTAATGAATCAAACTTTAAGTCTATTTTTAATTCATCTAAGGTTACAGACCACTATGCAATTATTCCTACTATATCTGGTATTGAAAAAGCTAAAGATTTATCTGATAAAGAAAGCAAAATCTATAATCTAATTAAGAATAAATTACTTGCTTCATGTTCGGATAACTTAAAGGAATCTAGCAGAAAAATCAGATATGAATATGATAAATTTAACTTCAATGCAAGTGGCAAGACTATAATCGATGAAGGTTATACCAAGTATCTAAAGAGCTATGGAAAGGAAAGACAAGAAAATAAATTACCAGATGTAAAGACTGGAGATAAAATTAAGTTAACTTCTAAAAATATATCTGAGAAATTTACAAAAGCTCCAAGTCATTATAATGAAGATACACTTTTAAAGGCTATGGAGAATGCAGGGATTGAATCACTGGATAAAGATATAGAAGTGGAGAGAAAAGGCTTAGGAACACCAGCTACAAGAGCAGGAATTATCGAAAATCTTATTCATAAGGATCTCATAAGAAGAGATAAGAAAAATCTACTTGTAACAGAAAAAGGCAATAGACTTGTATCGATTGTAGAGGATAAGTTCAAGTCGGCTAAAACAACATCTGAATGGGAAATGAAACTTGCAAAGATAAGTTCTGGCGAAGTAGATAAAGAAGACTTTTTAAGAGAAATAGAAGATAGTATAAGGGAGCTTGTAGATAGGTACAAGAACAATCTAAATGAATAAGGTAAAAATATTAGAGCTTTTCGGTGGCATAGGTGCTATTAGAAAGGCTTTTATTAATTTAAAGATACCTTATGAAGTTGTTGATTATGTAGAAATAGATAAGGCTTGTGTTAAATCTTTCGCTCTTTTTTTATTTATGGAGGTAAGAAATGAATGCAAAAGAATATTTAAAACAAGCATTTTATTTGGACAAGAGAATTAATTCTAAGCTTGAGCAAGTAGAAAGTCTTAATACACTAGCTACAAAAGCCACATCAACCTTATCAGATATGCCAAAGAGTCCTAGTAGAGGAACATCAAGACTTGAAGAAACAATAGTGAAGATTATAGATCTTCAAGAAGAAATCAATAGGTATATAGATAAACTTGTAGATTTGAAGGCTGAAATTGTGGGAACGATTAAAGGAATTAAAGATAAGGAGATTCAAGTTATTCTTGAAAAAAATATCTTTGTTTTAAATCTTGGCAGAAGATAGCTGTTGAGATGAATTATGATATTAGGCATATTCATCGCTTACACAATCAAGGATTAAAAGAAACTTCAGATTTAAAATCTGATTAAAATTATATATGACAAGGTTGTAAAATATTAGTTTTGAATTAAAACGTATATCCATTGAAAAGATATTAAAATAAAGTAAAATGACTTTAAGTAATATTAGAATGGAGGTAAAAATGTTAAGAAAAATTTTGAAACACGTTATAGGTCTAGGGTTAATCGTTACTATAGGTGCGTGTGGATTAACTAAATCATAAGCATCTAATTATCAAAATGATTCCTTATATGAAGGGTATTCTAAAATTGAAAGTCAATCTGAGTTATATGGAATACCATTTAGTATGTCATTTGAAGAATATAAAGACGCTTTTGAAGAGTCTGGGTTTTCCACTACTGAGGAATATACTAATGCTTATTTAGATGTTTTAGAACCAATAAATGAAACTTATGAAAGTAGGAGTAGCAGTAGTGGCTCTGATAAATGGTACTATAACATTGGAACATCTTTACCATCAAGTGCTACGCCTAAATATAGTAAGTATAATTTATATGAGAAAGTAAAAAAGGGAGACGTTATTTTTGAAGCAAATGGCGGATTTGGTATTACTGGTCATATAGCAATTGTAGAAGGCAAATATACTTCATCTAATGGTAAAAAATATATAAGAATTATTGAAGCTATAGATAAAGGTGTGGTTAGAAGTTGCTTAGATGATACAAGAGTTGACGACAAAAATGCAACTGTTCTACGTGTAACAAATGCAACATCACAGAATATAAATTCAGCAGTTGATTTTTGCAAAGGACAACTTGGTAAATCTTATAGTATTGATTTTCAAAAAGATACTAGTTCTAATGAGAATGACTGGTATTGTTCTGAATTAGTTTGGGCGTCATATAAAAATCAAGGGATTGATATAGAAGTATCAGGTAATGGTGAACCAGGAATTACACCTAGAGATATATATAATAGTTCAAAGACTAAAATAGTTAATTTTAGGTAAATAAATAAAAACAGCTAACGTCTAACAAAATGTAGACGTTAGCTATTTTTTTTGACTCCAAGTGCAAATAAAAACACTGTTATTATAAAATATAAAGCATACAACAAATAGGTAAATTTATTATCCCATGGAAATGATAGTTCAGGATGATTAATTGCTACAATAATAAAAATAATAGCTAATACAAGTAGAATCATCGCTGATGCAAAATATCGATTAAATGATTTCATTTTTATCTCCTTTTTGTTATTGTATCTTATTTATATTCTTATTTCAAATTATTGCAAACCTATAGATTAAAAGTCTTAATAATCATATATCTTGTCACGAAATGTCATAGAATGTCACTATGGATATGTAGTATCATTATAATAGCAAAAGAATAATTAAAAGAGCCTTGGAGATTTAATCTTCAGGGCTTTCTTTATGGAGTGATAAAGTGCCGAGAAAACCTAAGAGACCATGTTCACATCCAGGTTGTCCAAAACTAGTTGATGGAAGATTCTGTAAGGAACATGAGAAAGAATACAACAGAAACTATGAAAAATATAAAAGAGATCCTAAAACTCATAAGCGTTATGGAAAAGCATGGAGGAGTAAAAAACTCAGGAACTAGATCAAGCCTACTATTTGAAACAATTAGAATAATTAAAGAAATGAAAGATAAACCTAAATGGATAATTTGGGAAAATGTAAAGGGAGTCCTTGATAGAAATATGAGGGACTCCTTTTTTATTTATCTAAAGGAGCTAGAAGACCTTGGATATGAAAGTAAGTATGAAATTTTAAATGCAATGGATTTTGGAATACCTCAAAAAAGGAGAGAATATTTGTTGTTTCATGTCTTGGAGCAAATAAATTTTCTTTTAATAAATTGGAGAGGAAAGAAACAAGACCACTAAGTGATTTTTAGAAAAGGATGTAAGTGAACTTTATACAATGACCCAACCTTATATGCTGAAATTTTTAAATAAAGGCATAGATAATAGTTTTAAAGGGCGACTAAAAGTGATTAAAGATTTTTCTTATACTATTTCTACAAAACAAATGAGAGTACCAAATTCTGGAATAATAGATATTGGAAATGATCAGTATAGGTATTTAACAGAAAGAGAATGTTTAAGACTCATGGGTTTTGATGATAGTGATATAGATAAATTAGAGGAAGTACATCCAAGAAGAAAAAATTGCACTTCAAGCAAACTATATAAGTAGGCCGGCAATTCTATTGTGGTTGACGTTTTAATGGCTATTATAAAAGAAATTCATAGAATGGAGGTAGGAAATGCAAGTAAATGATTTTAAAAATATAAAAGAAGCAATAAAGTATGAAGTTGTGTAAGACTCGATAAGACAGTAGTTTCAATTTCCCAAAGGAGGATATTGATTATAGCAAATATTATGGGAAGATTATAGAAATAAAAGATAAAAAAACGAAGAAGTTACGATAAATAAAATATAAAATAACCACCACAGGCAAATGAATTATCAAGTTAAAATCTGTGGTGGTTATAATTTTATTGTTTCTTATTATGTCGTCCTATTGGAACAATCATAGGACTCTTGCTAACTGGGTCAGTTATTATTTTAGCTTCCATATTATATATATCTTTAATTAGTTTGTCATTTAATATATTTTCTGGTTGTCCCTCTGCTATAAGCCTGCCATTTTTTATTGCAAATAAATAATCGGCGTACCTACAAGAAAGATTAATATCGTGGAGCACCATGACAATTGTCGTAGAGTATTTTATGTTGAGATCCGTTAGGATATCCAATACTTCGACTTGGTAGGCTATATCGAGATAAGTAGTTGGTTCATCCAAAAGTAGGATATCTGTATCTTGGGCAAGAGCCATAGCTATCCACACTCTTTGCCTCTGGCCACCTGAAAGCTCATCTACAAACCTATCCGCCAAGTCGGTAATGTTTGTCATCTCCATAGCTCTATTTATTACAGACAAATCTTCATTACTTAATGGTTTAAATGCTTTTCTATATGGAAATCTACCCCTAGCTATGAGGTCAGCTACAGTGATTGATTCTGGAAGAATAGGAGATTGGGGTAAAAGTCCCAAATCTTTGGCGAGGTCTTTTAGATTGTAATCTTTTATGTTCTTATCATCTAAAGTAACTCTGCCATTTTGTATTTCAATAAGGTTGGCTATAGTTTTGAGAAGGGTAGATTTGCCACACCCATTAGCTCCAATAATTACCGAAATTTTGCCTTTAGGAATAGACAAGTTAATATCTTTTAGGATTATTCTATTGTTATAGCCACTGGATAAGTTTATGGCTTTTAGTTCTTTCATATAGCACTCCTTTTGTTCATTTTTATTATAAGGTATAGGAGATATGGGGCACCAATCAGTCCTGTTACTACACCTACAGGATACCTTGCAGGTAAGAAATTAGTACTTAGCAAATCTGAAGCAAGCACTAGGCATATCCCTACAAGTCCTGTAAGAATAGGGTCTTTCTTTTTACCTAGTCCTAGGGCAATAGGTCCTGATATAAATGAAATGCACGCAATGGGACCGGTAACTGATGTTGAAAATGCAGTTAGACTCACACTCAATAGGATTAAAATCATCCTAGATAAGTCAGGGTTAATTCCTAAACATTGACTATAGCTATCTCCTAATTCTAAAATTTCAAGTCTTTTTTTGTAAGTAAGAATCATTATACTAATAATAAAACTTGTAATTACCATAAAAGAAAGGTCATTTAGCTTGGCATAGGATAGAGATCCATTAAGCCATCTCATAACTTCTCCAAGATCATATTTACTAGACTTGAGTAAAACGAAAGAAATCATTGCCCTAAGCATCGCCTGGAAACCAATCCCAATTAGAACTAGTTTGCTTGTAGAAAAGCCGTCTTTTTTTGATAAAAAGAATATTGTCAAGGCAACAGATATTCCAGCAATGGTAGAAATTAGACCAGTGGTATATTTATTAGTTTTTAAAAAAGCTATGCAAATAATAGCAGCAAGAGATGAGCCACTAGTGACTCCTATTATGTCTGGACTGGCAAGAGGATTCCTTAGCATGGTTTGAAAGACAAAACCTGCTAGTGCAAAGGAAAAACCGGCGCTAATTCCTGCTACAAGTCTTGGAATTCTTAATTCAAAAATAACAAAAGAAGCGGGATTATTAGTTTTATCTAAGCATATATTTATAAGTTGAGAAAAAGAATAGTTTTTATCTCCAAGACTTAGGATAAGGAAACTAGCCACAAGAACTAAGATTAAAAACAATAATCTTAGTAAACGGATTCTTCTATTTCTTTTTCTAATTCCCTGAAGAAGATTTTCCACCAAATCCCCCTTTCTTTTTTAGACAAATATATATTAGGATGGGACCACCAATAATAGCGGTGATAATTCCTACTTCAATTTCACTTGGTCTTGCAATTATCCTTGCTAGTATGTCACAGTATAATAGCAGCATAGAACCTGATATAGCTGATATGGGTATAGTGAAACTTAGGTTTGAACCAAACAATATCCTAACAAAATGTGGCACAATAAGCCCTACAAAGGCAATAGGGCCACCGATAGCAGTGGAGGATGCACACAAGATTACAGAGGCCAAGGAGCCTAAAAATCTACATAAGCCAACCCTTGTACCAAGTGACTTTGCAAGTTCATCTCCAAGTGATATGGCATTTAAACTAGGGCTTATTGCAAAGGCAATTAGATGTCCTATTGCTATAAATGGCAAGAGAATAAGTATTGACTTCATAGTTGCAGGACCAAGGCTACCTACCTGCCAAAATCTAAATTGATCCATGATATTGTTGTTGGGCAGGAGAAGAAAACTAACAAGTGAAGATAGGGCAAGGCTTGTGGCAGTTCCTGAAAGGGCAAGTTTGACAGGAGTTAAGGCACTTTTTCCTGAGGATGCTATGGCATACACTAGACCAAAGACCAAAAATCCACCAACTATAGCTGAACTAATATAAGCAATGGATGATGAAATACCAAAAAAACATAGACCTACTACAACTGCAAGACTTGCCCCAGTATTTATTCCCAGGATAGATGGGTCAGCTATTGGATTTCTACTAATAGTTTGCATTAGAGCTCCACTTACAGCAAGAGATGAACCAGCTAATATTGCAAAAATTGTTCTTGGGATTCTTTTTCTGATGACTGACACACCGAAATCATCAGCCTTATAATGTATATTAAAAGCAGATAGCAGCTCTTGAAAGCTGGTATCTCTGCTACCTAAGCTTAATGATAAAAATATTCCCACTATTAAGCATAAGCTTATCAAAAAGATAAATCCAATATTTATTTTTTTACTTTGCATTTTTGCACGCATTAGATATTAAATCAAGATAATCATTTATTGTGTAAGCTATGGACAAAGGTGTTGGTATACATGATGCTGCAAGAGGGGTATTGTCAGGAATCACAGCTACAGCTCCATTTTTAACAGCCTTTAGTTTACCAAATAAGGGATCATCTTGGAGAGTTTTAAGGGTTGTGTCATCCCCATATGTTATTAAAATATCTGCATCATCAATTTTATTTGCTTCTTCACTGGATAACTCAGCAGTAAAACTATCATCTTTTTCAAATTCTTTAAGAGAAGATGGAAATTCTAAACCTAGGTCTAAAAGGTAAGCTACCCTAGGGTCTTTTGATGTAAAAATCCAAAATTTTGATGGGTCGGCTTGGTTAACCATAATAAATACTGCTTTTTTGCCCTTGATTTCTGGATGTTTTTCGACATTTTCGTTGATTAGTTTTTCGGTTTCGCCAATTAGCTCCTCGCCTTCTATTTCCATACCCATAGCTTTAGAATCAATTTTTACCATATCTCTCCAAAGAGTTTGCCAAGGTTTATCAGGATAGGCTGCTACTGGAGCTATCTTTGAAAGAGTCTTATAGTCATCTTCTGTAATTCCAGAATAACCAGCAAGGATTACATCTGGTTTTGCATTTGAAATAGCTTCAAAATTTAGTCCATCAAGGTCATCGAAAATTTCTGGACTTCCATTAAGTTCTTTAATTTGCTTTTCTGTCCAAGGGAGAATATCCTTTCCCTTTTCTACTCCGTAATTTGCCTTAGAAAATCCAACAGGAACAATACCTAGGCTTAAAGGAACATCTTGATTTCCCCAACCGATGGTAGCTATTCTTTGAGGTCTTTTCTCTATTTTTGTTTCACCAAAAGCGTGTTTTAATACAATTTCACTAGGTTGACTATCGCTAGAATCGCTTTTATCGTCTTCCTTTTTAGCGTCTTTATCATCTTGACTAGATGTTTGTTCAACTTTGTTTTCTGATTTTGTATTATCTTTATCATTAGCAGTTTGTTTTCCGCAAGCACTTAGGCTGAGAGATAGTACTAGTGATATTAGAATAAATAATTTATTTTTCATTGATAATGATATCCTTTCTCGATTATATCGATTCAATTTTATCATTTATATTTCTTTTGTCAATACTTTTTTATGTTAAATGGTGAGTTTGTATAAAAAATGTTAGAAAAAATATTAAAAATAACATATAATGTAGTAATATTTAAAATTTGTTTTAAGTCTGATCTAATATTATAGAAAAGAGTATATATGGCACTTAATATAAATTGGTATTCTGGTCATATGAAAAAGACCAAGGAGGAGATTGAAAAAAAACTAAAGCTGGTTGATATAGTTTTAGAGATTATAGATGCGAGGATTCCAGAATCTTCGAGAAATCCGATGCTTGATGATATTTTAGCAGACAAGCCTAGGATGATTATCATGAATAAGTCAGACCTGGCAGACCCATTAGAAAATCAAAAGTGAATTAACAAGTTTAAAAACGAAGGGATTGTGGCCCTGCCAATGAATTCTAAGGAGCGAATCAACGTTGGCAAAATCTATGATATAGCTAGGGAAATTCTTTCTGATAAGTTTAATAAACACGAGGAAAAGGACATTAACAATCCCCTTATTAGGATGATGATTGTGGGCGAGTATGATTTGATGTGGGATAGCCTTGCTATGGAAAATAAAATAAAGGAACAAAACCCTAAGGCAAAGATCTATTCTTATAAAGGAGCAGGGCATATATTTGCAGGCAATGGTATTTTAGATTTAGGAAAAATTAGAGTTGCGACAGGGGGAACAGCTGAAAGCAATGAAAAAGCAAAAGTGAATCAAGAAAAACTATTGATGCTTTCTTAAAATAAAACCATAAATAGAAAATTACTTGGGTATTTAAGGACGATAGAAATTTAAAATCTATCGTCTTTTTTTGCTCTAAAAAGGAGGTAGGAAATGCAAGTAAATGATTTAAAAATATACAAGAAGCAATAAAGTATGAAGTGTTACAAGATGAGAAAGAATATTTAAAACTCTTAAAAGTTATAGGCAATAATCAGAAATATGATTTTTCTAGCCAATTAAGCATATATAACAAGGAACCTGAAGCTAGAGCTTGTGCGACTTTTGATATGTGGAAGAAATATTTTGGTCGAGTTGTTATGAGGGGTCAAAAGGGTATTCCAATTTTAGTTGGAAGTGATGTAAACAAAAAAGTTTCATATATTTTCGATATTAGTCAGACCACATCAATGGATAGGAATATTAATGAGGTTAGCTTATGGCAGTTTGACCACGAAAACCATAACGAGGCTTTAAAAGAAATAATAAATGCTTCTTCATTTGAAGCTTGTGATTCACTTAATGAAAATATATTTTCTTTAAGTCGAATTTATGGAGATGAATATATTAATTTGGCTCTTGCTGATTTGAGAATAGATATAGAGGATAGACTTAGTTTTGAAAAGTTTATGAGGGACTCAATATCCTATGCGGTAGCTAATAGGTTTAATACAGTCTATCCTATGGATATGGAAAATTTAAAAAATAATTTTTCTAGGATAAATACAATTTCTTTAGAACAGATAGGTCTTGTAATATCAAGGGTTAGTGAAGATATTATAGATAAAACAATAGAAAAATCTAAGGAAATGGATCGTGCTAGGCTGCTGACAGAAAGGGCCGGTGCCGACTATAATAGAGATATAGAAAATATAAATAAAGATAGAGGAGGTCAAGATGATTTATATAGACGAGATGATAGGTCAAGAAGTAGAGATGGACGAGTTTTCACAGATGGAAGCGACAGAAGAAATAGCGATGAAGATCGAAGAGAAAACCTTGGACATGATGGAGAAGGATCTGGAATTTATGGAGAAATTTCCGAATCCGACATACGCAGTTCTAAGACTGTCTTACCTAGTAGGGAGCGAGGACATGGAGAACTGGAAGAAACTTCAGAAAATGTACGAGGAGAAAACACTTTTGAACCATCTGAAGGAAATTCAGAATCAGGCAGTGGACTTTATCAAGAGAGAGAAAGTCAAGATGATGAAAGCACAAGGATTGACAGAGAAGATGATGAGAGAGAATCCAGAGGAATACCAAGGACAGATGAACAACTTGATGGCAACAGTGAAGAGAATAGCAATCAAGGAATACGTAGAAGCTTAGAAAATGAAATAAGCCAAGAAAAGGAAGCTGATGAAGCTTCTTTTTTTGATGGCAAAAACACTGAAAACGGAAAAGATTATTGGATTGTAGAATTTAATGAAAATCACGAATTAGTTCCCGATTATAGTGGGCAGATAGCAACTAAAGACTTAATCAATATCCTAAGACAAAAGGATATTGATGTTAAAGACCATAATCAAACTCTTGGAGAAAATGAATTTGGAGAAATGACAGATGATTATATCGGATATTTCAAATTCTATTTTGACCACTATGTAGATGGCGAAGTTGTCGAACACTATAGGATTGACCTTGGTGATGGTGAAGA
>NZ_JBEPMA010000016.1:0-41673 GCF_040545475.1 Peptoniphilus olsenii | reverse complement strand
TTTCCTCCTGGTTGTTTTATTTTTTGGTTAAAAACATTGTACCAGTTTTGGTTTCAAATGACCTATTCTTTTTACACAATTATATGGACTTTATCCCACATTCACATATTAAACTATAACTTACTCATGTTATAATAAATATGGTGATAATATGAAAAAGATAATCACAAAACTTCCTCACTCATCGGATTTTAATTATTTAAAAATTGAGACCACTGGCCTTTCTAAAGATAAAGACAATATAATCGCATTATCTACAATATTAAAAAACAAATGTGAAATAACGACCCTAGTTGTTGAGGATTTAAAAGACGAAGAAAAAATTGTAGAATTTTTTTCTAAAAATTTGTCCAAAAATAAATTCATTACTTTCAATGGTAAATCTTTTGATGGACCTTTTTTAGAACAAAAAATCCTATTTTATTTTGAAAATTTATATATAACTAATTTTTTTGATGTACAAAAATTAGCTCGCAAATATAATTATTTATTAAAGGTTCCTTCTTATTCAAATGACACTCTTTTAAAATTTTTCAATATAGAGCCCAGTAAAATTAATGGAAGAGATATTAATAAATTATATAAAACTTATCTTAAAGGCGATAAAACTTCTCTTCAAGATATAGCTAGATTTTCTATAGAGAGTATCAAAAACTTGCAACTATTACACGACAAATTGACAAATTTTATCAAGGAAAATTTGTCAATTTGCATAGACAATTATAAATTTGAGACCATCGATATGGAACTAATTAAAAATCAAATAATATTAACTGGAAAGACAAATTACCCAGACAAATTATTCTCATCTAATGAACTTTTTAATTTAGATATAGAGAAAGATTTCTTGCTAGAGATAAATACAGAAAATCTGCCTTATGATGAGGATTATGATTGTTACTTCGTAAGAAAATCAAATTATGGAAAAATCACAAATAAATCAAGTATAAAAAGCCCAAAAGAAATTTTAATTCTCTATTACAAAAATTATTGCTATGAAAATATTTTATCACTGGCAGAATTTATTATTAGAAAAACAATAGTTAACAACTAAATTTATCCTTTTACTGTACTAAGTAAAGGTATAAAAAGTTGAATTTACTATTGACTTTTAATCTAAAACAAGTATAATAAATTATAAATAAAATGTTGATTAGAAAGTAGTAGCTATAAATTTAATTTGTAGAGATCTGATGTTTGGTGAAAATCAGAAGTTAAAATATAGTGAATGGGTCTATGAATGCGAGGCGAATTATAGTAGCTAAGACGGATTTCTCCCGTTATCGAGATAGGATATGTTAGTATCTGAAAAAGATGCAAATTAATTTGCAATAAAGGATGGCACCGTAAATATACCATTTACTCCTTATAAGGGGTAAGTGGTTTTTTTTATCCTTGATACTATATATCTTTTAAAATAATATTTTAAAGGAGTTAGAAAAATGAACGAAAAAACAAAAAAATTAACAAGAAGTAAGAATGTAACTACAAAGAAAAATACACAAGTTATGGTGACATCAGCAATACTTTTAGCTCTAGGGCTAGTGCTTCATATGATTATCCCCAGTGCTGGTATAAAGCCAGACTTCCTACTGGCATGTATGTTTATTGCAATTACTCTAACGGATAATAAAAAACAAGTTTTTGCTATTACAATAGTTTCTGGTATTTTAACAGCAATGACTACTAATTTCCCAGCAGGACAATTACCCTCAATGATAGATAAATTTCTCTCAGGTTTTTTATTTTTAATGATTTATCGCTCTATAAACAATCGAAAAAGTATAAATACAATTCATATTGGAATTATTTCTGCAATATCCACCTTGTTTTCAGGTGTTATATTTTTAACATCAGTTTTTATACTGGGAAAAATAATGGGACTTGTTGATGTAATGACAATTTTTGAAAGAGGTTTTTATCCTATGATAACATTGATAGTTTTACCAACATCTATTGCAAATGGTTTTTTTGCAGGCCTATTAAATAAAATCATTAATTTGAAAAAATATTGATTATATAGCTAAATTCAAAATATTATGTTAAAAATATCTACAAGTAGAATTTACATTATTTTAAAAACTATGTAAATTCTACTTGTATTTTCTATTTAATAATGATATACTAATATTGTTATGGCGACATAGCCAAGTGGTAAGGCGCGGGTCTGCAACACCCTTATCGCCGGTTCAAATCCGGCTGTCGCCTCCATAACGATCTATCTTAATCGATAGATCTTTTTTTATTTTTAATTACTAAATATTTTATTTATTTCTTTTTTTAACTCATCTGAACTCGTTGCATTTAAAGTTTTATAATTATCTTTATATTTACCAAAATAAATAGCATTCATACCGGCTGCCAAAGCTCCTAGATAATCATTCACGAGATTATCACCAATCATAATACTATTAGTTGGCTTTACTCCTACATCATCCAAAATCATTTTGTAAAACTTCAAATCTGGTTTTCCCATTTTAAAATCACCTGATACATAAATATAATCGACAATATCTCTTAAATTAGCTTTATCAATCTTAATATGTTGTACTTCGCTAGCACCATTTGTTATTATGCCAATTTTGTATCCTTGTTCTTTTAAATACACAATCAATTCTCTCATGCCATCAATATGTAAAGAATAATCATTTCTCATATTTAATATTTCATCAAAAAATTTATACTCATCTAAAACTATTTTATATACACTTTTTAAATCTTTTACAACTGAATTTTTAAAAGAAATTAAATCCGCAAATTTATAGTCATCATTTACCATCAAAAGGTCTATTGAATCCAGCCCAACTAAATCATTAATAGGATAATCTGCATATCTTAACATATTTTTTCTAAGAATTGTTCTAAAAGTTCTTAAAAAATCTTTTGTATCAATATTTAAACCTAAAAGATTTTTAATTTTATCAAAAATATTAAAATTAATCTCTTTAGATTTTAATAAAGTATCGTCTAAGTCAAAAAATACGACTTTCATATTTTTCCTCCAATAAACTATTCTATTTAAAACTCTCTTTTAATCATTATATCTACAAATTTATATTGTTCAAAGTATGAAGCTAAATATAAAAATAAAAGAAAAGACTTCTATTTTATTTATACAGAGCGACTCCTATATAGGTAGATTCCTCTACTACAAACCTTTCGGGTTTTCCGCTCGGAATGACAGTTGTGGGGGTTATAAGCGTATATAGACTTTAATTCTTGGTAATTATCCTTTTGTGTATTCTAATAACAATAGTAAATCTTAAATGAAATCCTCTCTAAGTGTCATATAGACCAAGTGAGCGACAGCAAACGCATAAAGAGTCTGCATGTGGTGGAGAGAATTTTTCCCCTCCCATGTCATCCTGAGCGAAATAGATCTTGTCAGATTCTGAAGTCGAAGGATCTGCATATGACGGAGAGATTTTGTTTAGGTAAAAAAGAAGTGGAATGGAAAATATAATAAAAAGACTTATATTAATAAATATAAAGCAACCCCTATACAGGTAGATTCCTCGACTACAAACCTTTCGGGTTTTCCGCTCGGAATGACAGTTTAATAGATGTTCTTTTATCCAAACAATTTAATTCTTAGTAATTATTTTTTTATTTTTATCTTAACTTAAGTTATTTTAGATATCAAAAGCATCTTAAATACTATAATCATATCCTAAAATTTCTGCTCTCGCTTCGCTAACAAAATAAAGAGAGCCGGTAACTAGAATTATATCTTTATCTTTATATTTGTTTTTATAATAATAGAGGGCATCTTCTACCTTCATTACTTGTGCTTTTAAATTGTACTCATTAGCCTCTTTTATTAAGTCATGGATATCTGAACTTCTTTTATAATTTAAATCTACAAACACTACCTCGTCTGTAAAATTAGATATTTCAGCTAGCATTTTTGCATGTTCTTTATCTGATAATACAGACATTATTAGATGAAGTTTATTAAACTTAAAATTTTTAAGTGATTCTGTAAGTTTTTTGATTCCATCTTCATTATGTGCCCCATCCAATATTATTAATGGATTTTTAGATACAATTTCCATTCTTCCAGGCCATACTGAATTTTTCAAAATTCTTTTTATATCTTCAATATTTACATCCAAAATTTTATTTTTATTCAATAAATATAAGGCATATATTGCACCAATGGCATTTTCTATTTGATAAGTGCCGAGTTGTTTTATACTAAATTCTTCCCATTTATCTAGTTTTAATTTAAAAACAGAACCAGTTAAATCAGACATTATAACTTCATATTCTAAATCATAAGAATAATATAATGATGCATTCTTATCTTCTGCTTCATTTATTAAAACTTTTAATATTCTTGGATCTCTATTAGTTGTAACTACTAGTCCATTTTGATTAATTATACCAGCTTTTGCGAGAGCTATCTTTTCTATTGCGCTCCCCAAATATTCCATATGATCCATAGAAATTGATGATATTATTGAAATTAATTTTTCTTTATCAAAAATATTAGTAGAATCAGCTCTACCACCCATTCCTACTTCCATTATTGCAATATCTATTTCTTTTTCTTCAAAATAAATTACTGCCATAATTGTCAAAAATTCAAATAGATTAAGCCTGCCATATTCTTCTTCTATTAATTTTTCATTTTTAATAATAAATTCAGCAATTTTAACAAAATTATCTTTACTTATTTCAATATCATTAATCTTTATTCTATCTCTATAAGTTATAAGATGTGGGGACACAAAAGTCCCCACTGTATAACTATCTTTTAATACATCTTTTAGAAAATTTACTATAGAGCCTTTGCCATTTGTGCCCGCAACATGAATTACTTTTAGTTTCTCGTGAGGAGATCCAATTTGTTCAAGGAATTTTCGTATACGCATATTGCCAGTCGATTTAAATTGTCCAATTCTAGACTCAATGTTTTCTATAATTTTTGAATAACTCATAGATTTTCTTTCACTTTCGCAATTTGAATTTCAATTGATTTTAAGATTTCTTGATATTTAACAACTTTTTCTTTTTCTTCATTTACTAATTTTTCAGGAGCTTTTGAAATAAAACCTTCGTTAGAAAGCTTTCCTTCTGCCCTTTTAAGTTCAGCTGTAGCTTCTTTTTGTTCTTTTTCGAGTCTTTTCAATTCTTTTTCAAAGTCTACAAGCTCTTTTAATGGAAGTATAATCTCAGCTCTATCAAGTACAATAGAGATATTATCTGAGTTTTCTTGGTCTTTTTCTTCGATTATTTCAACTGAATTTGAAAAACCAAGATTTAATAATATATCTTTTGTGTTTTCAAATATTCCTTTAATTTCATCATCTTTAGTCCAAATAATTGTATTAGATTTTTTAGAATTTTCAATATTCATTTCAGCTCTTGCATTTCTAATTTCACGAATAGCTTCTTCAATATATTCAGTAGCTTTTTCTTCTTTTTCAAAAACTGTTTTTTCGTCATATTTTGGCCAATCTGAAACAATTAATGCACTCTTTCTATTAGGCAAAGCTTGCCATATTTCTTCTGTAATATAAGGCATAAATGGATGAAGAAGTTTTAATACATTTTCAAGAACATACAATAACACTTTCATCGTATTAGTCTTCGCATCTTGGTCATCAGAATAAAGTATTGGTTTTACCATTTCTATATACCAATCACAAAAATCAGACCAAATAAAATCATAAATATCATCTGCTGCAAGTCCAATTTCGTATTTATCAATTTTTTCCGTTATAGATTTTATTGTTCTTTGAAGTTTAGATATTATCCATTTATCTTGGTATAATAGCTTTTCTGTATCAAAATTAGAATCAATTGAATCATCAGTTAAATTCATCATCAAAAATCTTGTTGCATTCCAAAGTTTATTGGCAAAATTTCTGTTAGCTTCAACTCTTTTAGTGTAAAATCTCATATCATTTCCTGGAGTATTGCCTGTTACTAGAGTAAATCTCAACGCGTCAGCACCATAATCTTTTATTATATCCAGTGGATCAATACCGTTGCCAAGTGATTTACTCATTTTTCTGCCTTGGTCGTCACGCACAAGTCCGTTTAATAAAACGTCAGTAAATGGTAGTTTGCCAGTTTGTTCAAGAGCAGAAAATACCATTCTAATTACCCAGAAGAAAATAATATCATAACCAGTAACTAAAACATTAGTCGGATAAAAATAATCGAGCTCAGCAGTGTTTTCAGGCCAACCCATTGTTGAAAATGGCCATAGTGCAGAAGAAAACCAAGTATCTAAAGTATCCTCATCTTGAGTATAAGTTTTATTTTCATGCCCTTTTGTGTTAGAAGGGTCTGTTCTTGAAACCACAATTTCATCATCTGTATCTGAATACCAAACAGGAAGTCTATGTCCCCACCAAAGCTGTCTTGAAATATTCCAGTCTCTAATATTTTCCAGCCAGTTTTCATAAACTTTGCCAAATCTTTCAGGAATTATTCTGAGATTTCCTTTTCTATATTCTTCCAAAGCAGGTTTCGCAAGGGGCTCCATTTTTACAAACCACTGTTTTGAAATCAAAGGTTCGATGACAGTTTTACATCTTTCACAGTGGCCAATAGCGTTGTGATGATGTTTTTTGCCCAAAAATAAACCTAATTCTTCAAAATCTTGAATTATTCTTTCTCTAGCGTCAAATCTTTCAAGACCTGCATAAGAACCTGCATTTTCATTTAAATAACCCTTGCCATCCATAATAATATATTGACCAAGATTGTGGCGAGTACCAATTTCAAAGTCGTTGGGGTCATGGGAAGGTGTTATTTTTACAGCACCAGAACCAAATTCCATATCTACATATTCATCGGCAATGATAGGGATTTTTTTGTTGTTCATAATAGGAACTAAAACATATTTTCCAATTAAATCTTTGTAGCGTTCATCTTCTGGGTTTACAGCAATTGCCAAATCACCAGGTATTGTTTCAGGACGAGTTGTAGCAATTTCAATTCCACCATCCCTGTCGGCAAAAGGATATTTAAAATGCCAAATAAAACCATCTTGTTCAATATGTTCTACTTCTGCATCAGATATAGATGTTTCACAAGAAGGACAATAATTGATTATTCTATTTCCCCTATAAATTAAACTCTTTTCGTATAATTCAATAAATACTTCTTCAACTGCTTTAGATAATTTTTCATCAAGCGTAAAACTTTGTCTTGACCAATCACATGAAATACCTAGCTTTTTTAATTGATTTACAATATTGCCCCCATATTCATGTGTCCAGTCCCAAGCTTCGTCCAAGAATTTTTCTCTACCTATATCTTCTTTAGATATTCCTTTATTTTTTAATTTTTCAACTACTTTTGACTCAGTAGAAATAGATGCATGGTCAGTTCCTGGTATCCAAAGTGCAGAATATCCTTGCATTCTTTTTGTTCTAATTAAAATATCTTGTATTGTATTATTTAGTGCATGCCCCATGTGTAAATTTCCAGTTACATTTGGAGGTGGCATGACAATTGTATACGGCTTCTTGTTTTCATCAACTTCTGCTCTGAAAAAATCATTCTCCATCCAATAATCATAAATTTTTTCTTCAAACTCTTTTGGTGTATAAGTTTTATTTAATTCTTTCATTTTACCTCCCAATTTTATGTTCTAATACTAAAAAAGCGTCCTTCATCCTAAGGACGAAAGACGCGGTACCACCTTAATTTTTATCATAAATAAACACTTAAAATCTTTAACGCGATTAACGTAATGCCAAGCATTAAGCTAAAAAGCAACCTTCATTGTACTTAAACGATGTTTCTCACCACCCAACATCTCTCTATAGATCAGTTGCAACTACTCCTCTTCTCTATGCCATATAAAATTAACTATATTATAAAAATAAAACCGTAATTTGTCAATTATTAGTTACTGTCAACTCATCTATTTGAACTAAAGGAGACTTCCCTTTAGAAGTTTTTACAAAAATATTTGAAATATCAACAGTTAATTTTTTAGAACTTTCTATCTTTTCTATATAATTGTTTTTCAAAATTTCTGTTGGATTTTCAGAATTTGCTTCAATATTTATATTTTTTTCATTTCCATTCTCATCAACTAACCTGAGCGTTGCAACAACACCAAGAAGCTCATTAGTACTTGAATAAACTTCAAAGTCGATATTTTGTCCTCCATCTACCTTATTAAATATTATAGTCGCTTTTACCACTGCATTTTTATCATCTTCTGCATCATAAAATCCAAAGGCATTTACTGAATTTGGTTTATCTTCAGTAAAATTCTTTTTATTTATATTTTTATCAAAAACTACATCCTCTGACTTTACTATCTCTTCAAAACTAACTAAATCTTCTTTTTGTACTTCGCTACTTTTTACTTCATCATCCACACCTTCTATGATACCAATAGCAGAAGCAGATTCTTCAGTTTTTTCAACTTTTGTTTTGTTATTATAAAATAAAGTACCAAAAATAATTATAATGACAAGAGCAATTATTCCTTTTTTCATATTATTTCCTCCTTATATAATTAAAATTAAAATACCAACTAATTAGAAAAGTTTAATCCATTATAAATAATATATTTTCATATTCTGCTATTATCTAGATGCAATAAAACTACTAATTCTTATCGGTAAAGGATAAGTTTTCCCATTGTTAGATAATGCAAAGGCATCCTTAATAACTACTTTAACCTTATTATAATTCTCTAATCCACCTATACTATGAGTAACACTTAGGTGGTCCGTTGCACTACTTGATGAGGCAGCCATATTAAATCCCTTTATAAATTTACCGTTAGTCGTATATAACTCAACTCTACAAGTTGAGCTCATCAATACACTTGAGGAGGCATATACATCATAATTTAAATGTAAGAAAGAACCCGACCATAATCCAGCAGTAACAGAAGCCTTTGCAATAGCGTAGGATTTTAATGACTCATTATTAAAGCTTCTAATTTGTTCTTGTCCATCTTCCAATTCTATTAACCCTATCGCAACTGCAGAGTTATTATCATTTAAGAAAATATCTTTATCGAAGTTCGAATCAAATACAATATTTTCAGAGTTAACCAGATTTTCTAAATCCATATCATTATGGCTCTGTCCCATATATAGATCATTTATCCTATCTAATTCAATATTCTCTTTAGCATATACCGGAGTCATAATTAACAAAATCAGTGCAACTATCGAACAAACTACTTTCTTCATCATAAATACCTCCTAAAATATAAACTACATCTATCTAATCAACTAAACTGTATCATGGTTTTTTAAAAAGGTCAGCCCTTAATTTGTTATTATCTAGGAATAAATCCAACTTTCTTATATACTTTTCTAAGCATTTTATTAGCCAAATAGCTAGCCTTTTCTGCTCCGTCTTTATAAACTTTCTCTAAGTATTCTTTATCACTTCTTATTTCTTTGTATCTTTCTCTTAAAGGTCTAAGACCTTCTACAACAACTTCCCCCAAGTCTTCTTTAAATTCACCATATCCTAAATTTTGATATTTATCGACTATTTCATCTACACTTAAATCTGAAAATGAAGAATATATATTTATCAAATTTTTAAGACCAGGTTGTTCATCTGAATATCTAAAGTTGCCAGTGGAGTCTGTTACTGCTCTTTTTATCTTCTTTCTTGTAGCATCTTCTGAATCAAGAAGTAATATATAAGCATCTTTATTTGTATCAGATTTACTCATCTTAAATTCTGGCTCTTTTAAAGACATTATTCTAGCACCAAGTTTTGGAGTAAATACCTCAGGTATTGTGAATGTTTCAGAGTATCTCGAGTTAAATCTTTGTGCAATATCTCTAGTTATTTCTAAATGCTGTTTTTGATCTTCTCCAACTGGCACAAGGCTTGTGTTATATAATAAAATATCTGCTGCCATTAACACAGGATAATTTAAAAGTCCTGCTCTCACATCAGAATATTTTTTGGATTTATCTTTAAACTGTGTCATTCTTTGAAGTTGACCTAAACCTGTTATAGTATTAAGTACCCAAGCAAGTTCGGCGTGTTGATGCACATGAGACTGGATATAAATTATACTTTTTTCTGGGTCAAGGCCTGCTGCTAAGTAAAGGGCCAACACATCTAAAGTGTTTTTCCTAAGATTTTTAGGTTCTTGATCCACGGTTATCGCATGCATATCTACGATACAATAAAGGCAATTGTAATCCTCTTGCAAACCTATAAAGTTTTTTAATGCTCCAATATAATTTCCTATAGTAAGAGAACCAGACGGTTGTATCCCACTATATACTATCTTCTTATCCATTTATTAATTCCTTCCTTCTATTTCCCAAAATCATTATAATTATTATACTTATTATTTCAATTATTGTTACAATTATACTTCCTTCAGGTCCATAATTAGTATCAACGATATGTGAGTTTAAAATATTAAAACTAATTAAGCTATTAAAACCATTAAAGCCGCTCACAGGCAGACCATATATTAATGCCATTGAAAAATTCCAAGCAGCATGTACTCCACTAACAAACATAATATTTTTTGTATAAAACAAAAGCAACGCAAAAAATATTCCCACTAGCATTGTATTTAAAGTTGAAATTAAAGTCACCGAGTTGTTAAAAAGATGCATCAATCCAAACACAATTGCAGGTACAAAAATAGCTACTTTTTTGCCAAATTTTTCTAATAGAAATCTAGTTAATAGCCCTCTAATTAAAACTTCTTCAGATGTTGACTGAATAAAAAATGCTATAAAATAACAAATAAAAATAAAATTAAAATTATTCCAATCAAAGCTTTTAAAATAAATAAAATTAAATGCCAGTGCAATTAAAACAAAAACCGTTATCTGAAAGAAACCCCAAAAGAGACCTTGCCCAATATTTTTAAATAAATTATATTTTTTATAAAAAATATACTCTAAAGGTTTTTTTATAATAAATTTTAAAAATAAAAAAACCGACAAAAGTTGCCCACAAGTGCCAAGTAAAAACACTAGATTAGAATTTTCCCAATCACTGTAAAAATAAGTTTTACCATAAAAAACAATCGAAAATAAAAACAGAAAACCGTATGTTAAAACAAAAATACTGGCAAATAGAATTAATATTTTAATCAAAAATTTCAAAATTTTTTTTACATTCATTTATCTACTCTTGATATCTTCCCATCTCTCGTTAACTATTCTTCTAAGCTTATTTTCATCAAGTCTTAAAACTTGTCTATCTTTCATGATGAATTTACCATCTGCTATCACAGAAGAAACATCTGCGGAATTAGCAGAATATACCAGTGAAGAAATTAAATTATTACGTGGTGTAAATGAATTAGAATTTAAATTAAAAATTGCTAAATCTGCTAAGTAGCCTTCTTTTACTAAACCAAGATTGTCATAGCCCATCGCTTTAGCTCCATTTATAGTAGTCATTTTTAAAATTTCAATTGCCTTAACAGCTTTTTCATTCATTTCGACCGCTTTATTGACGATACTACCAATGTGCATTTCTTCAATTAAATCTTGATTGTTATTAGATGAATCACCGTCAGTGCCCATTGCCACGCTAACTCCATTATCAATTAGTTTTTGAATTGGTGTAAAACCACTTGCAAGCTTTAAATTAGAACTAGGATTATATACCGGATAAAATTTTTTATCTTTTATTAAATCTATTTCTTCGTCCGTAATATGTGTACAATGTGCAGCTATAATGTGATTTTCAAGCATTCCAATACTATCAACATATTTAATTGGTGTCATACCATGAAGATTTAAACAGTTTTCGACTTCAGTTAGTGTTTCTGACAGATGCATATGAATAATACCGTCATATCTTTCTTTTGCTCTTTTAGAAATCTCTTTCAAAAATTCTTCACTACAAGTATATATAGCGTGTGGAGCAGGATAAACCCTCACTCTGCCATTAGATTTATTGTGATAATTATTGTATAGCTTGTCAATTTCTTCTAATTTTTCACTACCTTTGCCGTCGATATCAGTTAAACCTCTAGTAAGTACACCACGCATTCCACTTTCTATTAAAGCATCTCCAACTTTGTCCATTTCATAATACATATCACAAAAAGTCGTAACGCCCGATTTTATATTTTCTACTATTGATAAAAGTGAAGAATAATAAATATCTTCACTGTTTAATTTTGCTTCAATTGGCCAAATTTCATTATTTAACCAGTCCATCAAATTTAAATCATCGGCATAATTTCTAAAATAGCTCATTCCTAGATGTGTATGAGAATTAATAAAACCTGGTGTCACTAGTTTATTTTCTCCATTAAATATTTCACTTGCGTCTACATCTAAATTTTTGTCAATTTTAGAAATCTTATTTTCTTCAATAAAAATATCTATGTTGTCAACTATTCTCTCCTCTTCTATATCTAGAAAAGAAATATTTCTCAATAAAATGCTCATAAATACCTCCAATATTATCATTATAGCAAAAAACAATAATATTTTTTAATTTTTGACAAATAAGTTCAATAATATTATTTATTTGATATAATTTATTTATTATGAACAACTATTTTGACTTAAACTCAATTTTTGACATCATAGGTACAATTGCCTTTGCAATTTCAGGAGCATTGTTTGGCGCCAAAAAGAATATGGATGTATTGGGTGTGCTCGTTTTGGGAATAGTTACAGCACTAGGGGGTGGATTTATAAGAGATTTAGTACTGGGGATAACACCACCAAATATGTTCCAAAATTCCACTAATGCAATAATTGCAACCTTATCTTCACTATTAGTTTTTTTAATACTCTACATAAAAACTGACAAAATTGACAAAAAATTAATCAATCACTTAAGTAAAATTATGACAATATCCGACACTATCGGACTGGCTTCTTTTACAATCACAGGTATTGCCACCGCTATTAGTGTAGGGCATGAAGAAAAATTTCTACTTGTTTTTGTAGGGACTGTCACAGGTGTTGGCGGTGGTGCCATAAGAGATGTGTTATCTGGCTCAGTTCCCTTTATATTTAGAGAACAAATTTATGCAGGAGCGTGTATACTTGGTTCATTCGTATTTTTAATAGTTAGGCATTTTGTGCCAACTGATATTTCCCTAATTATTTGCTTTTTAACAGTATTAATTGTTAGACTAATAGCTGTAAAGAAGAATTTAAATTTACCAAAAATTACAGATTAAGGAGGAAGATATGGCAGTAGCAGAATTGACACTTGTGCCAATTGGTACACAAAATACATCTGTTAGTAAATATATAGCAGGTGCACTTGACTCTATAGGTTATATAGAAGGACTTAGTTATGAATTAAATCCGATGGGTACAGTTTTAAGTCACGATGATATTGGCGTTTTATATGACGTAATACAAAAAATGCAAGAATCTGTATTTGAAAAAGGTGCCAATAGAGTCTATTCAGTGATAAAAATTGACGATAGACGCGACAAAGATTATACTTTTAAGGATAAAATAACATCTGTCAACGAAAAAAGAAAAAAATAATATTTAGTCCTGCCCATTTTTGTGGCAGGACTTCTTGTTAGTTTTAATTATCATCCATTTTCTTAAAAAATTAACCTAGACAATATTTATCCTTTGCATTTACTAAAAAGTATTTATTTTTTACAATTCTATGATATTATCTAATTAATATATAAGGAGGGCATATGTATAAAGGATATTTGACAGATGTAGATGGAGTTAAACTTGGGCATGCTGAAAATTTAGATGCTCTTACTGGAGTAAGTGTAATTCTTTGTGAAGATGGTTTTACTGGTGGAGTTGATGTAAGAGGTGCAGGACCTGGCACTCGAGAAACTGATCTTTTAAAATCAGAAAATCTTGTGGAAAAAGTTCATGGTATATTTTTAACTGGAGGCTCTGCCTATGGACTTGATGCAGGCGGTGGAGTGATGAAGTATCTTGAAGAAATTGGCAAGGGTTTTGATGTTGGCGTTGGAATTGTACCTATTGTTCCCGGCGCAGTTTTATTTGATCTCGCTATTGGAGACTCCAAAATAAGGCCCGACAAAGATATGGCATATCTTGCCTCCAAAAATGCAAGTTCAGTGGATAAAACAATGGGCAATTTTGGTGCAGGTTGCGGTGCAAGTGTTGGTAAAATTAAAGGAAATAATTTTGCAATGAAAACTGGAATAGGACAATCATCGCTTAAAGTAGGAGATTTAATTGTTTCATCTATAGTTGCCTTAAATGCTCTTGGAGATATATATGATTATGAAAAGTCAAAGAGAATCGCGGGTGTATATGATAGAGAAAACTCCAAACATTTATCTACTACTACACTTTACGAAAATAACTTTAATGGTTATAATAACAAGGTGACTGCTTGCAACACGACTATTGCAGTTGTAGCAACGAATGCAAAACTCACTAAAGCAAATTGTAATAAGGTCTCACAAATGGCTCATGATGGTTATGCAAGAAGCATAAATCCAGTTCATACAATGCAAGATGGAGATACTATCTTTACAATAGCTAAAGGCGATATCGATAGTGATGTAAATTTAGTTGGTATGTTGGCAGCTAAAAGCATATCTCGTTCTATAGCTAATGCAGTATATAGTGCAAAAGACGCTGGTGGTCTAGTTAGTTATAATAATATTATTTAAATTTGAACAGTATCTTTTATGAACTGTATCGGAGGGAAAAATTGAACAGAACAACTAGTAAGAATAGAAAGCTTGTAATTTCAGCAATGCTTGGTGCCATAACTATGGTGCTTGGATTGACTCCTCTTGGTATAATACCAATGGGTCTTATTAATCCCACTACAATGCATATTCCTGTTATTGTAGCTGCCATTGCTGAGGGTCCAATAGTAGGAGCTATGGTAGGGCTAATTTTTGGAGTGTTTTCGCTTTTAAATGCAATACTTAGAAATGCAAGTCCCGTAGCATTTGTTTTTTATAATCCATTAATATCTGTTGTGCCAAGAATCTTGATAGGCATAACTTCCTATTATAGTTATATTGCTTTAAAGAAAGTTTCAGATAAAAATTTAAAAGGTTTAACTCAAATTTTGTGGATTGCAATTATTGGATTTTTATCATTTTTGATGTATAAAAATATCACTACAGGAGCTAGTCCTTTAAATATAACTTTTGTGGGAATATTAATAGCATTATCAATTGGCTTGTTTGTTTATTCGTTAAAAACAACTAAACAAGATTTTCCAATTGCTCTAGGTGCTTTTGTAGGATCTATGACAAATACAATATTAGTGTTGGGTGGCATCTATGTTATATATGCCGAAAAATATGTAAAAGCTTTAAACATTCCGCTAGAACAAGCTAAATCTGCAATATTAGGAGTGTCTATAACATCAGGTATACCCGAAGCAGTGCTTTCTATTATAATAACAACTGCTGTTATTAGAGCTTTAAAATCGAGAAGAGGTTAAAATGTTACTTGCTATTGATCTAGAAAATAAATTTACGACATTTGGTATTTATTCTAGTGAAAATAATAAAAATTTAAAATTAATTTCGTATTTTTCTTTAAAAACTGATCGTTCAAAATCAGCTGACGAGATTGCATTGATTTTGAAATTAATGCTTTTGGACAGAAATATAGTAATAAAAAATATCAATGATATTATCATATCTTGCGTAGTTCCTGAACTACTCCCTGTCTATCAAGATGTGTCAAAATACTTGATTAAAAGAGAACCAATTATCGTATCAGCTGGATTAAAAACTGGTTTAAATGTTAAATGCGAAAATCCAAAAGAAGTAGGCTCCGACAGGATAACAAGAGGCGTATCGGCTATTTCTAAATATGACAAGAATATAATAATTATTTCAGCATCATCAATAACTACAATTGATTTAATTAATGAAAAAAGAGAGTTTATCGGGGGGTTAATTGTGCCTGGAATAGACTTGTGGCAAAAATCCCTGTTTGCAGAAACATCAAAACTTCCTAAAGTTGAAATAGTAAGTGCCAACTCTGTGCTTGGCAATAGTACAATAAAAGCCATGCAATCGGGCTTATACTATGGATATAAAAATAGCATTTTAGGTATTTTGGACGATATTTTTAGAGAATATAATTTAGATAAATCAAAAATAAAAATTATAATTACGGGTATATTTGCAAAACTATTATTAAAACAAGATAGTTATAAACTAATTGTAGATGAAAATTTAGGCCTTGAGGGTCTAAGATTGATATACGAGAAAAATTATAGTTAAAATAAAATTAAAAATCGCCCACACTCACTTTGTGCTAACCCCCTAAGCTTTAAATAGATTAGGGGGTTTAATATGGGCAATTATAAACATATAGCTAAATTACAAATTATATTTACTAATACTAATATCTATTTAAAATAGACAAATCAAAATCCAATTAAAAATAAAAATAAATACCCCGCCTCGGCTGTTAAACAAAGTAAAATTTTATTTTTAATTTCAAAGTATCAATATTTAAAATTCAATCAATATTTTGGATTTTTAATTAATTTCAAACTTCGTTCAGTTCTCCTGTATAAGTAGCGTAATAATTACCTTCAGTTCCTCCAGTATAATCAACCTTTAAATCACCTTTATATTTCTTATCTTTATATTCATAAGTATAATCAGTTATGCTGCCTTTAAATTCTGGACTATCTTTGATAAGTTCTACTTTAAAATTTTCTAATTTAGTGCCATCTTCACTTTCATCAAAACTTGCATTTCTCTCACCGCTAAATCCTGCTTTTGCATATTCTACAGTATCTTCTATATCTTCATCTACTACTTGTGTACCATTTTCATTGGTATTAGAAGATATATTATTTTCTGTTTTTTCTGTAGAACTCATTTCTTTATTATTTGTGACATTATTATCATTTTTAGGTTTTTTGCTGCATCCAACAACTCCCACCAATAGGATTAATATCACACATAAAGTATTTACGGTAGATTTTTTCATTTACCTTCCTCCTTAAAATTATTATATAGAATCGATAACTTAAAATTTTTAAACGTTTGCATATTTCTATTATTTCTTTCAATGTAAATCTTTATCGTATTTTAGCTATATCTTAACTACTATTATATATATTGTAAACTATTTCACGCTATTTATTTTGTTTTTATTGTATAAAAAACCCCTAACTAAAAGTTAAGGGCTATATATTATCCTATAATTTTTTTTGCATGTTCTATAAATTCATTTACAGCAGTTTGTAAATAAGCTTCTGTGTTCTTATCAATATTTCCATTTCCATCAAATAGTTTGTCAATTGTTGCTAAATAAACTTCTGGTCTTTGCATTGGTATTAGATTTACACACACTAGAGGTTGTCTTAAGGCAAAGTTTGCACCCATTCCCCCATATTGTCCAATTGATGCACTAAATACTGCTGCTGGTTTTCCATTCCAAAGATTACCTGTTGGGTTTTTTGATATTATATCTATTACATTTTTGATGGCTGGTGCATATGATCTATTATATTCTGGTGTGAAGAACATATATCCATCATATTTTCCTATTTCTTCTCTTATTTTTTTGTATTCGTCAATGGGATTTTCGCCGTCTAAATCTTCGTTATAAAATGGTAAATAAGATATATCTATCATATTTACTTCTATATCTTCAGAAAATAATTTTTGCACCACTTGTGCCACTTTTTTGTTCCATGATTCTTTTCTAAGTGAACCTACTAATAAACCTATTTTCATTCTATTCCTCCAAATTTAATTAATATATTTTTCAATATTTTTGGTATCAGTTTTACCATTATTTTCAATTACTACTTTTTGGGAATTATTACCTTTGGTTAAAATTTCACCATTTATTTTTAAACTTTTCACTTCCCATTGTCAATATGGTAAGATACAACTTCATCTCCATGAGTGACTATGTCTCCACCAATTACTAACTCATCTATTACAGCATCTTTTAAAACACTAATTCCATCTGCTGCCAATTCTTTTATTTCTCCTTTTACAAGAGTCTTGCCAGTTGAACCTTTTGTCGATATATTTTTCCCTATTTTTATTTTTCCAACTGGTCTTGAAAATTGCATTCCAATAGATCCATCGCCTTCAGTTATTATTTCCTCAAAGAATGCATCTTCTATAGTTCCATCATATTGGTTAAATCCTCTTGCACCTAATCCAAAAGTTTTTATAGATTCTTTGGCCACAAAACTTTTAACTGTTCCAAAGTTGACAAATCCAATGACACTTGGCCCAAAACTTGTAATCTTTCCTTCAACTTTCCATTTATCCACAGTTACCCATACATCCAATACCATATCATTAGTGCCATATGTTGTAACAGAACCCTCAGATATGATTTCATTTGCATGGGCTCCATATGATATAAATATGCCACCGGTTATTAGATCGGGCTGTCCTGTTGGTATCATTCCATTGGAATATATATCTGAAGTAGATAGCTTATTAATTTCTACTTTTCCTACTTCATCATTAAATCCGGAAATTAAAATTCCACTTCCAATCACTGGTGCTTTTTTCCGACCAATTTTTATATTTTGAGCATCTAGAGTTATCAAACTGCCTTCTTTTGGATTGAAATTATAAACAGTGAGTGCTCCCTCGTAAATACTTACTCCATACTTAAGTGGTTTTTCAGCAAATGCACGAGCATCTGCAAAAATTATATCTCCCAAATCATCTTCGCTTGAATCTATAAAGATGACTCTTCTATTTGGAGCTGTTTGAATAGCTAAGTTTGAGACTTCATTATCTCCTGCAATTGCTATGCCATCTCCATTTATAAAACTTAGAAAAATATCATCTTTAGTTGCTAAAATTTTTTGCCCTTTATTTAGATGCAAACTTTCTGGTACACTTATGGAATTTTCCAATTCTATAGTACTTTCATTTTTTCTAATAGCCTCTTTTAATCCTTCGAAATTTTTTACTTTCATAAAGCCTCCATTTTAAATACTTAACTACGGACTCTAAACTTTTTATAATTATGCATCAAATTCTATTTCTTCTTTAATAAAAGTTCCATTTCTCAAATCATCAAAAGCAGTCCTAAGTTCTTCTTCTGTATTCATTACAATTGGGCCTGCCCAGGCTATATCTTCGTTTAATGTCTTAGAGCTTACAAATAAAACTTGTGCTTTTTTATCTGTATTTTTTATAGTAAGTGTATCCCCGTTTGAAAGTTTTGCAGCAGTTTTTTCTTCTATAAGTTCTCCTTCTACATAGACATCACCTATTAAAGTGAAAATCATAACAGAATCATATTCTTTGGTATCTACTGTAAATTATGCATTTTCGTTTAAATGAATATCATAATAATTCATTGGTAGATGTTCTCCTTTAAAGCCTTCACTATCTTTATATTTACCAGCTAATAGCCTTAAATATCCACCATCAAATTCTATCTCTTCAATATCTGCATTTTTAATACTGTGGTAACTTGGCTTACTCATCTTTTCTTTTTGAGGTAAATTAAGCCATAGTTGTACTCCTAGCATCCTTTCTGACTCCGGCAATGACTCTGCATGTTGAATTCCAGAACCTGAGTTCATCCACTGAACCTCACCATCAGAAATGCCATCTTCATTTCCTAAAGTGTCTTTGTGTACCATTTGTCCTTTATAGATATATGATATTGTTTCTATTCCTCTGTGTGGATGAAGAGGAAAACCCGCTGTGTAATCATCTGGTTAGTACTATCAAACGAATCAAGCATTAAAATTGGATCAAATTCTTTTACTGTTTGATTACCCAATACTCTGACAAGACTTACTCCTGCACCATCTGTTGTTCTAAATCCTTTAACTTTTCTATTCATCTTTTTATCTCCAAAAAATCAATCACTTAAATTATCTATTATCCTATTTAACATATTAATAAACAGAGTCTTTTCCTCTTCACTAAAGTCTTTCATTGCTTTATCATCTACTTTTTTAACAATTTCTTTTACTTCTTGAGATTTTTTTCTTCCTTTATCTGTCAAATAAATATTCTTTGAACGAGCATCTTCTTTATTTTCTCTTTTTTCAATTAAATTCATATTTTCCATGCGAAGTATAAGGCCTGCTACAGTTGACTTATCAAGTGCACAACCATCAGCAATATCAATTGCCTTTGCTCCATCATTTTCTAACAAATACTCCAATATTTTTGGTTGCCCAAAACATAAATTTAAAGGACTAATTGCCTTTATTATATGCTGGTTAGATTTATTAAAACATCGCAATATACTAAAATGAAATTCATTTTCTAACATCTACAACCCCCTTTTTTAAATAGGTGGTATACAAACTATCTTCACATAAAAATTATTACCCAAAAATTTTTTAATAACACAAATTATTATATTATAGCAATTATATTATTTCATTATATAGATAATATACTATTATGATAAAAAAATTATAAATAATGATAAGTGAATAAAATTTTAACTCTTAAACTACAAGAGCAGAAAATATTAAAAATTAGAATCTCCGTGTACTTGTGTAGTGAGAAATCTTTCTATAGAGTATTTATTCTGTATAAATAAGTAAAATTAAATCCTAGCATTAAAAAAGAGAACATCCAATGTTCCCTTCAATAAAATGACAGATTCTAAAAATTAGTTAATATATTTGCTTGCTCCCTCCACAAAAGTTTTTATAAAGATAATAGTTTGTGGTTGATAAATTATATCTACTAAAAACGCTCCTACTATTGGAACAATCATCATAGCTTTTCTACTCATTCCGTATTTCTCGTTTACTGCCGTCATATTTACTATAGCAGATGGGGTTGCTCCTAATGAGTGACCACACATTCCTGCACACATAACGGCTGCATCATAATCAGAGCCCAATATTTTAAATACTACAAAATATGCCATCAGAGATATAAATAAAACTTGGCACATTACAACCAGTAGTACTCCTCCCAATAATCCTGCCAAATCCCAAAGTTTTAAAGTCATTAGTGCAAGTGATAAATATAAATTTAGCATAACATTTCCTATGCCATCAACTAAAGCAAAATCAAACTTATAGAATTTAAATTTTTCATTTAAATTTCTAAGAATAACTGCAACAAACATTGCCCCTACATAAGTAGGAAAATCCATATTTATGATTTTACTTATTTGTGCAGAAATTATTGTACCAAGTGCCATAGCAATTATAATCGCTGCTACATTTTTTATAATGTCAAGCTCTGTAGATTTTGTTGCTGAAGCTGCATTTATTTCAAATAAGCTATCATCATAAATTTCATCGGAAGTATCTGGAGATAGATTATTTTTTTCAATTAGCCTTCTACCAAGAGGACCTCCTATTAACACTGCTGATATAAGTCCAAAAGTCGCTGCAGCAGCACCCACTAATGGTGCAGTCTCATAACCCATTTTGGCAAATGTATCTCCATAAGAAAGAGCAGCTCCATGTCCTCCTATCATAGAAATTGCACTAGACAAAAGTGCATATGGTGATTCTAAATTCACAATTTTAGAAATTACCATTCCGATTGTATTCTGCAGTATTGATACAACGCCACATACTAGCCAATAAATAATAAGTGCTTTCCCACCTTTTTTTAGCAGAGCAAAACTTGCTCCAAGTCCTACAGTAGTAAAGAATGCTAACATAAAGGTATCTTGGAAAATGTTTTCGAACTCAAAGGCAAAAGAATTTGATATATGTCCTCCCCAAGTGATAAACATAAATAAAAATCCTCCAATTACTGGAGCTGGTATACAATATTTTTCTAAAAACTTAACTCTGTTTTTAAGTCCATATCCCACTAATAGTAAAATAACCGCCAAAGCAAGAGTCATTGTACTATCAGTTTTTATTGTAAAAATACCGTCAATATTTTCAAAAGTCATATTATAACCTCCTTTAATGTGAAATAAATCTGTCATTAGTATAACGTTAACATATTTACATATACTTTACAATACTTTTAGGTTAACAATTTATCAAAAAAATAAAATGTGTGATAAAAAAACTATCTAGTTTAATTATCACACATTTTATTTTTTCAAATATTTATCAAAACTACTTAAATCTACTTGATGAAAAGAAAGCTTAAATCCATTCAAGTCTAATACTTGATTTAATGTATGTTTAAAAGCCTCTACATCGCCAGTAATGTAAAAATCAATAGTCCTATTATCAATAGGTTCATTATCCTTTTCTATTGACAAAATCTCCATTGCTCTTTCTATTGATAGATGAGCTGGATTGATTATTTTTACATTTCTATTATCTTTCTTATAAATCTTTTTAAATGAATCTTTAACTACTGGAAAATGCGTACATCCCAATATTATGGTATCATAATCAAAATCACCAAATTCATTTAAATGATTTCTGATAATTTTTTCCATATGCTTTTCTTCAAATTCACCTCGTTCAACTGCGAGAACAAGATCTGGACAGGCAATTGATCTAAGTTCAATCCCCGAATCTAAACTTTTTATGGTATTATCATAAACTTTACTCTTAACAGTAGACTCTGTTCCAATTAAAGCTATTTTTCTATTATGAGTTACCTTAACTGAATCAATACTGCCCCAACTGATTATACCTAGAATTGGATAATCATATCTATTTTGTGAAGCATCTAGTCCATGACATGTAGCTGTATTACAAGCAATGACAGATAAATCCACACCTTTATCTTGTAAAAAGCCCATAGCTTCAATGGTAAAATTTTTAATTTCTTCAGGACTTCTAACTCCATATGGCATTCTTTTTGTGTCGCCGAGATATACGAAATTTTTATTGTGTATTCTATCTATGGCTTTTTTTAGAACAGAAAGTCCACCTGCCCCACTATCAAAAAGACCTATAGCATTACTCATTAACCATTCACCAACTTCTCAAAACTTAACAAAATTAAGCAATAATTTAAAAAACCGTTTAATCCTTATATAATTATAACACTTTAACCATAAAAAATACTCTTATTTAAAGAAAAGAATGATTGTAATTAATTTACAATAGCGTAATTCTCAAAGCAATAAAGCTACCAATAAATAAAATGAAAAGATTCTAAAAAAATATAAAACATTTTTTCACAAATTTAAGTAATAGAATATAAAGAAAAAAAGCTGTAACAGTCACAATTACAGCTTTTTTTATGGTGCACCTTCAGGGAATCGAACCCTGGACCCACTGATTAAGAGTCAGTTGCTCTACCATCTGAGCTAAAGGTACGTGTAAATTATTTTTTACTTTAACTTTACAACGAAAATAATTATATTAAAAAAAAACACTTGTGTCAAGTGTTTTTTTAATTTCTAAACATTTTATAGTCTACTTGTGATTCAAACATTTTGTAAATGTTTTCTATCATTTCAATACTTGCTTGTTTTGCTTCATCAGATTTTTGTTCTTTTATACAATTAAAAACCTTTTGTAAATTTTCATAATGAACTTTTAAATTGTTTTTATCTCTAAATATAAAATTTCCAAATCTGTATAGTCTATTATTGACCATAATCATAACTTCTCTTAATATTTCGTTGTTCAATGAGCTAACAAGAGCAATATTCCACTCAATAATTAGATTTTGAATATCATTTGAATCTTCTTTTTCTATTTCTTTAGCAAGTTTTTCATTTATCTCTTCAAAATACTTAGTTCTTCCATTTAACCCTTTTTCTGCTAAAAGTCCTACCGCTAATGGTTCCAAAGCTTCCCTAACTATGTATAAATTTTTGGCCTCTTTCATTGAAATTTTGGAAACCAAATAAGATTTTCTTGGGAAGTTTTTAGCTAAACCATCATCTTCAAGCTTTTTAAGGGCTTCTCTCACAGGAGTTCTACTGACCCCTAATTCTTTAGCTATATCCATCTCAATTAATTTATTGCCAGGTAGTAGCTCATTAGTAAGTATTTTTTCTTTTAGATCTAAATAAACTAAATTACTAAGTGATTTTTTAGTATTTTTAAGATCCATAATTCCCTCCTAAAATATTAAATTTTCTACTAAAATGTTTTCATGAATTACATAAAAGTACAATTATTTTTCCGTTAAAAATATTATATCATAACTGAGCGCATTTGATAGCATAAAAAAAGTTTATTTTTAATTTCAATGGGTAAAAAAATTTATAATAAAGAAAATAAAGCAATTTTAAAACGGAGGAATAAAAATGATTAAAAAATTATTGACCGCAATTGCAATTAGTTCAGCATTAGTTTTATCTGCTTGTAACAAAGATGGAGCCAATGTAAATAAAACAACCACAAACACTATGAACGATAACACTAAAGTTGAAGGCAATTTAGAAACCCCAGCCAATGCAGAACAAAATGCCTCAGTCACTGAAAATGCCAAAGATGCTAGCCCTGCACCTACTGTTTCTAGAGAAGAAGCTTACGATAAATTTTTAGAATCGCATAAAAATGCAAAAATTAGAGCTTTTGAATTGACAGAAGAAAATGACAAACCAGTGTATAAAATCAAAGCTTATGATGACGAAAACGAATATGAAACAGCTATTAACACAGAGGATGCATCTGTAATTAAAGATGAAAAAGAAGCAATAGAACTTGACGAAAAAAATAATATAGAGATTTCAAAAGAAATGCTAAAAGAAATTGATAAATTTATCGAAAAGACTGACGCAGACGTTGCTGACAGTTATATTTTAAACGAGTATAAACTAACAGAAGACGATGGAAAATTAAAAGTTGAATTAGAATATACTAATAAAACCCAAGACATAAGTTATGAATATGATTTTGAAACGGAAGAATTAATTGAAAAAGATATGTAAAAATATAGTAGTCTGCAATATGTAGACTACTTTTTTATTAAGTATTAGTATATAGCAAGCATAATCCACATTCTGCTGGTAACCAAAAGATTATATATTACGCCTAAACTTCCTTATAATAATTTAGTAATTATTATGATGCATTTTAAAATCTTATTACTTGAAGTATGAGCTCAAATTCTTTTTTATACTAATCCAGTATTAAGAAATTTTAGTATTAAAAAGTAAAAGACAGTTCAAAAATAGGAACTGTCTTAACTATATATTATTTAAATTTACCGTGGCAATTTTTATACTTCTTACCGCTGCCACATGGACAAGGGTCATTACGTCCAATCTTTTTATTTTTTCTCACATATGGTTTTTGTTTGCCGTCGTCAGGATTTACTGTTTCTACCTCTTTAGCAACCCTTTTTCTTTGTACTTCTGGATTAACTACATGGTAAAGCATTTTAATAGTATCTTCTTGTATAGAAGCATTCATAGCTTCAAACATGTCAAATCCTTCCTCAGCATATGCTCTTACAGGGTCTGTTTGACCAACTGCACGCAGCCCTATTCCCTTTCTCAATTGATCCATAGCATCAATGTGATCCATCCATTTTTGATCAACATTTTGAAGAAGAGCGACTCTTTCAATTTCTCTAAATTTCTCTTCGCCAAATTCTTCTTCTTTTTCTGCGTATTTATCATTAGCTAATTCTTTAATATATTCTTTAACTTTTTCAGCATTAGGCTCTTCTAGTTTTCTTAAGAAATCTTCATCAAAACCAAATGTACTAACACCAAAGATTTTAATTGACTCAAAATCTAAGTGTTTTTGGTTGTTATCATCTAATTTATTATAGAAATCAATAGCACTTTCAATCACACTATTTCTCATTTCTACTATATCAGAGTGGATATCTTCGCCTTCTAAAACTTTTCTTCTTTCGCTATAGATGACCTCTCTTTGTTTATTCATGACATCATCATATTTCAATACATTTTTACGAATACTAAAGTTATTACCTTCAACTTTTCTTTGGGCAGATTCAATTAATCTTGTTAAAATTCTATGTTCAATTGGTTCATCTTCTGGTGCATCAATTCTTTCCATAGTATCTTTAAATCTATCACCAGCAAAAAGTCTGATTAAATCATCGTCTGCAGAAATATAAAATCTAGATGAGCCTGGGTCTCCTTGTCGACCAGAACGACCACGCAATTGGTTATCAATTCTACGAGACTCGTGTCTTTCTGTACCAATTATACGCAATCCACCTGCATCTTTAACCTTTTGAGCTTCTTCATCAGTTTCTTTTTTGAATTTTTGAACTAAAGCTTGGTATTTTTCTCTAGCAGCTAGAATTTCATCATCTTCTGTTTTAAAATACGAATCAGCATATTCTATCATTTCATCTTCCATACCTTGTTTTTGAAGTTCTCTTTTAGCAAGGAATTCAGGATTACCACCAAGAACAATATCGGTACCTCTACCTGCCATATTCGTAGCAATTGTTACAGCACCAAATCTACCAGCTTGAGCAACTATTTCTGATTCTTGTTTATGTTTTTTAGCATTCAAAACATTGTGTTTTATTCCCTCACGTTTCAAATATTTAGATAATTCTTCAGATTTGTCAATAGTAATAGTACCAACAAGAACAGGTTGTCCTTTCTCATTAGCCTCTGCTATTTCTTTAGTAACAGCTTTAAACTTAGCATCTTCATCTTTATAAATATGGTCATTTTCATCATTTCTTATAACAGGTTTATTAGTAGGAATTTCTACAACATCAATATTATAAATATCCCTAAATTCGCCTTCTTCAGTCATGGCAGTACCTGTCATACCAGCAAGCTTATCATACATCCTAAAATAATTTTGGAATGTAATTGTAGCAAGAGTTTTGGACTCAGCACGGACATTTAAACCTTCTTTAGCCTCAATAGCTTGGTGTAAACCTTCAGAATATCTACGTCCATACATTAGACGACCAGTAAATTCATCAACAATTACAATTTCATCCTCATTAACTACATAATCCACATCTCTTTTCATATTACCTTCAGCTTTTAAAGCTTGATTAATATGATGAGAAAGTTCCATATTATTAGCATCAGCAAGATTTTCTACTCCAAAATATTTTTCAGCTTTGGCAATACCTTTATCTGTAAGAGTAGAAGTTTTATCTTTTTCATTTATTACATAGTCAACAGTTTCTTCTTTAAATTCTCTATTAAATCTCTCAAAACTAGATTCATCTTCAGTCTTAACTCTTGAGGTCAAAGTATTGACAAAATCTCTTGCTCTGACATATAAATCAACAGATTCATCACCTTGACCAGAAATTATAAGAGGAGTTCTAGCTTCATCAATTAATATAGAGTCAACCTCATCGACAATACAATAATGTAGGTCACGTTGAACCATTTCCTCTTTGTAAATTACCATATTATCTCTAAGATAATCAAAACCAAATTCGTTGTTAGTTCCATAAGTAATATCACTATTGTAGGCTTCTTTTCTTTCTTCTTGACTCATATCGTGGATGATACAACCAACAGAAAGCCCCAAGAATTCATACACTTTACCCATCCAGTCCCTATCACGACTAGCCAAATAATCATTTACTGTGACAATATGACAGCCTTTACCTTCAAGGGCATTTAGGTAAGCAGGTAAGGTAGCAACCAAAGTTTTACCTTCACCAGTTTTCATTTCGGCAATTCTACCTTGGTGAAGAATAATACCACCAATAACTTGAACTCTAAAATGCTTCATTCCAAGCACACGCCAAGCCGCTTCTCTGACTACAGCAAAAGCTTCAGGCAGAATATCATCTGTAGTTTCACCATTTGCAATTCTATTTTTAAATTCAACTGTTTTTTCTTTTAATTCACTATCAGAAAGTTTTTGTATGTCTTCATCAAGACTCATTACTTTTTTTACTAGTGGTTCAATTTTTTTCAGTTCTCTATCGCTATAGGTTCCGAAAATCTTTTCCATTAAACCCATTTTACCACTCCTTTTGCTCAAGACTTAATTTTATCATTAAAAGCCCTATATTTCAAGTAAAATCAATATTTTGGGCGTTCTCCATAGCTCCTAATAAATTATATGTTTACTAAAAATTAAAGTCAACATAATAAGGTCAAAATTATGAAACTTTATCTATAATTTAACATTTATTTACTAGGATGATAATATTTTTAAAATAACCCTAATTAAATATCACATCACTTTGATATAATTCTTTTAAAATAATATGAGAGAAGTCAATACTAGGTATTTAATATTAAAAAGTATATACAAAAAAATACAATTTTTTTATTTTGCTAAAATCAGTTACATAAATCTAAGAAATTGGACTTTAGAATTTATTAAATTTTAAGAAATTTTTAAAAAATATAAGCTCACATACTATCAAGAGAATCTGATACACAAAACTCTTCACAAACCCAGATTAATTATACCATCCTATCTTTCATGACTTCTTCCTTATTCCTAATATGTTTTTAATTATCAATTTTTATTTTGAAACACTTTATCTTGAATTTAAAATTTTTTTCTGCTCTTTTATCTAGGCATCTTTGATTAAAATCTTTTCTCTGTTCTATAATTGTTGTATCTGATTCTCATAATTATCTTTTTATTCTTTAAGATTTCTATTTCTGTTTTGACTTACTTTAATGTCTTTTCTTTATTCATTCTTAGCACTTCTTTTAAATTTTAAACAAATCATGACCACCGTGTAATTGATGGTCATGATTTTACTAAAGCTACAAAAAAATAGCAAAGATCTCTCTTAAAACTTTATCCCGAATATTATATTATTTTCGTGAGAATTTGATTTTCTTATTAACTTTATTTATTTACTTTCCAATATCCATCTTTAGAACTGCCTACATACTCTATCATTTTTTCATCTGTGAGAACTTTTAAATCTCTTTCAATCGTACTTATAGATACCCATAATATATGAGATAGTTCAATTGTTGTTATGTTTGAATTTTTTTTTATAAGTTTCACCATCTTATTTCGTCTATCTTTTGGTTTTAATTTTTTACCGTCATTTTCATCCTCATTTTGACCGTCATTTTGAGTGTCGTAATTTAGATTCTTTAAAATTGTAGTAAAAAAAGATTCTGTTGACTTAAACTCAGGTTTTAATTCTTCTTTATAATTTTCTTCTGCTTCATAAGCTTCTATGATTTTTCTAGGTCCAGATCCTCGTCTTTCCATTAAATTCATTCTAGCAAATACATCCGCTGTGATTGGGTTCCTTCTTTCGGTAGATTTAATTTCCACCGTATTTTAAATAGATTTATAATTTCAATCTACATGTACTTATCAATAAACTTTTTATCTGCTTCTATCAACTTTTTGTAATATTCATCATATGATGGGCTAAACTTTCTCATTAAAGGAATAGCTTTTTCATAGTAACCTGAACTCTCCATATGCTTTTTCAATTTTTCTTGGATTCGGTATATAGGATTATTAATATATAAATCACTTTTCTTAAATAATTTATAGTCTTCTATAATTTCTCTGTTTTCTTCTAACCATTCCTCTGCATTGAATATAGCCTCAAGCTTTTGTTGATTAATAGTCTCTAAATCAAGTTTTGATATTTCTTTTGACGCTTCCTCAAGATATTTTTTCTCATTATCTCCTATATCAAAATCAGACATAGAATCAAGAAATTCAATATATTTCTCATAATATTTAACTTTATCGTCATCCAATTTATCAGACAAAAAAGGTTTATAGGATAAAAAGAATACTTGACCAAAGTATCCTGGAAAAGTCCTCGTTAACTTGGTATATATAGTCTCTTGATTATCTATAACTTTCAATTGTTCTTTGACTTGTTCTATATTTGCTCCATCAAGTAATAATTTTAAGGTTTCTACTCTAGTTTTTTCTAATTGTGATTTAATTTCTCTATCTCGAATGATGATTGCTAATGAAGAATTACTATTTCCATGTAAAATATCTTTAATTTCATCAATAGAACATTCTAATTTTCTATACATAGATATTTTATTTAATATATCAACATCCACATCAGAATATACTCTATAATTATTTTGCTCTCTTTTAGGGGTAATAAATCCTTTTTCCTCATAATACTCTATCGCTTTGCGTGTTAGACCAGTTTTTTCCCTAACTTCATTCATTAACACAATACTTACCTCCTTTTAAATTAAGCATATCAACGCCCCCAAGGGACAGGTCAAGAAATATTTTATAATTTATTTACAATTCTATTGATTTAATGTTTTTTGATTTATTATTACTGAATAATTTTGTCTTACTCTTTCAATAATTTATAATTTTTAATTATATTAATATCAAATAAAAAGACTAGCTTAAAATATTTCATAAATCAGATATAAGAAAATCAGAATTATGTTTTTTAGCTAGTCATTAATTTCTAAAATTTTTCCATTTACAGTGGTTTGCCACTCATTTTAGTATCAATAATTTATCATAAACCACTTACACTATTAGAATTATCCACAAAATCAAATGTTATAAAATCTCAAACTTATTCCCATTCTATAGTTGCTGGTGGTTTACTTGTGATATCATACACTATTCTATTTATATGATCTACTTCGTTTACTATTCTATTTGATACTTTATCTAATATATCCCAAGGTATACGAGAGAAATCTGCTGTCATAAAGTCAGTTGTTGATACTGCTCTTAGAGCTAATGTATAGTCATATGTTCTAAAGTCGCCCATTACTCCTACTGTTCTATTGTTTGTGAGAACTGCAAAGTATTGGTTTACTTCTCTTGCTATTTCTGATTTTTCTAATTCTTCTCTAAATATTTTATCTGCATCTCGTAAGATATCTAGTTTTTCTTTTGTTATTTCTCCCATAACTCTAATTGCAAGTCCTGGTCCTGGGAATGGTTGTCTATCTACTAGATAATCTGCAAGTCCTAGTTCACGCCCTAGATCACGCACTTCATCTTTAAATAACATGCGAAGGGGTTCGATAATGTCTTTGAAATCTACGAAATCAGGTAGTCCACCTACATTGTGGTGACTTTTTATTACTGCTGAGTCGCCAAGTCCTGATTCTATAACATCTGGATAGATTGTTCCTTGTGCTAGGTAATCTACTGATTTTATTTTCTTACCTTCTTCTTCAAATACTCTGATAAATTCTTCGCCAATTGTTTTTCTCTTTGTTTCTGGATCAGTAACTCCTGCGAGTCTATCTAAAAATCTTTTTTCTGCATCTACTCTGATGAATTTCATTCCACTGTCTTTGAAAGCTTCTTCTACTTCGTCACCTTCATTTTTACGCATTAGTCCGTGATCCACAAATATACATGTTAAGTTTTCTCCAACTGCTTTTGATATTAATGCTGCTGTTACTGATGAGTCAACTCCCCCTGAAAGGGCAAGTAGTACTTTTCCATCTCCAACTTTTTCTTTTATTTGTCGTATTGCTACTTTTGCATAATTTTCCATTGTCCAGCTTGGTTCTTCGCCACATATATTTAAAACAAAATTTGCGAGCATTTTATTTCCATTTTCTGTGTGATTTACTTCTGGATGAAATTGTAATGCATATAGATTTTTATCTAAATTTTCCATTGCTGCTATAGGACAATTTTTACTATTTGCTACTATTTCAAATCCAGCTGGCAATTTTTCTACTCTATCTACATGGCTCATCCATACTTTTTGATTTTCATCGAGTTCATCAAAAATTTTGGAATTTTTTGTTACAATTTCTGTTTTTCCGAATTCTCTTTCTTTTGGAGCTGCAACAACTTTACCGCCTAATGTATGTGCCATTAGCTGCATGCCATAACATAGGCCAAGTATAGGAATACCAAATTCAAAAATTTCTTTATCTATTTGTGGAGAATTTTCTTCATAAACAGAGTTTGGTCCTCCTGTAAATATTATTCCACCGATTTCATCTCTTTTCTCTTTAATTGTGTCAATAGCCTTATTATAAGGTACTACTTCACAATATACATTTAAGTCTCTTACTCTTCTGGCGATTAAATGATTATATTGACCGCCAAAATCTACTACAAGTATCATGCAAAACCTCCATATCTTTTCTCACTTTATTTTATAATAAAACCAAAGATATTACTATAGTTTTCAGCGAAAGTATTAATAAATGTATAATATAGGTGTATTTAGAAAAAATAGTAGTGACATTGTATTAAGAATATAACTGTAAATTTTTAAGAAAGTTATTACCACCTATCCGTAAATAACTACCGATTATCAGAATTTTGTAGAAATTAAATATTGCATGAAATATAATTATTTTAGAAAAAGTAAGGAGGAGAAAGGTGAAAATTGAGATAAAAATTAACAAAAATTTAAAAGAACCCATACTCACTATCGAAGCCCCCTCTCTAAATGAGGATATAAAGAAAATTACTGATTATATTAATACTATTAAGACAGACGTTTTGGCTGGCGAGTATATGGATAAAATAGAAGTTATAAATCAAGATGAAATTATAAAGATATTTGCTCAAGATAAAAAAGTATATGCTCTTGTACATAATAAAATATTAACTTTGAAGTTACCTTTGTACGAGATAGAAAAAAGATTAAGAAATTCATTTTTACGAATTTCAAATTCTGAGATTATAAATGTGAAAAAAATTAAATCTATCGACTTAGATTTCATTGGAACTATTTGTATAACTTTAAGTAATAGTGAGTCTGTATATTGTTCAAGAAGATATGTAAGTATTATTAGAAAAAAATTAGGTATTTAAGGAGGAACAAATGAAAACTATTTTTAAACGTTTTGTAATTGGCAGTTTTATAGGAATCTCAATAAGTCATTTAATAAGTTTAATTATTTCTATAATTCTTGGGCATGAAAATTATCAAGGAGCATCTCCTCAACTTATTGCAAGCTTTGGCAACGAAATTAATGCAATGGTTGTTCAAACTCTTGCATCAATGGTACTGGGAGGTGTATTCTCTGCAGCTTCATATGTTTTTGATAGGACAGATTATTCTATAACAAAGCAAACAATAATACACTTTCTTATAACTACTCCTGTATATTTGGCAATTAGTTACTATTTAGGATGGTCAAGTAAGTCATTAAAGGGATTTTTATTGACACTCATAATTTACACTTTTATATATATAGTAATATGGCTAACAGTTTATCTTTATTGGAAACAGAAAGTTGCCAAATTAAATAATGATATCAAAAAATATAATTAAAATACTTGAAAAAGCGATAAGAGCAGTAAAAGAACTTTTTATTATTCTTTTCTATATTATTTTGTTCAGAATATTATATTTAATAAAACATAATTTCCTTTTAATTAAAAAAAGAAACCAACTTGCATGTTGGCTTCTTTTTGTTTTAATTCTTTATCTATTTTTAATTAGTTTCTGGATTATTTCCCCTACCTGGTACTCTTTTAAATATTCCCGTTACCATAAGAGCTATTGCTCCGTCTGTTGTTACATTGCATGCTGTTCCAAAGCTATCTTGCAGTGCAAATATTGAAAGCATAAGAGCTGTTCCTGTGTCATTAAATCCAAGTATTGATGTTATTAGCCCAAGTGAAGCTACCACGGTTCCCCCAGGCACTCCTGGTGCTGCTATCGCAAATATACCTAGTAATAATATGAATATTATCATATTTGCTGTTTCTGGTAATTTACCTGTCAATATTTGTGATACTGTCATAACAAAAAATACTTCTGTAAGTACTGAACCACAAAGATGTGTGTTTGAGCAAAGCGGTATTGCAAAGTCCCTGATTTTTGGGTCTAGAGTTTTAGCTTGCCTTGCACATTTTAATGCTACTGGTAGTGTTGCTGCAGATGACATTGTTCCTACTGCGGTTAAATATGCTGGTACATAATGACCAAATACTTCTTTTGGATTTGTCTTGGATATTGCTCCTGCTATTGAATACATAAGAGTCATCCAAATGAAATGACCAACTATAACGATTAAAATTATCTTTAAAAATACTGGCAATTCACTTATAATTGCTCCTTCATAAGAAAGCACTGCAAATGTTGTTGCTATATAAATTGGAAGTATTTTAATAACTACATTATTTACTATAGATAGAACTATTCTATTTAGTTCCATCAATAAATTTTCCCATGTTTCTGATTTTGTTACTATTACTGCTATACCAAATAATACTGATGTTACAAGTGCCGTCATAACAGGCATTATAGGGTCAATAGATAGTTTAAATATTGATTCAGGAATTACATTGCCTGCTCCTACATTTGAAGCTATATTTAGTTTAGGAATAATTGCTTTTCCTGCCAAGAAACTCATAGTAGCTGCACCTACAGATGAAATATAGCATATTGCAAGTGTTACCGTTAAAATTTTACCTGCACTTTCTTTCAATGAAACTATCGCTGGTGTAATAAAGCCTAATATTATTAGAGGCACTATGTAGCCTATTAAATCACCAATTACTCTTTTTACTGAATCGATTACTATTATAAGTGACTCGCTAGAAATTCGACCTACAAATATACCAATAATAATTCCTAATAATAGTTTAAAAACTAGTGTATTAAAAAAACTATTTTTTTTCATATTATCCTCCTTTTATTTTTAAAAGTACTATACTTTTTCTTATTATTTTACCATTGTATACTTATAAAATCATCAAAAGTCAAAAAAAATTTTTACTTTAGTAAACAAAATAATTATTTTTTTAAGATAAAATATATTTTTGTAATTGAACATTGTTCATTTGTTAAAATTTATACTTCCCTATTTTCCAACATCTAATGCTATTTTAACGACATCTAAATATATAAGTACAAAATTTTATTATTGTATTTCTAGTCTTTTTGTCATTTTAAGAGTCATATTACTTTAAATTTTCTGTGTAAAATACAATTTTCTGGATATATATTTTGTATAAGCAGTTAATCATCAATTGGTGGAATTGGTTATGTATTAAAGGGGGAATGAGATTGAAAAGATGGCGAAAATGGATTGATATAATTTTTGCTATCGCCCTACTTCTTGCCATATTTTGTTCATATTTTTTAATATACGATTATGGTGATGTTACGGCAACACTTAGCAAATATCAAACTGAGGAATGGTTTTATTATTTCTTGACGATTGTATCAATTATAGGTGGTCTTTTTGCTTTATTTATTTTAATTAAAGCAATTGCTCTTCCTACAATCAATAATTATTTAATTGATAAAGATAAATCTGGCGAGATGCTTATTACTTCTCGAGCTATTGAAAACAATGCTCTTACTACAGTAAATAAGTATCCTGAAGTTAGAAATTCAAGAGCAGATGTTAAAGTAAACAATGGCAAAAATCATGAGATAACTGCTAAAGTTATCTGTGGTGTATATGATGGTGAAGATTTAAATTCACTAGGCAATTTAATTAGAGAAGATGTTGCGGATAATTTGGAAGTTTTTACTGGCTATCCAGTTAATAAAGTTGATGTTGAATTTTATGATATCAAAAAAGATTCCAATAAAAGAGTAGTTTAGGAGGCTCATATGTTGAATAATTATGGGAATTTTCCGGATTATCAAGATAATTATGAGAACTCAAACGAAAACCGTGATAAAGAAAAAGTAGTTGTAATTGACAAAAGAAAAGATGAAGAAGTTTCTATATTCAAAGATAAGTTTAGAAATTTCACAAAATTACACTGGAATGAGTTCAAATACACTCTTATTGGACTTATCATTGCAATACTATTTTTGACAATTGGTTTTTTTAGAACACTTCTAATTATCATCTTATATTTGATAGGCAATATCTATGGTAAGTTTAAAGATGGTAATCCGAAAACTTTATTTTGGTTAGAAAGATTTTTTAGTAGATATTAATTTAAAAGGAGATGTACTATGGCTAACGAAGCAAAATACAATGAAATCGCAGGAGTAAATAAAAAAGAACAAGAAAAAATGGAGAGACAACAAAAGAGAGAAGATTTTGTAGAAAATGTTCAAGACAATATAAATGATGCTGCAAAATCTAATCAAACACATGAATCAAAATTAACTTTTGAAGATTCTGTAATTGAAAAGATAGCTGCAATTGCTTGCCACGAAGTTTCTGGAGTATTAGATATGAAAGGTGGCTTCTTCTCTGGAATTTCAGAACAATTTGGAGGTTATAGTTTGACTAAGGGCATATCTGCAGATGTTGGTGAAAAAGAGGCTGCAATCGATGCGGCTATTATCCTAGAATATGGACACTCAGCTCCAAAAGTTTTTGAAGAACTAAAGAGGAATATTGCTCAATCTGTTGGACAAATGACTGGCCTTAAAGTTGTAGAAGTTAATGTGCGTGTCGATGATGTTATGACAAGAAAAGAATTTGAACTAAAAAGACGTAACGAAAGAAACGAAAATCAAAATTACGAACAAGGACCTTCTTTAAGATAATTTAGTATATTTATAAAACTGTCGGTTTACCCCGGCAGTTTTTTTATTCTACTACTTTGAGAAGTATTCTAATATTTAAGGTATAATTATATTAATATATGTTTAAGAGGTGCTGGTATTATGAATTTACTACATAACTTTTTTATTGCAAGTATATTTCAAGATTTTGATAATCCAATGGATGAAAACAAAGATCTAGCTATCTCCCCTATTATTATAGAATTAAAAAAAGATATTAAATAATTAGAAGAAAAACTAGCTAAACTTATATTAAATCCAGATGAACTAGAATTAGTAATATGCAAAAATATTCAAAATGAATATTGGCTAAAATTTGGAGAACTAGAAAAGCTAGCCTATGAAAAGGAATGCATTGCTTTAAGACTTAAACGTAAAATTGAACTTATTCAAAGATGTATTAATCTTCAAGAACCTACAGATTTACTTGAAATTGAAGAAAAGCTTGATATAGAATTTGAAGAATACCAATTAAAACTACAAGATTATATTTACAACATAAATTTAGCAAAAGAATTATCTAAATTAGACAGGCTATCTTTAGATGAAACTAAAAAACTATAATCACTTTATCTAAAAATTATAAAAATTCTTCACCCAGATTTAAATAAAAATTTTTCTATGACCGATAAAATATTATTTCAAAGAGCGATAGAAGCATACAAAAATGGAGACTTAATTGGTCTTGGAACAATTGATTTAATTTTATCTTCTAAAGATTATACAGTACCTACAGAAAATTCGATTGAACTGTTAAATTCTAAGAAGAGTAAATTACTCTCTCAAATAAACAAAATAAAAGAAAAAATTAATAATATAAAAAATGAATATCCTTACAAATTTAAATTTATATTGGAATCCGTATCACGAACAAAAGAAAGAGAGCTCCAATTATCAGAGGTTATAGCTCATTTTAGTGAGGCAGAAAACATCTATAACACAGTTCTTAAGAATATGATAGGAGAACAACAATGAAAGAAATAGAACCTATACTTCCAATTTTTCCAACTAATAATCCTAGTAAAAATTTTCCTCTGCCTAAACCTTTTGAACAGGATATTTTCTTATTTCAAACACATATAGCAGGAACCACATATATAGATGATATAGAAGCAATAGAAAAAAATCTACAAATAGATTATAAGTTAAACTTTTATCGGGAACCAAATAATACTTACGACTCAGGTGCCATAGTAATTAAAACAAATGATAATTTAAAAATTGGATACGTTCCTAAGAAAGATAATATTGTTTTTTCTAGACTAATGGATGCTGGCAAACTCCTTTATGGTAAGGTAAAATCTAAAGAAAAAATTGATGATTGGTTAAAAGTTATTATTGACATATATTTACATGAATAAAATTCTGTCTCAATTGCTTTAACTAAATAATTTGAAAACATGTTGAAATATACTTCGTTTTTTTGATATTATCAATATAGAGGTGATTTTCGTGAAAGATATAATTACAACTTTAAACAATAGAAGGACAATTAGAGAATTTACTAATGAAAAAATTGACGATAATATAATAAAAGAAATACTAAATGCTTTGATGCACAGCGCTACCTCCAATGGTCTTCAACAAGCCAGTATTATAAGAGTTACAGCAGAAGACAAAAAGAAGGCTATAGCCAAGGTTTGTAACCAAGAATATGTAGCTCGCGTACCTGAACTATTTATATTCATTGCAGATCACTATCGTAACTTTAGATTAATTAGAGATAATGGCAGAAATTATGATACCGTATCCAATGTAGATATTTTCATACAGGGGTTAACAGATGCTACTATTTTAGCAAGTAATATGGTTTCAATGGTTGAAAGTATGGATTTAGGAGCATTCTTTATTGGTTCTATATTAAATGATACACAAAGAATTATAGAGATATTGAATTTACCTAAATTGACTTATCCTGTAGTAGGAGTGGGATTTGGCAAACCTAACCAAAAACCACAAATGAAACCTAAAATTCCTAGTGAACTTAGAGTATTTGAAAATTCTTATGTTTATTACGAAGATTATAAAAAAACTTTTAAAAAATATGATGAGGAAATGCAAACTTATTACGATTTACGTGATGCAAACAGACGTGTAGATTCTTTTTCTGACCAAGTTTATAATAAGACACAAAAACCTATCTCAAAAAGAGATGAATTTCTTAATGTAGCTCGCAAGAATAGTTATAAATTATAAAATTAATTTATCATTTTAATATAATAATATTATACAAAAATAACATATAATTTTGACTTAAAAATAAATTGTGGTATAATTAAAACAAAATTTGTAAAGGAGTAATACCAATGAAAAAATTTCAAAAAGTAGCTCTAATCACTGCTTTTGCAACATTAACAGCTACTCAAGTATTTGCAGAAGAAGCTGCAAAAGAAGTACTTAAAAACGACACTGTAGCAGTTGAAGAAAAAGCTAAGGAAGAAGTAAAAGAAACAAAAGAAGCTGCTAAAGATGAAGTTAAAGAAATAAAAGAAGAAGCTAAAAAAGACGTTGAAGAGGCTAAAGAAGAAGTAAAAGAAGTAAAGGAAGAAGCTAAAAAAGACGTTAAAGAGGCTAAAGAAGAAGCTAAAGAAGTAAAAGAAGAAGCTAAAAAAGATGAAAAAGCTATCGTTCTTGAAATCAATGGCGCTAAAGTTGAACAAACTGAAGAATATGCTTCTTTTATTAAAGAAAATCGTACTTTTGTACCATTAAGACTTATTTCTGAAAAACTTGGTTTTACAGTTGAATGGAATGAAGAAACAAAAGACATCACTATTACAAACAAAGATGAAAAAGTTGTTTTCAATACTCAAAAAGACACTTACATCGGTAAAGATGGCAAAGAAGTAAAAATGGATGTAAAACCTGTTGTTAAAAATAACAGAACTTTCTTACCAATCAGATTTGTTTCAGAAGCACTTGGCATCGAAATCAACTGGGATGGCGAAACAAGAACAGTAACTGTTGGAAAAGCAGAAACTAAAACTGAAGAAAAAGTTGAAGACAAAAAAGAAGAAAAAGTAGAAGAAAAAGCTGAAGCTAAAAAAGACGAGAAAGCTGAAGTTAAAGAAGATAACAAAGAAGACAAAAAAGTTGAAGAAAAAACTGAAACTAAAGAAGTAAAATAACTTCAAACTAAAAGTGGTTCACATATATTGCGAACCACTTTTTTATATAATTTAAATATATAATCATACAATAATATTTATCTACTAATTCAAAAGAAACTCTTGTCCCTAATGCTAAACGTATGGGTTCAAGTCTCATCTTTAGCACCAATCATATAATTATCTTCATGCAAGATTAATAATTTTCATCAAAAAAATTAACTAAATCTTTAAATACAGTCTCCTTATCTTGTTCATGAATTATCTCGTGTTTCATTGAGTCATAAACAATCTTTTTTATATTTCTATATCCAATACTAGTTAAATCTTTAATAGTTTGATTTAAGCCATTTTCAAAGCCTGTAAACGGATCCTCTTTACCAGCAATAATTAGAATATCCAAATCTTTATTCTGACATTTAAATTTCTTTAAGTTGTTCAACTCTTCTACGCTTTCAAAAACTGTAAGATAAGCTCTGTTTTTATAAACAGCTGGCATTAAATCATCATTTTTTATCGCTAAAAGATTATCAGTATCATAACTAATTGAATCCATATATCTTTCTTTCCCTCGATACAAAAATTTAAATATTAATAAAGTGCGATGTTCCCCTAAATAAAAAGTAAAAATATTCCCAAAAAACTTAGCCAAATATGACATCGGATTAAAATTTGGAGGTCCACATAGAACTAATTTATCAATTTTCAAATCACAATCTTGTAGATAAATTCTTGCAAAGATAGACCCCAAAGAATGCCCAAATATGTAAATTTTCTTACCTAGAAATCTATTATTCAAATATTCCGTAATTAAAAAATTATCGTAAACTATTTTTTCTGCTCCATCCATATATCCTAATTCATATCTACCATCTGTAGAAAGGCCATGCCCCCTATTGTCTGAAATAAAACAAGAATATCCAGATTTAACTAAGTAATTAATCATATCAATATATCTCTCTTTATGTTCAAGAGCACCATGAATAATTTGCACGACTGCTTTCGTGTCTTCCGCTTCATAGAGTTTAGCATCTAAGATAAAATCGTCATAGGATTTAAATAAAACTTTTTTATATTTATCTTTATCTTCCTCAATTACATTAAAAGTCAAATCACTAAAATCCATAACGCTCTCATGCTTCTTGCGTCTATAATGAATTTGAGGAATAAAAACAGCCACTAGAAATAAAACAATACCAAAATAATTCATAAGCACCTCTAAGAAATTATAACAAAAAAAGGCCTATTCAAAATATTAAATCGCATAGCAATGTTTTTATATAATAAGTTTTCTCTCAATTTAAGGGCACTGTTAAGCCTATAAATTGAGATTTCTTAGTTTAATCTTCTTTTTCGCTTTTATATGACCTTATACCAAAAACTACACCTATAGCTGTACCTATTGCCATCCATAACCAAATATTATCTAAAACAATTCCTAACGCAAATCCTAAACCTATTTCAATAGGTAAAGTAACCCAGTTGATTACAATCTTCATTACTCCTATTATTATCCATCTCGACTATACTCCTTCAAAAATTCTAATTTTATTTCTTAAGACAAGAGGTTGAACGCCCAGTACTTATCGTAAATATCTGCCGTTACCATAATTACGGCAACGGCAGATAAGTCTTAAATATTATTAACAAATTAGAAAAAAAGGAAAGTATTGTTCTTATTTTACTCTACTCTTAAATCGTCAAATTCAGGTCCTTCTAATTTTTTTAGAACATAAGAACAAGTAGGTTTAATTTTCTTACCTTCTTTTTTGGCATCTTCAACTAATTTTTTAACGAGTTCTCCAGCAAGACCTTGACCACCGAATTCAGGTTTAACAATAGTATGCTGAGCATCACGTACATCACCAAAATCTTGGTATTCTAAAATACCTTTATAATTATTTTCGCTTTCACCAATATAATAACAGTTGTTTCCTCTTTTAACTTCCATAAAGATTCCTCCTTAACTTTGGTTAATATAAATATTACCCAGTATTATGGTAATAAAACTAATATATTTAAAACCAATACTATTCTTTCTACAAAGAGATAGAATCTTTACTTCAAAAATACACAAAGAATTCAGAATGACTCTTTACTTCAGTTTATATGTTTTATTATTGTTAATAAATAAAAAAATGGTGACCCATGCGCGATTCGAACGCGCGACACCTTGATTAAAAGTCAAGTGCTCTACCGACTGAGCTAATGGGTCACATACTTCTATAAAATTTATTTGTTTAACTAATTTACTATAATATTAAGACTTCTAAAGCTCATTCTCTTTTGCTTCGCAAAGACTAAGGCATTGCCACCATTTCTTTTCAAGAAATGGGCCACTTACTTATACCGACTGAGCTAATGGGTCACATACTTCTATAAAATTTATTTGTTTAACTAATTTACTATAATATTAAGACTTCTAAAGCTCATTCTCTTTTG
>NZ_JBEPMA010000015.1:0-42261 GCF_040545475.1 Peptoniphilus olsenii | reverse complement strand
ATATAAGATTTTTTTGAAAAATAAAAAGAAAAGCTATTAAGAAATGAAATGCATATACAAGACAACCCCCCACAACTGTCATTCCGAGCGGAAAAGCCGAAGGGTTTAGAAAGTCGTCATGTACACGAAGAGTGGGGAATCTGCCTATAGAGGGGTAGTTTTGTAAAAACAAATATAAGATTTTTTTGAAAAATAAAAAGAAAAGCTATTAAGAAATGAAATGCATATACAAGACAACCCCCCACAACTGTCATTCCGAGCGGAAAACCCGAAGGGTTTGTAGTCGAGGAATCTGCCTGTATAGGGGTAGTTCTGTATGAATAATAAAAAAACCTTTTTTAAAATATTTTCTATACCACAATCTTCTATTCTTCCTTCGAGCAACCAAACCCCCACGCCTTTTTTAGCCAAAGTTTTAACCACTTTAATTTTTCTTTTTACTCGCAAAAAGTCGGATTTTTAAAACTCGCTTACACTCGAACAGTTAAAAATCATTTTCGACTTTTTGCTATAATTGTTCGTGGTTTAGGTGCTTGAATACTTTTTTATTTAAACCTTACAAATACTCTCCCTCACATGCAGATCCTTCGACTTCAGAAATCTTGACAGATTTCTTTCGCTCAGGATGACATGGGAGGGGAAATATTCTCTCCACTACAAGCAAGATTCTTTATGCTTTCGCTGCCGCTTTTTAGTCGAGATGACAGTTGGGAAGAGCAACAACCCCCACAACTGTCATTCCGAGCGAAAGAAAATTCGTGAGATTTTTCTGTAATCGCCGTGTACTCGAATAGTGAGGAATCTGTCTCTATAGTAGTCGCTCTGTAAAAATAAATAGAAGTTTTTATCTATTTTATAAAATATAGAGAAATATAGCTTCAATATAATTATTAAAAGTCAATATTAAATTCAAAATGGGGTAATGTATAAAAAGTAGTTAAAGTATGAAGTAGATTTCAAAAACTATCATATTTAGATTCTTAGATTTATTTTTATTCAAATTACGAGGTGAATATTTAAATGTTAGAAATAGGAACAAAAGCACCAAATTTCAGTTTAAAAGATGACAATGGTGAAGTTCGAACTCTAGATGAATTTAAAGGGAAAAAAGTGATTCTTTATTTTTATCCTAAAGATAACACCCCTGGTTGTACTAAACAAGCTTGTGGTTTTAGAGATTTATATCCTCAAATTGAAGAAAAGGATGCTGTTGTTATTGGAATAAATAAAGATAGTGTAGAGTCACACAAAAAGTTTAAAGAGAAACACGATTTGCCTTTCATTCTTCTATCTGATCCAGATTTAGAAGTTGTAAAAGCTTATGATGTATGGAAGGAAAAAAAGATTTTTGGCAAGACTGGATTTGGCATAGAACGCTCAACTTATTTAATTGATGAAAAAGGCAATATAGAAAAAGCCTTCAATAAAGTTAAAGCTAGTGAGAATCCAAATGACATGCTAAAGGAAATATAAATATTTAATAATTATTAGTAAATTTACTAAAAATTATTAAAATTAGATTTATAATTTCATAGTATGAATTATAAAATGAATTTTCGTTTATTATATATAATTTAAATAAAATTTAGCTTTAAAAATTCGGGAGTATCTACAATATAGGTAGATAATTTCCCGAATTTCTTATTAGAATTACATAAAATATTAATTTTTCTTATTTACAATAACACTTACTCCATCTGGGATAATTGCAATTTTAGCATCTTTTCCTTTTATTGAAATTGCTTTTTCTATAGCCTGATGTATACTTGGTGAATATTCAATATGCATATCTTTTAATATATCTTTATTTTCTTCATCAGCAACAAAAAACACTTTGTGACGCACCAAGATTCTTGCTAAAATTTGAGATTCCCATTGGTCTGCTAATGTTTCGGACATTGGAATTTGTAAGATTTTGTCTTCAACTTCTTTTGGACTTTCGGCATTTTTAAACGTTTCATAGAAACTTTCACCGCCATGGCCGTCATTACATCTAGACACTTCGATTATTATTCCGTCAGGTGCAGCACAAGCTTCAGCGGCTGTCATACTTTTTACTGATTGATAAATGTTTTGATCAAGTGGGTAGCCTCCATTTGTAGTTATCACAATATCAGCTCCTATTCCATCTATAGACGAAATATCTTTTACAAATTCACAACCCTTTTCGTGTGCCTTAACACTATCTCCTGCAAAAGCATTTATCACTTTTTTGTCGGCATCAATAACTACATTTAAAATAAATTTCAAATTAGCCTTTTCTGCAGCATATTTCATATCTTTGTGAATAGGATTTTTATCGAGGAGTCCAGTTCTAGAATGTTCACTTGCAATAAATTTAGAGCAGTGATTGGCAAAAACTGTCTTTTGGCTTGCTACACCAGGGAGTACAGATTTACGTCCACCTGAAAATCCCGCAAAAAAATGAGGTTCAATAAAACCTTCAGATACTAATAGGTCACAGTTTATAGCATGCTTATTTAAAAGAAGTGTACCTCCAGAAGGAAGCTTGCCAAGCTCTACCATATCTTCATCTACTCCAGATTTATGCACTATTATTTTTTCGTTATTAACAATTTCTTCACCAAACTTGTCAATCATTTCTTCTCTTGTTGTTTCACGGTGAAAACCTGTTGCAATTAAAATAGTGATATCAGCATTTGGATTTCCTTTTCTGATTTCTTCCAAAAATATTGGCGGAGTTATCTTGCTTGGCACTGGTCTTGTATGGTCTGATGTTATTATAGTAATTTTATTTTTATCTTTAGCTAGTTCAGATACTTTTGGGCTTCCAATAGGGTTATTAAGTGCCTTTCTTACGATATCTTCTTGTGAAGATTCTACAGTATAAGTTTTTGCTTTACTCTCCAAAACAGTTGCATTATCTGAATCGAGTTCTATTTTTTCTTTTCCGTAGGGTAGATATACTTTCATAATTTCTCCTTATTTTCAGATTAACAATATTATCGTATTTTTATTTTAACTTAACATATCACCTTTTACAAGTTAGTTTGATAAACATATAAGAATAGATGATAAATTTTTCAGATTAAATACAAGAAAATTTCCACAACTATTCAATTTTGTTTGCAAAAATTTTGAGAAATGTGCCTATAGTTTTGTGAAACCTTGATATATTATCTATATAAGCAAAGTCGTTGCCGTAAATTTTTTTGATAGTAGATATTTCTTTTTCTTCTCCTGTAAAAACTCCAAAAGTATTTATATTCCTTAGCTTCATTAGCATTATTTCTTTTGCACTGTCAATTATTGCATCATCATCTTTGTAGTCATTTCCTGGAATAGTTGATTTTCCGATCAATCCAACATTTATTTCATCAAAGGGAAATCCATCTGATAATACAATTAAAAATCTGCGTGCATCTAGCTCTTTTTTTAAGAGATGCCTCATAAATTTAATGGCGAGTCCATCTCTATTTGAACCACTAGGTGAAAATTTAAATATTTCTTTATTTTTGTATTTAGGGTCACCATAATCTCTAAATTTTTTTAGAACTAAATAATTATAGTAGTTGTTAAAAGAATATATCCTAGTTTTAATATTCAAATTTGTTAGTGCTTCTGCAATTATAAATGTTTCTGTAGCTATTATTTCTTTTCGTTCATGTTGTGAGGCAGAAGAGTCGAGTAGTATATCTACAAAGATGTCGGGGGAATCATTTCTCTTTATGCGTTTAAAAATATTACCGTCATTTAATTTTTTCATTCGCCAAATTTCTTTGGGGATAACATCTCCAGAGGTAGATTTTGTGATTTCTGTAGTGCTATCCTTTAAGAGAGAATTTTTTATCACTGAAGTGAGCTCCCGGGTTGCTCTTTTGTATAAAAGTGAGTTTTCATTGTAAAAAGTTAAATTATCATTATAATTATCTTGCAATTTAGCTTCATCAAAAGAATTATCTGTCTTAAATTTTCCACTTGGGAAAAATAGTTTAATGTCTTGGTGAATGCCCGTGGATATTTCATTGGCAATCTTGTCTGAAATATATCTGGGAATATTTTCTGACCCATATTTTTTTGTCACTTTTTTGTACAAATTTTCTTCTGATACAGGTTTTTCTGCAAAAGCATCTTCTTTTACTCTAATATCTTCATTTCCATCTAAATAAAAAGTGAATTCTGCTGATTCTATACTGTATTTTTCGAGGAATTGTGCATCGATAAATTTCGATTTATTTTGTTTTTTTACTTTTTTATTCTTTTTATTTTGTTCTTTAAATTCTTCGTATTCTGTTTTGAAATTCAAGTCTATTTTTTTATTTATATGAAAATATTTTTTTGCCATATGGGCAATAAAATCAATATAATCTAATGTATTGTCAGAGTGAAATTCAAGTATTTCTTGAAGCATTTTTTCAAGTGTAGCTTGTATTTTGGGGTATTGTCCATGTTTTTGTCTTATAAAACCAATTTTTAATTCATCAGATAAGATTAAATTTCTGCGATTTGTTTTAGAAATTTCCTTATTTTGGTGTATTTTTCTAAAATCCAAAACTCCAGGTCTATCTTCAATAATTTTTTCGTAATATACATTTTCTATTGTGAGCTTTGCAATTTTAATCAGTTCTTTTTTATTATTTAATCTAGAAAAAAATTTTTTTATGAAATTATTTATTAGTTCTAAATCATAGAATTGTGAAGCAAAACCTAGTATAGCTGCTTCATAAAAGTCTTTTGGGCTAAACTCAAATTTAGTAATATCTATCTCATAATTTTTTGAAATAGTCCAAAATATGTTGTTTAGCCTATTTTTATCTGACAAATAAATCACCCGAACTTAATCTTGAAGTAAAGAGTGTATCTATTACATCAGAGACAATTTCTTTTTCGTATGCATCAAATGTTTTGTCCACTATACCTAGTTCTAGCGAACTTTTAATAGATAAACCTTTCTCCATTAAATCAATTGAAGATAGCATTCCTCTAAGGTCAATTGATTTAGAAGATATTTCAGAGTTTAATGACTTGTCTTGTAAATCCAAAAAGAGTTTTACAAAAATATCGACATAGTCTTCTTTTAAATTTGTATTTTCAAGAATCAATTTTTTCAAATCATTGTCTTTAATGGTTGGCATATCTATCACGAGAAATCTTGAAACGAGAGCTTCATTTAAGTCACGAGTGCCAATATATCCGTGGTTCATTGTGGCGATGAATCTTGTGGCCTCGTTTAGATTTAGCCTGTCATAACCAGAAATATCTATCACACGTCTATAGTCAAGAGCAGAGTGAACTACAGAAAGAGCCTCATTTTTTGCCATATTTATTTCATCAAAAATTGCAAACCCACCTGCAAGGCCAGCTTCATATACTGGACCTTTTTTGAGTACAACTTCGTTATTTTTAAAGGTATCTGTGCCTATTAATGTTGCTGGATCAGATGAAATATTTAAAGAAATTGTCCAAAGAGGTCTTTTAAATAAATATGCTAGGTTCTCGGCAAGGACATTTTTGCCTGTGGCTTTTGGTCCTGATAGAAGTATGTGATTGCCCGATAATATAGCAGCTATAGCTTTTTCCCAAGTTTCTCTGCCATAATATCTATATTTAATTTTAGGAATTCTATATTCATATTCTTTATCTAGGTTATAAAATTTAGTGAATTTATCAACTTCATTTAAAAGTTTTTCTGATACACCTTGTTTTATTAAAAAATCCTTCATTTATACCTCCAATTTTATTTTTATAATGTTTATATCTTTAAGAGATTGATTTAATTAAAGTTTTCAAGGTATTAATTTTATCATAAAATAAATTTAAAATACAAAATTTCGTTTTAATACTTGACATGTTTAAAAATTCTCGTTATAATTTATCAAAATTTAAATTCGATGAAGTGGTTGCTTCTCTATAATAACTAAAGCGATCTGAGTAGAGTGTGAGTCAGAAGTTAGAAGGAGAAATGCAGTAGGACCATGGAGATGGTATTGTGAAGTAATTTAGCAATGCCCGTAGAGTTATCGTTAAACTTTTGAGTGAGGATTATCCTAAATTGAGTGGTACCGCGGAACTTTCGTCTCTTTTCTTGTTTAAGAAAAGAGACTTTTTTTATTATGGAGGTAAATATGGAAGATAAGATGAAAAATTTGAAACTTAAAAAAGTTATTTTGGCATATTCAGGTGGTCTTGATACATCAGTTATGATATCTTGGTTAAAAGAAAATTATGGCTGTGAAGTCATAGCGGTTTCAGGCGATGTTGGGCAAGAGCAAGAACTTATTGGACTACACGAAAAAGCTATTGCTACTGGAGCATCAAAATTATACATTGAAGATATTAAAGAAGAATTTGTTGAAGATTTTGTATTTAATACTCTAAAGGCAGGAGCAAAATACGAAAATCAATATCTTCTAGGTACTGCTTTTGCAAGGCCAATTATTGCTAGAAGAATTGTAGAAATAGCACATAAAGAAGGTGCCGATGCTATAGTTCACGGTTGCACTGGCAAGGGCAATGATCAAGTTAGATTTGAAACAACAATTAGACATTTTGATCCAGATATAAAAATTATTGTTCCATGGAGATTTTGGGAAATAAAATCACGTGAAGATGAAGAAGAGTATGCAGCCAAAAGAAATATCCCTATAAATAAAAATAATGGCAGTGCATATTCGGAAGATACTAACCTTTGGCATATATCTCATGAAGGCTTAGAGATTGAAAACCCAGAAAACAGTTTAGAATACGACAATTTTTTGACTTTTTGTAAAAATTACAAAGATGCAAAAAATGAGGCAGAAGAGTTAGAAATTGAATTTCATAAAGGAATACCTGTAGCAATAAATGGCAATGAGATGAAAGGCATAGATATTATCAAATATTTGAACAAAATAGGCGGCGAACACGCAATTGGTATTGATGATATTATCGAAAACAGAATAACAGGAATAAAAGTAAGAGGCGTATATGAAAATCCAGCTGGAGCAATTTTATATAAGGCACACGAAATACTAGAGAGTATAACTCTTGATGGTGATACATTAAAATTTAAGCAGATATTAGCATTAAAATATGCAAATGAAGTGTATAGAGGACTTTGGTATTCAAAACTAAGAAAGTCTCTTCAAGCATTTGTAGATGAAACTCAAGAAAGAGTGACAGGCAAAGTAAAACTCAAATTATTTAAAGGAAATATTATTCCTAATGGAGTAAGTTCAAAATATTCACTTCATTCTGAAGAGTTTGCTACTTTTGGTGAAGATGGAGTTTATGACCAATATGATTCCCAAGGATTTGTAAATTTATTTGCTTTGCCACAAAAGATAGAAGCAATACAAAAAAGAAAGAATGAATGGTAATGGATTTATATAAAGGACGTTTCAATAATAAAACTTCAAATTTAGCACATGAATTTAATAGTTCTATAACAGTAGATTATAAATTATATAAATACGATATAATGGGTTCTAAAGTTCATGCAAAAATGCTAGAAAAATGCGGCATAATTTCAAAATCTGATTATAAAAAAATAAAAGAAGGTCTAGATTCAATACTTGAAGATATACAAAATGGTGTTTTAGAGTTTTCAATAGAGTCCGAAGATATCCATATGTTTGTGGAAGAACAATTAACTAAAAGGATTGGCGAAGCTGGCAAAAAACTACACACTGCAAGATCGAGAAATGATCAAGTGGCTCTAGATATAAAATTATATATACGAGATAAGACTAAAAAATCAATTGGTCTTTTACTCGAACTTGAAAAAACAATTATCCGATTGGCAAAAGATAATTTAAATACCATTATGCCGGGATATACGCATTTACAAATTGCACAGCCTGTAACTTATGCTCATAACATTATGGCTTATGCTCAAATGATTTTAAGAGATATAAAAAGACTTGACGATTCACTAAAAAGCCTTGACGCATCTCCATTAGGTTCTTGTGCATTAGCTGCCACAACTTATCCAATCGATAGAGAATTTACTGCAAGAGAGTTGGGTTTCACCAAACCTACGTTAAATTCCATGGATTCTGTATCAGACAGAGATCATGTAATTGAGTTTATAAATATTTTGGCAATGTCTTCTATGCATTTTTCAAGACTTGCAGAAGAGATGATAATATATTCATCACAAGAATTTAGATTTATCGAAATAGCTGATGAATATTCTAGCGGATCTTCAATAATGCCTCAAAAGAAAAATCCTGATATGGCAGAGCTAATCAGAGCAAAAGCTGCTAGGCTCAATTCAAATTTAATTGGAATTCTAACAGTATTAAAAGCAACTCCACTTTCATATAATAAAGATTTGCAGGAGGACAAATATTATTTATTTGATTCATTTGAAAATTTTGAAATCACTGTAAAAATACTAATTGGTATGCTTTCTACACTTAAAGTTAACAAAAACAGAATGCTTGAAATGGCTCATAAAGGCTATATAAATGCAACAGATACCGCTGATTATTTAGTAAAAAAAGGTCTCGCTTTTAGAGATGCTTACTATATAACAGGTTCTATTGTAAATTATGCAATAGAGAATGATTTGAGTTTAAATGAAATAAATTTAGAAACTTATAAAAATTTTTCGGAAGTATTTGATGAAGATTACTATCAATATATAGATTTGAAATTTATATTAGAAGAAAGAGATGTATTTGGAGGTCCTAGCCCAAATAGAGTTAAAGAACAGATTAAACTTACAGAACAAGAGTTGAAAGCATTTAAAATCCATAATCACCTTGAATAATTATATAATTTTAAGTATAATTGCTCCGATACTATAAATTAAGGGTTACATTAAATCGTAACCCTTTTTAATAGTAAAAATTAAATACGGAGGTGATTATATTTATAAAGCGGCAATTATAGGTGCTGGAAGAGTAGGAACATCACTTGGGCTCTATTTTTTTGATAACGATTACTTAATTCTAGATGGATTTTACAGTAAAACTTTTAAAAGTGCAGAGTATAGTTCGAAACTTACAGACACCAAATCTTTTGAAAATATTCAAAATGCTGTTTCTAATAATGATGTAATTTTTATTACTACTCCAGATAATGAAATAGTAAAAGTTTGGGATTGTATAAAAAAATATGATTTAAAGAATAAAGTAATATGTCATTGTAGTGGCAGTTTATCATCAGATATATTTTCAAGAGATAACAAAGACTTTTTTTCTTGTTCTATGCATCCGGCGCTTGCATTTTCCAGCAAAGAAAATTCTTATAAGGATTTAGATGGTGCATTTTTTACAATTGAAGGCGATAAAGAAGCGTTAGATATCTTGACCAAAAATCTAGATAGGTTAAAAAATCCATATAAAATTTTAAAAACCAAAGATAAAAGTGGATATCATCTGTCAACTGTATGTGTGAGTAATTTAGTTATAGGTCTTGGATATATGGCTACAGAATTATTAAAAATTTATGATTTTAGCGAAAGAGAAGCTTTAGATGCATTAAAAGTTTTAGGAGAGAAAAACTTAGAAAACTTTTTTGACAAGGGAGCAATCAATTCATTGACAGGTCCTGTTGATAGAGGCGATTATAATACTATAAACTCACATTTTGATTTTCTTGACAAACATGACTTAAAGATAGAAAAAGAAGTTTATTCAAAAATTAGCACATTATTATTAGAAATTTCTAAAAAGAAAAATCCTAACAGAGATTATAATATTTTAGAAGAAGAACTTAAGAAAAATTAATTGAAAATTTTGAACAGTATCCTGTTGAGGAACTGTATCAGGAGGTAAAAATTGAAAAATACGACATTAACATTTAAGGAAGCAAAACAAAAAGGCGAAAAACTATCTATGGTGACAGCTTACGATTACACAGTAGCTAAACTTGTAGAAAAATCTGGTATAAATGCGATCTTGGTAGGAGATAGCTTGGGAATGACAATGCTAGGTTATGAAGATACTATAAGCGTCACACTAGAAGATATGATTCACCATTCAAGAGCTGTATCACGTGGAGTAAAAGATACATTAGTTGTATGTGATATGCCTTTTATGTCTTATACAAACACGAATATTCCACAGGCTGTTGAAAATGCAGGTAGACTCATGAGTGAAGGTAGAGCAAATTGTGTTAAACTTGAAGGTGGAACAGAAGTAAAAGAAATAATAAAAGCAATTGTTGATGCAAAAATACCAGTATGTGCACATATCGGTTTAACACCACAATCACTAAATCAATTAGGTGGCTTTAAAGTTCAGGGAAAAAATCTTGACACTGCAAAAAACCTTTTAGCGGATGCAAAAGCTGTTGAAGGAGCTGGAGCATTTGCAGTTGTGCTTGAATGTGTTCCAAAAGAATTGGCAGACAAAATCACTGAAATGCTAGAAATTCCTACAATTGGTATAGGTGCAGGTAATGGTTGTGATGGACAAGTTCTTGTATACCAAGATATGCTTGGAATGTATGATGATTTTAAACCAAAATTTATCAAACATTTTGCTCAAATTGGAGATGAAGTCGTAGAAGCTTTTAAAAATTATGACAAGGAAGTAAAAGAAAAAACTTTCCCAACAGAAGAGCATAGTTTTAAAATGAAAAAAGAATTATTGGATCAAATTCTATAATTATATCTTAAAAAATATGTTGCTATTAATGCCGACTTGAATAATATAGTCAATATTTAAATTAAATTATTTTATGATTTTTACATATAAATTTTATCGTTAATTAATATAATAGATAGAAGATTTTATATTTATAACAAAATTTACTATTAATTAATTAAAAATTCAACTCATGATTAATGATTACAAAGAGTGTTGAAAAATTCAATTTATATGTTATAATGGAAATAATTTCATAAGACGATGATTGAGAATAGTAGTCTTAAATAAACTTATAGAGAGCAGTTGGATGGTGTAAAATTGTAGTTTGTTTATTATGAATCCACCTCATAGTCTATATATATTAAGTGAACCATTTGGTTAATTAGGGTGGCAACGCGGGTCTCTCGTCCCTTTAGGGATGAGAGGCCTTTTTTAATTATTTTTATTTGGAGGACATATGTTAGATATTAAATTTATAAGGGAAAATCCTGAAGCTGTTAAAGAAAATATTAAAAAGAAATTTCAAGATGAAAAATTAAAATTAGTAGATGAAGTTATTGAAATTGACGAGAAACTAAGAGCATCTAAAACTGATGGAGATAATCTAAGAGCAGAAAAAAACAAAGCTTCCAAAGAAATTGGCAAATTCATGCAAAATAAAGAATTAGATAAAGCTGAAGAAGCCAAGAAAAAAGTAGCTGATATAAATGAAGAGATTGCAAAACTTGAAAAAAGTGAAAAAACTCTAGCAGAAGAATTAAAAACAAGAATGATGGTTATACCACAAATGATGGACGAAACTGTACCTATAGGCAAAGATGACAGCGAAAATGTTGAATTAGAAAAATTTGGGGAGCCAATAATTCCAAACTTTGAAGTTCCGTACCATGTTGATATTATGGAAAGTTTTGATGGAATAGATTTAGACTCTTCAAGAAATACTTCAGGTGCAGGTTTCTATTATCTTAAAGGTGATATAGCTAGACTTCACTCTGCAATTCTTGCATATGCTCGTGATTTTATGATAGATAGAGGTTTTGAATATCATATTCCTCCGTTTATGATTAGATCTGATGTTGTGACAGGAGTTATGAGTTTTGCTGAAATGGAAAATATGATGTATAAAATCGAAGGCGAAGATTTATATTTAATTGGAACTTCTGAACACTCTATGATTGGTAAATATATAAATACAATTACGCCTGAAGAAAAGATGCCTCTAGCACTTACTTCATATTCACCATGTTTCAGAAAGGAAGTAGGAGCTCATGGGATTGAAGAAAGAGGAGTTTATAGAATTCACCAATTTGAAAAGCAAGAAATGGTAGTTATTTGTAAACCGGAGGATTCTAAGGATTGGTTTGTAAAATTGTGGCAAAACACAGTAGACTTTTTTAGATCATTAGAAATACCTGTACGAACACTAGAATGCTGCTCAGGTGATTTAGCTGACTTAAAAGTAAAATCTCTAGATGTAGAGGCTTTCTCTCCAAGACAAAATAAATATTTTGAAGTGGGTTCTTGTTCAAACTTAGGAGATGCACAAGCAAGAAGATTAAATATCAAACTCCGTGGCGAAAATGGAACTTATTTAGCGCATACTCTTAATAACACTGTAGTAGCACCGCCAAGAATGTTAATAGCATTTTTAGAAAATCTGCTACAAGAAGATGGAACAGTTAAAATTCCACAACCATTACAAATGTATATGGGTGGCAAGGATAAAATAGTTCCTAAAACTAATAAATAATTAATAGTAAAATATAAGTATTTTTTGCAAAATTATTAGCAAAAATGGGTATTAAACTAAAAGTATAAACTTCGTTTTTACTAATAATATATTGTTAATATCTCCAAAATTTGTTATAATTTAAAGAACTTAGGGGAGTAACTATAAATTTTCAGTCGTCAATACGGCTATGCCCGGCTGAAAAACTTTATTTCAAGTGTGTGAGACCGAATGTTTATTACATCGGTCTTTTTTTATTGTTTTTTATTATAATCTTAAGGAGGAAAAAATGGAAAAATTTGAAAATTGGTACAATCAGTCCCCAGATGAAGCACTTCAAAAGCTTGAAACTTCGAACTCTGGTCTGCCAAGTGAAATTGCCAATAAAAGATTAGAAAAATATGGCAAAAATGAACTTAAAAAGGAAGAAAAGAAACCTTTTATTCAAAAATTAAAAGATCAATTATTAGATCCTATGATTTTGATATTGATAGCAGCAGCTATTGTATCATTTGTCATAGGTGAGGGCGTTGATACATTAATAATTATTGCAATAGTAGTAGTGAATGCATTTTTATCAATTTACCAAGAAGGTAAGGCGGAAGAAGCCATAGCTGCACTTCAAAAAATGTCTTCTCCAAAAGCTAAAGTATTAAGAGGTGGAGAACAAGTTGAAATTGATTCAGCTGACCTTGTGCCAGGAGATGTTGTAATTTTAGAAACTGGTGATGTTGTTCCAGCAGATTTAAGATTAATATCATCTTCTAATATGCAAATTGACGAATCATCTCTTACTGGAGAATCTGTGCCAGTTGAAAAAGACTACAAAATAAAATATGATGACAAAGTAGAAATTGGAGACAGGGAAAATTTAGCATATTCTTCCACAATAGTAACTTATGGCAGAGGTAGTGGTGTCGTTGTTGAAACTGGATACAACACAGAAATTGGTAAAATCGCAACCTCAATTTCTACAGTTGGCGATGAACAAACTCCTCTTCAAAAAAAATTAGCAAAACTTTCAAAAACACTTGGAATTTTAGTTATAGTTATATGTATAGCAGTAATGGCAGTAGGTATACTTTATAAAAATGACCCACTAGAAATGTTTATGACAGCTATATCACTTGCAGTAGCAGCAGTGCCCGAAGGATTACCAGCAATTGTTACAATTGTACTTTCAATTGGTATGGGTAAAATGGCTCAAAGAAATGCCATAGTAAAAAAACTATTGGCAGTAGAAACACTTGGGACAACAACTGTAATTTGTTCAGACAAAACTGGTACACTAACTCAAAATGAAATGACAGTTACAAGAGCATTTACAGATGGAAAAGTATTTGAAGTCTCAGGAACAGGATATTCACCAAAAGGTGATGTTACAATTGACGGTCAAAAAGTAAGTATAGAGGATGAAAATAATTTAAGGATGTTATCTTCTATAGCTGCCCTAACAAATGATGCAAAACTTAAAGTTGAAGGTGAAGACGCGACAATTGCAGGAGATCCTACAGAAGGAGCACTTTTAACTTTTACAGAAAAAGCTGGTGGTTCTATTGTAGAACTAAATAAGCAGTTTGAAAGAATTGAAGAAATACCTTTTGATTCAGATAGAAAAATGATGACAACTTTTCATGATAAATTTTTCGATGAAAAAATTGTATCCTTTACCAAAGGCGCACCAGATATTGTAATATCAAAATGTGACAAGATTTTGATTGACGGAGAAATAAAAGACTTTACTGACGAAGAAAGAGAACTAGCATTAGAGAAAAATACAGAATTTGCTAGAAGTGCTTTAAGATGTTTAGCATATGCATTTAGAATTCACGAGACATTACCAGAAAATATATCATCAGAAAAAATCGAAAACGAGATGGTATTTGTTGCCTTGACAGGTATGATTGACCCAGCAAGACCAGAAGTGCGAGATGCAATCGCAGAATGTAAAACTGCGGGCATTAAACCTATTATGATAACAGGAGACTATTTAGAAACAGGACTTGCCATAGCAAAAGATTTGGGCATAGCAAAATCAGATGATGAAGCCATAATGGGTCGTGAGTTAAATGAAATGACACCAGAAGAACTTAGAGAAGTTGTAAAACATAAAACAGTTTATACTAGAGTATCTCCAGAAAATAAAGTTCAAATCGTAACAGCTCTAAAAGAAAATGGCCATATAGCAGCTATGACTGGAGATGGAGTTAACGATGCACCTGCCATTAAAAAAGGTGATATTGGTATTGCTATGGGTATTACAGGAACAGACGTAGCAAAAAGTACAGCAGAAGTAATACTGACAGATGATAACTTTGCAACAATAGTTAATGCAGTAGAAGAAGGAAGAATAATATATTCTAATATTAAAAAATTCGTAGCATATTTACTTTCTTGTAACCTTGGTGAAGTTTTGATAGTTTTAATTGCAATTCTATTAGATGTGCCAGTACCGCTAATACCAATACAGCTTCTATGGCTAAACTTAGTGACAGACTCTTTCCCAGCATTAGCACTTGGAGTTGAACAAGGCGAAGCTGATATAATGAATGAGCCACCTCGTGATCCAAATGAAGCTATAATAGATAAAGAAATTAGAATTACAGTTGCCATTCAATCAATTGCCATAACAGTGGCTACACTTTTATCGTACTTTGTAGGTCTAAAATGGTATGGAATGGAAAGTGGAGTTAACCATGCAAGAACAATGGCGTTCTCAACACTAATAATTTGTGAATTACTTAGATCATATACTTCAAGATCAATTGATAAGACAGTATTTGAGATAGGAGTATTTACAAATAAAAAATTAGTGCTTGCAACATTTGTATCATTCTTGTTGATGTTAGTGGTAATTTATGTACCAGTATTAAACGAAGCCTTTGGACTGATGAACCTAGGACCAAAAGAAATAGGAGTAGTGCTTGGAGCATCAGTAATACCATTAGTAGCAGGAGAAATACAAAAGAAAATTAGATTTAGAAAAAATTAATATAACTAATTTAAAAAGGCTCTATAATATCTGTTAGAGATTTACTCCCCAACAGATATTATAGAGCCATAATTATTGTATAGATTACTTAATATATTCAAATATTTAGGTAAGAGTATTAATTTTTGTCAGATTTATTATACAAATATAACAAAGAACAAATACCAAACCCAAATATACTTGTTGAGAAAGAGCTTTTAGCAATTTTTAGTACATTAAGGGTAAACAAATATTTAATATCTAATAATTTATTTAACATCAATAAAAATATCGCTAGAATTAAAAAAAATAGAGTCACTTTCCATACATATAATATATAAGAATAGATACTATCAGTTTTACCAATATTTTTATAATGTTTTAAAATAAAATTTTGTAGCAATAAATTAAATTTTTTCATTTATTAATATACTTTATAAGAATTCGTTGTATCACTTAGAACTTCTCCATCGCTATTTGTAAAGCGAACTCTATATAATTCCCATTTAGCATCTAATTGTTTTTTCCCAGTTATTTGGGAAGTTTTATATCTTCTTTTTTCGGATTTCCAAGATTCAATTGTACCAGTTTCTCCAACATGATTTGCATGCCCAATTATATCCATCACAAATTTTGGTGCAACTAATGGGTAAACTAATAAATCTGAAACAAGACCATAAAGAAAAGCTTCGTCGCTAGCTTCTTTTTGGCTAACTTTTCTTTTACCTTGATAAGTCCATGGATCTTGTTCTGTTTCATAGAAAAAAGGATTATTTCTAAGTGCAATTTTATCGTTATCATAATTTAAAATTTCTTGTTGTGCAGTAGGTGTTTCGTTATTTAGACTATATGATACTGCAAAAGTATTAGTGGTTAATAATGTTGTTAATACTAGTGTTGAAGCGATTAATTGTGTACGTTTTTTCATTTTTACCTCCTAAATTTGAAAACTTAAAATAATTTACGATATTTATGAATGTAGCTACGTTTTCACAATGAAATTTTATCATTAATCTTACTATTTGTCAAATATTTAGAAAATAAATTTTTATTTTAAATGTTTTTAATTATTTTTTGAATCTTTATGCAAGTATTTCTACAAACTTTCTAATTTTGTGATAAAATCAGAAGTAAATACAATGTTAGGAGGAGAGATTATGAATTCAAATACGAGTTTTTTAGAGAGAACATTTTCTCTTAGTGAACGAAAAACTGATGCTAAAACGGAATTTTTAGCTGGTTTAACTACTTTTATGACGATGTCATATATCTTGGCTGTAAATCCAAATATGCTCGCTGAAGCCGGCATGGATCGTGGTGGAGTTTTTACAGGAACAATTCTTGCGTCAATCATCGCGATGCTCTTTATGGGCTTTTTTGCCAATTTGCCTTTTGGACTATCTGCAGGTATGGGACTTAATGCATTTTTTACTTATACAGTAGTTTTAACTATGGGTCACCCATGGTCATATGCACTTACTGCTGTTTTCTTGGAAGGGATAATTTTTATAATTCTCAGCTTCTTTAGAGTTAGGGAAATTATATTTCTTGCTATTCCTTCTTCTCTTAAAAATGCTGTTTCTGTCGGTATTGGTTTGTTTATAACTTTAATTGGGCTTACGACTTCGGGTCTTGTTGTTGCAAATGAAGCGACATTTTTGACTTTGGGTAATCTAATTTCGAGACCATCAGCAGTTGCAATATTTTCGTTGCTTTTGATGGCCATACTTACTGCGAAAAATGTAAAAGGTGCTTTACTTTATGGAATTTTAGCTGGTACTGTTCTTGCACTTATATTAGGTGTAACTACTTTACCCGAAACAGGTGCAATATTCTCCTTGCCGCCATCAATTAGTGAAGTTGCCTTTAAACTGCATTGGAAAAATATTTTTACTCTTGATATGTTTTCTGTGATGTTTACGTTCTTATTTGTAGATTTATTTGACACTGTAGGCACTCTAACAGGTGTTGCAACTAAGGCTGATTTAATTGAAGATGATGGAAATCTTCCTGGTGTTGGACGTGCTCTTCTTGCAGATGCTATCGGGACTGTATCTGGTGCTCTTTTAGGTACAAGTACAATTACAACTTTTGTAGAAAGTGCTTCGGGTGTAGCTGAAGGTGGACGAACAGGACTTACTGCTCTTTCATGTGCGTTTTTCTTCTTTGTTTCACTATTTTTATTCCCATTATTTTCTATTATTCCAGCACAAGCGACTGCAGCTGCTCTTATTATGGTAGGCTTATTTATGATTACTCCAATTACTAAAATCAAATTGGACGATTTTACAGAATCTGTACCTGCATTTTTGACAATGGTCACTATGCCTTTTGCTTATTCTATTGCCGAAGGAATCTCTGTGGGTATGATAACTTATGTTATTCTCAAGGTTTGCACTGGCAAGCACAAAGAAGTATCTGCAGTAATGTATGTTCTAGCTTTAATATTTGCTCTTAGATATTTAAGACCAATACTTCCATTTTAATTTTGAGGTGACAACATGAGATATAAAAAATTTATTAATACTTGTTTAATTTTATCTCTCATGTTGTTTATATTTGTAGTATTTAGATATGGTTATTTGGATAGTTTCCACTAAAAAATATTCAACCGACAACTTTAGAAAGATGGTATAAATATACTGATGTGAAATTTACAAATAATGAACGTTTGATAGAATCTATAAGTATTTATTCTCAAATTTTAATTTATTTACTATGTTTTTTTGCTATAGTTATACAAGAGCAAAGTATGAAAAAGATTAAAAGATTTTTCTTTGAATTTAAAAATATATTTTTTTCTGTTTTTATATTATTTCTCTGGATAATTTTAAAAATCTGTGTATATAATCTGGATTTTTATAAATTATATATGACATATCTAAATACAATAATGGTTTCGATATTTATGCTATATTTTGTAAATAGCAGAGAAGTCAACATTTAAACTAATTTATTAGATACAGACTGTTTATATATTTCATTATATACAGTCTGTATCTTTTTTTTCTGTAAAATTATGTTTTGATTACAAAACTCCCTATAAGTTCTAATTTATTGAATGAATATAAGGTTTAGAGTATAATATTATAGATAAAGGGGGTATTTTTTTGAAAAAAAACACAGGCTTTTTGGCCTTATTTATAATATTACTCACAGGTGTATGGGCAGCTGAAGATATTCAAGTTGTACTTGAACAACCTGCTTTTTCATCTGCAGACAGTGGAAAGGTTTTAAAATATAATTTGATTGTAACTTTACCTGATGCTTATGTGGATAAATTTTCTTCTTTTTCTGTAACTGTACTTATGGATAAAAGTCTTGGGGTTACTGACACATCCCTTATTTCTCAAAAAGAAGTTAAAGGAAAGGTTGATGTGAAAACAACATCTATTAGTGGTAAAGACCAAAATATTGTAACTTTAAATGTAAATGATTTGTCCGAAATTAAAGATAAAAGAATTAATCTCGAAATTACAACTAAGGTTAAAAAAGATATTTCATCTAGCAATAATTTAAAAAACTCTTTTGTTCTATCTTATGTTGATAAAAAAGGTAATCCCACTTCTGATCAGAAAAATCTCGAATCATCGACTAAGACTCAAAACGGGACTCTCAGCATAAAGGACGTTTATACAAATTCAAAAGAAATAGTTGGAATCACTGAAAAGAATGCAAAAGTAAGACTTGCAGTAGATTCTAAATTTTACAAGGAAACAAATGCTGATGAAAATGGCAATTTTAAAATTGCTATTAATGATTTGAAAGAAGGAACACTTCTTCATTTTGTATCTACAACAAAAAATACAAGTGCAACACTGGATTATCTAATAAAGCCCGCAGAAGATTCTTATAAGGCAAGTGATCTGGTGACAGAAGAAAACAATGACAAAGATTTATATAAGACTATAAAATCCCTTTATAAATTGCAAGACTTAGTAAACTTTTCAAAAGATATACCTACAGTTAAAGCAACAGTTCAAAATGATAAAAGACTCAAAGCCGCCATTGCTTCAAGTGAATATGTTATAGTAAAAGATGAAGTCAGTTCCAAAGAAATTGACGAATGCACAAAAGAGCTTGATAGTGCAATAAAAGAGGTAAGACTTCCCTATATGTCAGGTATATCTGAAACAAAATTTTCTCCTGATAAGAAAATGACAAGGGCAGAGTCTGCTTCTGTTTTAAAAAGAATAATTGCGCCAAATAAAATAGCTAACGATTTTTCTTCTTTTTCGGATATAAAATCAGATGCATGGTATAATGATGATATTGTTTTTATTGAAAAAGAAGGCTTGATAAAAGGTTATGAAGATGGCACCTTTAAGCCAAATAGAGAAATGACGAGGGCTCAGTTTGCAGCTCTAATTGCAGGTTATCTAAAGCTTGATGATAAAGGAAATGGAATCAAATTTAAAGATGTTAAAGATAATCATTGGGCAAAGAAATACATTGATATGTTATCTGCAAATGGAATAATGGTAGGTAAGAGTGAAAATGAGTTTTTCCCAGAAAAGAAAATTTCAAGGGCGGAAGCTGCTACAATTTTTAACAAGATACTAAATAGAAATATTAACAAGTCTTTTATAGATAAATATTCTAAAAACCCTTATAAAGATTTAGATAAAGATCACTGGGCTTATTATCAAATTATAGAAATTACAGCAAATTAGAAAGGAAGTAAATATGTCAAAAGTTAGAGTTAGATTTGCACCAAGTCCAACAGGTTATTTACACATTGGTGGACTTAGAACGGCACTTTATAATTATCTTTATGCCAAAAAACATGGCGGAGAAGCTATTTTAAGAATTGAGGATACAGACAGAACTAGATATGTAGAAGGGGCAATCGAAAATTTAATTGAGTCTCTAGAATGGGCAGGCATATCTCATGATGAGGGTGTTTGTGTTGAAAATGGAGAAGTAACTCAGAGAGGAGAATTTGGACCATATATTCAATCGCAACGTCTTGATATTTACCAAAAATATGTAGATGAATTAATTGAAAAAGGTCACGCTTATTATTGTTTTTGTTCTAAAGAAAGATTAGATAATTTAAGAGAAGAACAAAGAATTAAAGGTAAAGTTCCTAAATATGATGGTCTTTGTCGAGGAATACCTCTAGAAGAAGCAAAAAAAAGAATAGAGGCTGGAGAAGATTATGTAGTTCGACTAAAACTTCCTAAAGATAAAGATATTATATTTAATGATTTAGTACGTGGCAAAGTTAGAATTAATTCTGACGAGATGGATGATCAAGTTCTTATGAAATCTGACGGGTTTCCAACATACCACTTAGCAGTAGTTGTAGACGACCACCTAATGGGCATAACTCATGTTGTTAGAGGTGAAGAATGGCTTCCATCTACTCCAAAACATGTTTATTTATATGAATGTTTTGGTTGGGACGCTCCGACTTTTGTTCATCTTCCAACAGTTTTAAATAAAGACAGAAAGAAACTCTCAAAAAGACAAGGCGATGTATCTGTAGAAGACTTCCGAAAGAGAGGATATTTACCAGAAGGAATTGTAAATTATTTAGCTTTAGTTGGTTGGTCTCCAGAAGATGGCAATGAAATTTTAACAATGGACGAGCTAAAAGAAAAATTTGACTTTGACAGAGTCGGCAAGAGTGGTGGAATTTTTGACACAGATAAACTTAATTGGGTTAACTCCCACTATATCAAATCTTACGATTTAGACAAACTTGCCAAACTTTCAATTCCATTTGTAGTTAAATCTGGACTCATGACTGAAGAAGAAATTAATTCAAACTTTGATTGGTTTAAAATTTTAATCGATACTGTACGTGAGGCAATTGATAAACTCGAAGACATTCCAGAACATATTAAATTCATTTTTGGCGATATCAAAATCACGGAAGAAGATGCAAAAAGCGAGCTTGCTCAAGAACATGTGCCGACACTTTTAGACTCTTTTATAAAAATAGTAAAAGCACACGATGAAATTGACATGGAAATTGCTAAAGGACTCATGAAAGAAGTACAAAAAGATTCCGGTGTGAAGGGCAAAAAACTTTACATGCCAGTTAGAGCTGCTATATCAGGAAATGTACATGGCCCTGAAATGCAAAATATTATTTATCTAATAGGAAAAGATAAATTAATTGAAAGAGCAGAAAAAATAAAAGCTGAAATTTGTTAATATTTACTCCGATTCATTTTGGATCGGAGTTTTTTTAATAATAAAACTTTACAATGTTTTATAAACACAGTTTTCTTGTGTTATAATTTAAATAATGATGATTAAATAAACTAGAGGTGTGACGTGAAAAAAACTATTAGAGATTATGATTTTAATGGCAAGACTGCCTTAGTTAGAGTAGATTTTAATGTACCTTTAAAAGATGGTGTCGTTACAGGTGATGACAGAATTGTAAAGGCAATTCCAACAATAAATTATTTATTGGATAATGGTGCAAAAGTTGTTCTTATGAGTCACTTGGGACGACCGAAGGGCAAGTACAACAAAGATATGTCAATGGAAGCAGTGGCTAAAAAAACTTCTGAATTATTGGGAAAAGATGTTAAATTTATTGCATCTAAAGAGGTTATTGATGAAAAAGTATTGGAAGAAGTAAAGAATCTTAAAGCTGGTGAAGTTGCTCTTCTTGAAAATTTGAGATTTAATCCTGGTGAAGAAAAAAATGATAGTGATTTTTCAAAAAAATTGGCATCTCTTGGAGATATATTTGTAAATGATGCATTTGGCACAGCTCATAGAGCTCATGCTTCTAATGTTGGCGTTACTGAATATTTGCCTTCAGCAGCGGGATTTTTGATTGAAAAAGAAATTAAATATTTTGATGAGGCTTTAAAAAATCCTCAAAGACCATTTGTTGCTATTCTAGGTGGTTCTAAAGTTTCTGACAAGATAGGAGTTATCGAAAATCTATTAGATAAAGTTGACTCTCTTGTAATTGTGGGTGCGATGGCTAATACTTTCTTGAAATCAAAGGGACTTGAAGTTGGTAAATCTTTGGTTGAAAATGATAAACTTGATTTAGCAAGAAGTATAATGGCAAATGCAATTGAAAAATCTGTAGATTTAATAATTCCTGTTGATGCAGTTGTTGCTGCTGAAGTATCCGAAGAAGCTAAAGCAAAAACTGTGGAAGTTGATGATGTAAGTTTAGATGATATGATTTTGGATATTGGTCCTAAATCTGTTGCAAACATAAAAGATAAACTAGAAAATGCTAAAACTGTGATATTAAATGGACCATGTGGTGTTTTTGAAATAGAACAGTTTTCACATGGCACAATTGAACTTGCAAAAATTTTGGCAAATCTTGATGAAACTGTAATTGTTGGAGGTGGAGATTCTGTTTCTGCTGTTGAAAAAGCTGGTGTTGCGGATGCTTTAACACATATTTCAACTGGCGGAGGAGCAAGTCTTGAGATGCTTGAAGGCAAAATATTGCCGGGCATTGATGCTGTAGAAGAGGGAGAAAATGCGTAAAAAATATATTTGTGGAAACTGGAAGATGAACAAGACTATTGATGATTCTAAGGTTTTTGCTGATGAGATTAATAATAAAGAATTAAACGATGTAGATATTTTAATAGCTGCACCTTTTACAAATTTAAAATGTTTAAAAAAACATATAGATGGCAATATAAAAATTGCAGCACAAAATGTTTCACAATTTAGTGATGGAGCATATACTGGAGAGATTTCAACAGGTATGTTAAAGGCTATTGGAGTTTTTGATGTGATAATAGGACATTCTGAACGCCGTGAAATCTTTGGTGAAAAAGACGATATGATAAATGCGAAAGTTAAGCGTGCTTTAGATGATGATATGAATGTGATACTTTGTGTTGGCGAGACAGGAAAAATTAGAGATGAGCAAAAACATTTTGATTATGTCAGCGACCAATTAAAAAAAGCATTACGAGGAGTTTGTCCATCTGACAAACTGACAATAGCTTATGAGCCTATATGGGCAATTGGTACAGGTAAAACTTGTGAAGCTTCTGATGCAGAAAAAATGTGTGCAAATATCAGGAAAACTATTAAAGATAATTTTGGAGATATTGCACAAGATTTAAGAATCCTTTATGGTGGTTCTGTAAAACCAAATAATGCAAATAAAATTCTCGGTATGGATAATATAGACGGCGTTTTGGTTGGTGGAGCAAGTTTAGAAGTTGACGATTTTGTTCGAATAATAAATTATAAGGAGCAATCATGAAACCGGTTATGTTAATAATCTTGGATGGTTTGGGTTTAAACAAAGACTATCCAGGAAATGCGGTAAAACTTTCCCACACACCTACTTTAGATAAACTCTTTGCACAAACAAGTAACACACAAATTATGGCGAGTGGAGAGTATGTAGGGCTACCTGCTGGCCAAATGGGTAATTCTGAAGTTGGTCATTTAAATATTGGTGCAGGCAGAGTTATATATCAAGATTTGACAAAAATAACTGCTGCCATTAAATCTGGTATTTTTGACAAAAATCCAAAATTTAAAATGGCAATGGATAATGTAAATAAAAATAACTCAAGTATGCATTTAATAGGACTCCTTTCTAAGGGTGGAGTGCATTCTCACATGGATCATTTAATTGCACTTGTCAAACTAATGAAAAAAAATGATATCAAAAAAGTTTATATACATGCAATTACAGATGGGCGTGATGTATCACCATTTGCTTCTCGTGATGATATAAAAGAATTTGAAAATGAATTAAATGAAATTGGTATAGGTGAGATTGCGACAATTTCAGGCAGATATTTTGCCATGGATAGGGACAATCGTTGGGAAAGAACTGAAAAATATTATAATAATTTGACTTCAGATATATATTTAACTGGCAAAAATGTTTTTGAGTATATTGAGTCGTCTTATGATAATGAAATCACAGATGAATTTTTAGAACCAGCTAAATTTGTAGAGGGTTCTGATATTAAAACTAATGACTCTGTAATATTTTTTAATTTCCGTCCTGATAGAGCAAGGCAAATAACAAGAGCTATTACAGATGAAAAATTTACAGGTTTTATTAGACAAAAGATAAATGATTTAGTTACAGTTACAATGACTGAATATGATAAGACAATAACAAATAAAATAGTAGCATTTGAGGATGAAATTCCAGAAGATACTTTAGGTGAAGTTTTGGAAAAAAACAAAATTAGACAGCTTCGAATCGCTGAAACAGAAAAATATGCTCATGTGACATTTTTTTTCAATGGAGGTAGAGAAGTACCTTTTGAAGGCGAAGATAGAATACTTGTCCCTTCACCAAAAGTTGCCACTTACGACTTAAAACCTGAAATGAGTGCCGAAGAAGTTTCTCAAAAAGTAAGGGAAGGTATAGCTTCAAATAAATATGGTGTAATAATATTGAACTTTGCCAACCCAGATATGGTTGGGCATACTGGAGATATAGATGCTGCTATAAAAGCTGTAGAAACTGTAGATAGAGAACTTGCCAAAATTTTAGATGAACTTGAAAAAATTGGTGGAGTAGCATTAATCACAGCAGATCATGGTAATTGTGAATATATGTTAGATGATAAAGGTAATAAGGTTACACGCCATAGTACTAATCCAGTCCCTCTTTTTGTAAAGGGAATGGATGTAGAACTTAGAGGTGATGGAGCACTTTGTGATATTGCTCCAACTATTTTAGATATATTGGATATTCAAAAACCTGAAAAAATGACAGGGAAAACATTAATTTCTAGGAGGATAAAATGAGTTTAATTGATTATGTTTATGCAAGAGAAGTGCTTGATTCAAGAGGCAACCCTACAGTTGAAGTAGAAATAGGTACAGAAAATGGCGGATTTGGAAGAGCAATTGTTCCAAGTGGTGCTTCAACTGGGATACACGAAGCATGTGAATTGCGTGACAAAGACGAAAGATATGGCGGCAAAGGTGTAGAAAAAGCTGTAGAAAATGTCAATGTAAAAATCGCAGAAGAGCTCGTGTATTATGACTGTTTCGATCAAATTGGAATAGATCAAATGTTAATTGAACTCGACAACACAGAAAATAAAACTGAACTTGGAGCTAATGCAATTCTTGGTGTATCACTTGCAGTGGCAAGAGCAGCTGCCAATGAAGCAGGTCTTCCTCTATATCAATATATAGGTGGTATTAATGCAAAAGTACTTCCTATTCCAATGATGAATATCATAAATGGTGGAGAACATGCTGATAATAATGTTGATATTCAAGAATTTATGATAATGCCAGTTGGAGCAGAAAACTTCAAAGAAGCTCTTAGAATGGGAGCTGAAGTATACCACTCACTCAAAAAAGTTTTAAATGAAAAAGGTCTTTCAACAGGTGTTGGAGATGAAGGTGGTTTTGCTCCAAACCTTGATTCCAATAAAAAAGCTTTTGATTGTATAATTGAAGCCGTAAAAAAAGCCGGTCTTGTTCCAGGCGAAGATATTGTTCTTGCTATTGATGCTGCAGCTTCTGAATTTTATGATGATGATAAGAAAAAATATGTACTTGCAGGTGAAGGCAAAGAACTAACTTCAGAAGAACTTTCAAAGTTTTATGAAGAATTAGTAAATGAATATCCAATTTATTCTATTGAAGACGGACTTCATGAAGATGATTGGGAAGGTTGGAAAAATTTAACTGAGTTATTGGGCGATAGAGTTCAATTAGTTGGAGACGACTTATTCGTTACTAATACAAAGAGGCTTCAAAAAGGTATCGATGAAAAAGCAGGAAATTCAATTCTTATTAAATTAAATCAAATAGGAACTGTAACAGAAACTTTGGATGCAATTGAACTTGCCAAAACTCACAATATAACTTCAATAATTTCTCACAGATCAGGCGAAAGTGAAGATTCAACTATAGCAGACTTTGCAGTAGCAACTAATGCAGGATTTATAAAAACGGGCGCACCTGCTCGAAGCGAGAGAGTCGCTAAATATAACGAACTTTTGAGGATTGAAGATGAACTTTCTGGCCTATCAAAATATCCTGGAATGGACGCATTTTTCAATTTAAAATAATGAGAATATATTTTATAAGACATGGAGAGGCTGAGTCTTCTTACGAAAATGATTTTACAAGAAATCTAACAACTGCTGGCAGAATCAAACTTCACAAAACTTTTGCAGCTTTTGCTAAATTTTTTTCAAAATTAGAAGATTACAAAATTTATAGCTCTCCCCTTAATAGAGCAAAACAGACCGCAGAAATATTGAGCGAATATTTAAAAAAAGATTTTGGAATAAAAGAATATTTAGCAACAGGTCCATTAAATCAAATTTTAGATGACTTTGAACCTAATTCAAACTATATATTGGTAGGTCATGAGCCTTTAATTTCTAACTGGATAAGAGAATTGACAAATGAAAATGTAATAGTTTCACGTGGAAGTATTCATTTAGTCGAGCTTGATTTAGAAAAAAGAAAGGGAAGACTTTTAAAAATAACTATTTAAAATAAAATAATAAATAAAGAGGTAAAAAGATGAATAAAAAAATAATAACTATAGCACTTACAACAGCTCTTTCAATTGTGTTCATCACCTAATAATAAAAAAGCAAATGAAGCAGCTGAAAACAATACAAAGACTTCAACAGAAGTTACTAACAATAAAAAAGAAACTGTGGAAACACCAGAGTTAAAAGATGGTAAATACACAGGTAAATCATCTGAAGATGACCACGGTGGACATGTAGAAGTTATAATAACAGTTTCCGGTGGAGAAATAACAGATACAGAAGTTAAAAATTTTAACAAAGATGGAACCGAAAAGGATGAAAACTATGGAAAAGAAGCTGGAGAAGATGGATATAAAATAGCACAAAAAACACTAGAAGCTTCTAAAGAATATGGTAAAAGCCTTACAGAAAAAGGTGAAGTATCCGAAGTAGAAGCAATAAGTGGTGCAACTTCTTCTTATAACCAATTTGTAGAAGCTGCTAATGATGCAAGTAGTCAAGCTAAATAATTGGATTATAATTAAACTGCATATTTTAATTTTTATTGAATAATTTTGTATAAAAAATAAATGGCTCTATCATACTAGGTAGAGCTGTTTTTATGTTTAAAAGTCCTTTAAGCTAAATTAATAAATTATCTAAATTAATTTTGTTTTAGTATATAATCTATAATAAAGACAACTGTATTTTATATAAATTGATTAATAAGAGGAGAATAATTTTGAAAAAAATTTTATTAATAGAAGATGATACTAATTTATCAGAACAAATTTATGCATATCTAAATGAAAATTTATATGAGGTTACTCAATGTTATTCTTATAAAGACGTGCTAAATAAAGTTAATTCTGAATATGATTTAGCTCTCTTAGATATCAATTTGCCAGATAATGAGGGTATTAATTTACTCAATATTCTTAGGGAAAATGATATAAGAGTTATAATAACAACTGTGAAAAATGATGAAAAATTTATTGTTAAGGCTTTAGATAATGGTGCAGATGATTATATAATAAAACCTTTTAAACTTTCAATTTTAAGGGCAAGGATAGATAAAACTCTAAGAACTGCACCAATAATGGAAGATGAAGTGATTTTTAAGGATTTATACTTGGATAAAAAGAGGGCAATTGTTTATTATAAAAAACAGACACTCGAATTGACTGCTTTAGAATACGAAATAATGTCTCTTTTTATCAATAATCCAAATAGAATATTTACAAGAGATTATTTACTCGAAAGATTTTGGGATAAAAGAGAAAGGTTTGTAAATGACAATACTCTTACTGCAACAATAAAAAGAATTAGAGATAAGAGTTCGAGAGATATAATAACAACAATACGTGGAATTGGATATAGGTTGGACTAATGATTTACTTATTATACATACTCAGTCTGGTTTTCTTATATTATTTTTTGAATAGGAAAAAACAAAACCGAATAAAGCAATTAGAAAATTTGATAGATAGGTTAGGAAAAAAAGACTATTCAATACCAATGATTCAAGATGAATTTTCTTTACTTGAGGATAAAATCTATAAAATATTCACACAACTCATAGAATCAAGAGAAGAGTTGGATAAAAATTCAAAAAAGCAAATTGAAAATCTAGAAAACATTGCACATCAAGTTAAAACGCCAATAACTTCAATGCTATTTGATTTAGAAACTCTCAGCACAAATGAAGATAATAGAGAAAAAATAAGTAGAATTGAATTTCAGTTAAATAGACTAAATTCACTTTCTGATATTTTATTGAAGCTGTCGAGTTTGGATTCCAATGTAGATAATATGCAAAAAAGAGAAGTATTAATTTCAGAAGTTATTGATTATACAGTTGATATTTTACGAGATGATATAGAATATAAAAATATTTCCATTATTTCAGATGTTCATAATTATATTATAAATGCGGATTATTATTGGGTTTGTGAAGCCTTTATTAATATTTTAAAAAATGCGATTAATTTAAAGAATATTTCATACATAAAGGTTAGTGCTAGTAAAAATCCCATATATACACAAATTTTAGTAGAAGATGATGGCGGTGGAATAGATGAAAAATGCTTAAACAAAGTATTTCAACGTTTTTATAAAACTCCTGACTCTAACGGATTTGGTATTGGTCTTGCTATGGCAAAGACAATTATTGAAAACAATAATGGTAATATCTCGGTTAAAAATGCAGAAGAAGGAGCTGTTTTTGATATAAAATTCTATAATGTCACCTAAATGTCATTTTAAATTATTATCATTAAAGTGAAATTGGGAGGTAATTAATAGAATGGAAATAGTTAGAACAGAAAATTTAGTCAAAACCTATGGAGATAAAGAAAATTTAGTCAGTGCTATTGATGGTGTGAGTCTAAGTATGGAAAGAGGTGAATTTGTAGCTATAGTTGGGCCAAGTGGTTCAGGCAAGTCAACTTTATTGCATTTATTGGGAGGAGTTGATAATCCGACTTCTGGTAAAATTTATATTGATAATAATGATATATCTAAATATTCATCAAAAGAACTTGCACTATTTCGTAGAAGAAAGGTAGGACTGATATATCAATTTTATAATCTAATACCAAATCTTACCGTAAGACATAATATAGAACTTCCACTCAAACTAGACAACAAAAAAGTTAAAGAAGAACAATTATTAGATATCGTTGATAAATTAGGAATAAGAGATAAATTAGAAAATTTTCCATCTACTCTTTCTGGTGGGCAACAGCAAAGAGTTGCTATAGCTAGAAGTCTTATATATCATCCCTCTATAATATTGGCTGATGAACCTACAGGCAATTTAGATAGAAAGAACTCGAGAGAAATTCTTGAAATTTTAAAATATTTTAATAGAATGCAAAAACAAACTATTATTATGATTACTCATGATGAGAGTTTGGATCTTGAAGCACAAAGAGTTATCACAATTGTAGATGGAAAGATAGTGAGTGATGAGAAAAATGAATAATAAAAACATTTCTATTTCAATATCTTTACTAATCACTTCTTTATTTTTTACTTTTGTTTTTTATTTCGGTTATAAAAATTTTACAGATAATTATAATTCATATAGAAATAGCTCTATATACGATGCTCAAATTAAAACACAGACGACACCAGATGTTGTGGACAAATTAAAAAACATTGATAATATAGCAGAAGTAGGACAATTAGCAGTCGTCAATAAATCAGCAAAGCTAGATGACAAAACTCTATTTTTAAATTATCAAGATTTGGGTTTTAATAAAATGCTAGAAGATGGCATCTTGAGAGAAGGGGAGTTTCCAACTCGAGATAATGAAATATCAATTTCTAATGATATAGCCGACCAATTAAATTTGAAAGTCGGAGATAAAATTGCACTACAAATTGGAGATAGAATCTCAAAGGGTGTTGTCATTGATCCAGTATCCAGTGTTACTAAAGATGAACAGTTTAAACCAGATTATATAAAGGAATTTTTGATAACAGGGATTACTAGAAATACTGTAAATAAAAATATGAAAATAAGTTATGCCACTACTTCTTTAGAGGGTAGTAAAGCCGCATATACTTTTTTTAGATTCGAAAATTTTAAAAAAGCATACGAAAAAAAAGATATTCTCGAACAACAATTAAAAACTATTTTAAACAAAGATAAAGTTGAACTTGAATTTAGTAATACTATGAAAAATTATTATAATGTTGATGAGTCATTCATAAGACAGAATACAAATAAAATAATGGATGGTTTTGCAGTATTAGTGACTTTATCAATTTTCATTTTCTTTGTGAAAAATATATTCACTGTATGGGGTCTTAAAAAAATCAAAGAGATTTCCATGTATAAATCTATAGGTTCAACTGATTTTCAAATATTTAAACTCTTGCTAAAAGAAGGAATAAAGATATCCTTTATCCCAATAATTATAGGTCATATATTAGGTTTTTTTTCGATTAATTTATTGTATATTTTGATACAAAATATTTACAGCAAAATGGAGGGCTACGACGAAGTTCTAAAATTTATAGAATTTAAACCTATTCTGTCGGCTATAGTTATTGTGTTCTGTTTCTTAATTATTTTTGTGGCGATATTTGCACCTTCAAAAAGAATATCAAAGATAAATATTGTAGAAGGATTAAAAGGTAATTTTGATATAAAAGACATAAAATTAAAAAGAAATAAAGATATATGGAAAGAATTGAGAATAAATAATCTAAAATCAATTAGTTCGCAGCGTTATATTTCAACATTAGGAGTTTTAATTATATCAATATTTCTAATTATTTTGACTTTAGCAAAGTACAATAGGATTAAGAGTTATTATGAATATGATACAAATGTTTATATTTATTATCACAGCAAAGATGAAAATGTGCCGGAAGTATTAAAAAATATTATACAAGACACCAAAAACGATAAGGCAGTTATATCCTCAACAAAATATATATCCCTTGCCCCTAATTTAAATTTTTCTAAAGAATTTAAAGATTTAAAGCTTAAAGAGAAAATGCAAAAATATTTCGATCAAGGTGAAGATTTATATCTCGACGGATATATAACGGCACTTGATGATAAAACATTTGAATATTTAGGAGGTACAAAAGGAGAAGCTCTTCTTTATAACCAAGTACAAACTGATCCTACAGAACCGCTATCTACTGCAGAGTACACAAAATATTTTTCGGATATAAAAAAATTAAATTATTCAATAAATCAAAAAAAGGAATATAGCTATTCAATAAAGATTGATAAATTAATAAATAATTTGAAAGATTATAGGCAAAGATTGTTACCTTATGATGTGTTAATATTTGTTGATTTTGATACTTATTTTAGTCTGCTAGATGAATGGAACAAGTATTATATTGAAAATAATGACGAAAAATTTAGAAATACCTACGAACTTCGAATGAAAGTTGATGACGACAATCTGGATTCTTTAAAAGAAACATTAAATAACAAATTAGATAGTTCAATTTCTTATTATGAATCTTATAATATTATTACTGGAGATTTGATTAAAGAAGGTCAGAGTACAGATATCAAAACTTTTAGTTTAATGATTTTATTTATAGCATTTATAATATTTATTTTTAATGTTACAAATGGCTATTCTTCGATTAATCTAAGCCTATTAAGTAGAAAGAGAGAGATAGGAAGTTTGAGTTCTTGTGGAATTGAAAAAAATGATTTGAAAAATAAGTTTACAAAGGAGTTTTGTCTTGAACAATTAAAATCTTTTATTATAGTTTTAATACTGACCATTATTATAATTTCTATAATAGCATTTTTGTCACCTACGATTAACTTTAAAATTATGACTAAATATTTTGAATACAAATATTTTATTTTATTTAGTTTGATAATTTATGGATTAAATATTATTATTTATAGGATGACACTAAGTAATATACTAAAAAAACCAATTATTGATTTAATAAGAAACGAATAAATTATTGATAAGTTCAAAACCGGCTTAAACAGTGGAGAATTATCCATTGTAAGCCGGTTTTGATTTCTATATTTATTTATACTTCTTGTCTTTATCAGTGTTTCTTGTAGTTTTGACGCAATCTTTATCCAAATTACAACAACTCAATGTATTATTTCCAAAAGTGTTTTTATTTGCTTTTGCCAATCTATCTATAAAATTTTTGATTTTCTTCATAATATCACCTAGTTTTTATTTATCCTTTTTTCTATATTTTAAACATTTCTTAAAAGGTGATTCTATCACAACTTACTTGTAATAATTAAATAATAAATATATAATGTTTTAGGTAATGTTATGAAAATATTGATAAATTTTTGAAAGGAATAATATGAAAACTTCTTATATACTTATGATAATCACAATACTGTCTAAAGTTTTTGGATTATTAAGGGAAAAAGCTCTAGCTTATTTTTTTGGTGCAGGGCTTGTTGCTGATATATTTTTAATCGCTTTTCAACTTCCTATGACTTTTACTAATGTAATAAGCGGTGCTGTTGCCAATGGATATATTCCAATGTATGACAGGATTAAAAGTGACGATGGTAAAGTGAAGGCCGATAAATTTACTACAAATCTTGCTAATATTTTATTTGTGATTTCTTTAGTTGTTACTGTATTTTCCATAATTTTTGCCAAACCATTGGTTAAACTTATGGCAGAAGGCTTTACTGGTGAAAAACTTGAACTGGCTGTTTTTGTATCCCGTGTTGCTATGCTATCAATTGCTATTACTGCTGTTAGTTCAATTTACAAGGCATATCTTCAAATATATGGAAAATTTATTGTATCTGTTTTGCATTCTATACTGATGAATATTATCGTAATAGCTGCCATGGCAATTTCTTATAAAATGGGCATAAATTATTTGGCGGTTGGCATATTACTGGCTTTTATACTTCAATATTCTATATTTATTTTGCCTATTAGAAGGACTGGCTACAGATACAGACTTGCAATTGATATGAAAGATTCTAATATAAAGAAGATGTTTCATGATATTCTTCCGATTTTAATTTCAACTTCTGCTATTGAAATTAATTTCATGATATCTAGATCTCTTTCGTCTGGACTTTTTGTGGGTGGAATTTCTACTTTAAATTATGCATATAAATTGCAGTCCTTTGTTACAGGTATTGTTGTAACATCAATTATTACTGCAACTTATCCCAAAATTGCAAAGTTTGGGTCTATTAAAGATAAAGATGGACTAAAAACATCTGTAACTGAAGCGCTTAGTACTATGCTAATTTTAGTTATACCGGCAGCTTTTGGATTATTTACTTTTTCTCTTCCAATTGTCAATTTATTATTTGTTGGTGGAGAGTTTACTTTAAAAGATGCCAAGATAACTGCTGTAGTATTATCATTCTTTGCTTTTGGTGTTATAGGTATTGGTATTCGTGAAATAATATCTAGAGTTTTTTATTCTCTAGATGACAGTAAGACACCTGTAATAAACTCAATAATAATAGTTGGAATAAATATAGCATTGTCTTTTATTTTTTCTAATATTTTAGGGATTAAAGGGTTGGCACTTGCGACTACAATATCATTTATAGTTGGAGCATTTGCACTTTATATTTCTTCTACTAAACTTATTGGCAATATTTTTGACAAGAAGTTTATAATAAATATTATAAAAATCACTATTGCTTCAGTTTTGATGAGTTTTATATCTAAATATTTTTACAACTTTTTATACGATAAGCTTGGTTCAAATTTATCTTTAATTGCAGCAATACTTGTCGCTGGTGTAGTTTATTTATTGAGCCTTATTCTTCTTAGAGTTGATGAAATCAAAGAATTATATAATAGCTTTGTAAAAAAAAGTTAAGGATTATTTCCTTTATGATTATATCAATTATAAATCTAAAATCAGTTTGATATTTACAATGTATTACGTGGATATTTGCTTAATTAGGTAAATACTTTTAATTTTTGCTTTAATGGGTAAAAATATATTATAAGAATTAATCTAAAGGAGTTGACTATAATGAAAGTAATTTTTCACGTTGTAGATAAGGACAAATGGGATAGTGTTTTATCCAATGTTAGAGATATCCTAGCTACTGAACCTGACTGCCGTATTGAAATAATTGCAATGTCAAAGGCAGCTAGTTTATTTAGTTCATATTCTGGTACAGACTTCAGTGGAATAATGGGTAACCCAAAAGTAAATATAACTATTGGCCAAAAAGCACTTGAAGAACATAGACTGACACCTGATATGCTACCTCAAGGTATACAGGTAGAGCCACTTGTAATTACTAAAATTGTAAAATTACAAAATGAAGGCTATGGTTATATTAGACTATAATTTAAGAAGATTAAAAATTCATTTTAATTTGGTACTTACTACTATTTAATGATTGAGAATCATTCAAATATTTTTATTTGATATAAATAGTAAAATTAATAATTTGAATTTTGAAAATTCCGCCTGTTGGGTGGAATTTTTTTTAGAAAAAAATTATAAGTTTTCCTTGAAATTTTTATCGTTAAATGATAAAATAGCTAATTGCATAATAATAATTAGAGTGGCGTAGTGTTCTCTAATTTAGTAACTAAACTCATTTGAAAGGCTAGGGTGAAAAGTTAATGGTACATCCTGTGAAATATGGGAAACGTGAGAGAATGAGTTTTTCTCGAGTAGAAGAAGTAATGTCATTGCCAAACTTGCTTGACGTGCAGACTTCATCATTTCAATGGTTAATTGATGAAGGGTTAAGAGAAGTTTTTGATGATGTTTCACCTATTGAGGATTACTCTGGTAACTTGATTTTGGAATTTGGAGATTATTATGTTTCTGATGAAATCAAATATGATATCGACGAATCCAAACAAAGAGATACAAATTATAGTGCACCTTTAAAAGTTAAGGTTAGACTTATTAACACTGAAACTGGTGAAGTTAAAGAGCAAGAAGTTTTTATGGGAGATCTTCCTCTTATGACACCAACAGGTACTTTTGTAATCAATGGTGCTGAACGTGTTGTTGTATCTCAATTAGTAAGAAGTCCAGGTGCTTATTATAAGGAAGAAAGAGACAAAACAGGTAAGAAAATTTACTCTGCAACTTTAATTCCAAATAGAGGAGCTTGGCTTGAATTTGAAACTGACGCTCAAGGTGTAATTAATGTTAGAATCGATAGAACTAGGAAAATTCCAATTACAATTTTACTGCGTGCTATTGGTGTTGAATCTAACAGAGAAATTACAGATGTGTTGGGCGAAAGTGAAGCACTTTCAAAAACACTTGAAAAAGACATCACTTCTAATAGAAATGAAGCGATGCTTGAAATTTACAAAAAACTTAGACCTGGTGAACCTCCAACAATAGATTCTGCCGTATCACTTTTCGAAAATATGTTTTTTGATGATAGAAGATACGATTTGGCAAAAGTTGGCAGATATAAATTCAACAAAAAACTAGGTATTGCATCAAGAGTAGAAGATACATTTGCTGCTGAAGATGTTGTAGATCCACTTACTGGTGAAATACTAGTAGAAGAGGGCGGATATATAGACAGACCTATAGCACAAAAAATTGAAGCTTCTGGTCTTAATAAAATTCTAGTTAGGGCTGAAGAAACTGCTGGAGAAGATTCAAAACATACTATAGTAATAGGTAATAATTTTACATTTACTACAGCTTATGATTTGGACTTCGATATGGAAGAACTAGGTTTTAAGGAAAAAGTATACAAACCATTATTCGATCAATTATTTGAAGAATATGGTGATGATACTGAAACGTTTAAAAAAGAACTTGTAAAAGCTCATAAAGAGCTATCTCCAAAACACATTTTAGTTGATGATATAATTGCTGGTATAAATTATGAATTTGGACTAGAAAACGGAATTGGCGAAGATGACGATATTGACCATTTAGGCAATAGAAGAATTCGCTCAGTTGGAGAATTATTACAAAACCAATTTAGAATTGGTGTTTCTAGAATGGAAAGAGTCATTCGTGAAAGAATGAGTGTGCAAGATGCTGATGCTACAACTCCTCAATCGCTAATTAACATAAGACCAGTTACTGCAGCTATTAAGGAATTTTTTGGCTCTTCACAACTTTCGCAATTTATGGATCAAAACAATCCCCTATCAGAATTAACTCACAAAAGAAGGTTATCTGCACTTGGACCTGGTGGGTTGAGTAGAGATAGAGCGGGTTTTGAAGTGCGTGACGTCCATAACTCTCACTATGGAAGAATGTGTCCTATTGAAACCCCTGAAGGGCCAAATATAGGGCTTATAACATCACTAACAACCTATGCCAGAATAAATGAATATGGATTTATTGAAACTCCTTACAGAAAAGTAGTGGATGGATATCTAACAGATCAGATTGACTACCTAACTGCTGATGTTGAGTATGAGCAAATCATCGCTCAAGCAGATGAAGCATTAAACGAAGATGGAAGATTTTTAGAAGATAGAATTGCTGCTAGAGGTCATGGTGGTAATGCCGATATCTTTGATATTAAAGATGTTAATTACATGGACGTTTCACCTCAACAAATCGTAGCTGTAGGTACATCAATGATTCCTTTCCTAGAAAATGATGACGCCAACAGAGCACTCATGGGAGCTAACATGCAGAGACAAGCTGTTCCGCTTCTTAAAACTGAGGCTCCAATTGTTGGTACGGGCATAGAATATAGAGCTGCCAAAGACTCTGGTGTAGTAATTGTTGCTAAAAATGCCGGCAAAGTAGTTAAGGTTGATGCAAGAAATATAGAAATTGAAAATGAAGTAGATAAGTCTATAGATAGATATAAGCTTCATAAATTTATGGGTGGTAACCAAGGTACTACAATAAATCAAAGACCAATAGTAAATGTTGGTGACAAGGTAAATGCTGGCGAAATAATAGCCGATGGTCCAAGTACTGATATGGGTGAAATGGCTCTTGGCAAAAATATCCTCATAGCATTTATGAACTGGGAAGGATATAACTACGAAGATGCCATGCTTGTCAGTGAAGAACTTGTAATAGATGATGTTCTTACATCACTTCATATAGAAGAGTATGAATCAGAAGCACGCGATACTAAGCTTGGGTCTGAAGAGATAACTCGAGATATCCCAAATGTTGGGGACGATATGTTAAAAGACCTTGACGAAAGAGGAATTATAAGAGTTGGTGCTGAAGTTAAGCCGGGGGACATTCTAGTTGGTAAAGTTACTCCTAAAGGAGAAACTGAACTTTCTGCAGAAGAGAGACTACTTCGTTCCATTTTTGGTGAAAAAGCTAGAGAAGTAAGAGATACTTCTCTGAGACTTCCTCACGGTGAACATGGTATAGTTGTAGATGTTAAAACATTTAATAGAGTTGAAGGAGATGAACTTCAACCTGGCGTAAATGAAATGGTAAGAGTCTTTATCGCAACTAAGAGAAAAATTCAAGTTGGGGACAAAATGTGTGGTCGTCACGGTAATAAAGGGGTTATATCTAGAGTATTACCTAAGGAAGATATGCCTTATACTCCTGACGGTGTTCCAATACAAATTGTACTAAATCCACTTGGCGTTCCTTCTCGTATGAATCTTGGACAAGTTCTTGAAGTGCATCTTGGTCTTGCTGCCAAAAAATTAGGTTGGCATGTAGCTACTCCTGTATTTGATGGCGCAAACGAAAAAGATATCTTTGAAACTCTTGAAAAAGCGGGTTATTCAAGTGATGGTAAAATCCAACTTCGTGACGGTAGAACAGGTGAAGAGTTTGATCACCCTGTTACAGTAGGATATATGTATATGTTAAAACTTCACCATTTGGTGGACGAAAAAATCCATGCTCGTTCTACTGGTCCTTACTCTCTTGTAACACAACAACCACTTGGTGGTAAGGCACAATTTGGTGGACAAAGATTTGGAGAAATGGAAGTTTGGGCTCTAGAAGCCTATGGCGCTTCTTATACTCTTCAAGAAATGTTAACAGTAAAATCTGATGATATAGTAGGACGTGTTAAAACTTATGAAGCTATTGTTAAAGGTGAAAATATTCCTCAACCAGGAGTGCCTGAATCCTTCAAAGTTTTAATAAAGGAACTTGAATCTCTTGCCATAGATGTAAGAGTTTTAGACAATGATGGATACGAAGTCGACCTTGAAGCTGATGAAGATGAACTTACAAGAATTGACAATATGGACGACAGAGCAGAAGAGCCAAAAGAAGATATTACAGAATTAATCGAACAGACATCTGCAAATACTACAGTTGGAATAAGAACAATTTCTACTGAGGAAGTTGAATCTTTTGAGAGCAGTCATTATTACGAAGACGAAGACGACGAAGAATAATATACGAAGTATTTATAGTTTTTAGGAAAGGAGAGAGTGCTCCTTGAGCGAACATGAATTATTCCATTCAATAAAAATAGGTTTAGCTTCACCTCAAAAAATAAGATCTTGGTCTTATGGAGAAGTGAAAAAGCCGGAAACAATTAACTACAGAACGTTAAAACCGGAAAAAGAAGGGCTGTTCTGCGAAAAAATCTTTGGACCAACTAAAGATTGGGAATGTGCCTGTGGCAAATATAAAAGAGTTAGATATAAAGGTGTAGTCTGCGAAAAATGTGGTGTAGAAGTCACAAAAGCAAAAGTGCGTAGAGAGAGAATGGGACATATTGAACTTGCTGCCCCAGTATCTCATATTTGGTATTTTAAAGGTATACCTTCAAGAATGGGGCTTGTTTTAGATATGAGTCCAAGAGCTTTGGAAAAAGTTCTTTACTTTGCTTCATATGTTGTAACATATGTTGAACCAGGCGAAACTTCACTTTATGATAAACAGTTATTAACTGAAATAGAATATAGAGAATTTAAAAGAGAATTTGGCGACAAATTTGAAGCCAAAATGGGTGCAGAAGCAGTAAGAGAACTTCTTCAAAAAGTAGATTTACAAAAAGTAAATGATGAATTGACAGAAGAACTTGAGACTGCAACTGGACAAAAGAGAGTAAGAATTACTAGAAGACTTGAAGTTATTGATGCATTTATACAATCAGGAAACAAACCTGAATGGATGATACTAGATGCAATTCCAGTAATACCACCTGATTTAAGACCAATGGTGCAATTAGATGGTGGTAGATTTGCAACATCTGACTTAAATGATTTATATAGAAGAATTGTAAATAGAAATAACAGACTTAAAAAGCTAATGGACATCAATGCACCTGATATCATTGTGAGAAATGAAAAAAGAATGCTTCAAGAATCTGTAGATGCACTTATTGACAATGGTAGACGTGGTCGTCCTGTAACTGGACCTGGCAACAGACCTTTAAAATCACTTTCAGAAATGTTAAAAGGTAAACAAGGTCGTTTCCGTCAAAACCTTCTTGGTAAGAGAGTTGACTATTCAGGGCGTTCAGTAATTGTAGTAGGACCTGAGTTAAAATTCTATCAATGTGGTTTGCCTAAAAATATGGCACTTGAGCTATTTAAGCCTTTTGTAATGAGAGAGCTAGTGGCAAGAGATTTGGCACATAATATAAAATCTGCAAAAAGAATGGTAGAAAGAGGCAAAGAAGAAGTATGGGACGTGCTTGAAGATGTTATAAAAGACCATCCAGTACTTCTTAACCGTGCACCGACACTTCACAGACTTGGTATTCAAGCATTTGAACCAGTGCTAGTAGAGGGTAAGGCAATAAAACTTCATCCACTAAGTTGTACAGCGTATAATGCCGACTTTGACGGTGACCAAATGGCTGTCCATTTACCACTTTCTACAGAAGCACAAGCTGAAGCTAGGCTTTTGATGCTTTCAACTAATAATATTTTGGCATTAAAAGATGGTAAACCAATTACAACTCCAACTCAAGATATGGTTTTGGGTTGTTACTACCTTACACTTGATAGAAAAGAAAAATTACCTGGCGATGGTTCAGTGTATAGAAATTATGATGAAATGTTTCATGCATATGAATCAGGATTCTTGCATTTACAATCTCATGTATCAGTTAGAAGATTTGCAGACGAGAATGACACTAGAGGTAAAATAATTTCTTCATCAGTTGGTAGATTTTTGGTAAATGAATTTATACCTCAAGATTTAGGATTTGTTAATCGTGAAGAGGATAAATATTCTCTAGAAATTGACCGTGTAATTGATAAAAAATTACTGGGTAAAATTATAGAAAAAACTTATAAAAAACATGGAAACTTAGTTACAGCAACACTTCTAGACAATATTAAGGCTACAGGTTATCATTATTCAACAATCGGGGCAATCTCGATTTCAATGGGTGATGTTCAAATTCCTGATACAAAACCTCAAATACTAGAAGTTGCAGAAAAAGAAGTAGACAAGTATGAAAAAGCATTCAGAAGAGGTTTAATATCTGATGAAGAAAGATATGAAAAAGTAATCGAAATTTGGAATAAGGCTACTGATGACTTAACTGATGATGTAATGGAAGGTTTCGATTCACTTAATAATATCTATATAATGGCAGATTCTGGAGCCAGAGGTTCTAAAAACCAAATTAGACAATTAGCAGGTATGCGTGGACTTATGGCATCTCCATCAGGAAGAACAATAGAAGTTCCAATCACTTCTAACTTTAGAGAAGGACTTACTGTACTTGAGTTTTATATGTCAGCTCACGGTTCTAGAAAGGGACTTGCAGATACAGCCCTAAGAACTGCCGATTCAGGATATTTAACAAGAAGACTTGTAGATGTTTCACAACAAGTAATCGTGACCGAAGAAGATTGTGGAACTGATGAATATTTAGTAGCTAGAGCTTTCACAGATGGAAAAGAACTTATTGAGTCACTTGCTGATAGAATTGAAGGAAGATTTGCTTTTGAAGATATAGTTCATCCAGAAACTGGTGAAGTTATAGTTAAGGCTAATGAAACAATAACTGATGATGATGCAGCTTATATAGAAGAAGTTGGAATAACTGATGTAAAAGTAAGATCAGTACTTGGATGTAAAACTAAAAATGGAGTTTGTGCACATTGTTATGGCAGAAACCTTGCAACAGGATCTGAAGTTGGAATTGGCGAAGCAGTTGGTGTAATTGCAGCTCAATCCATTGGAGAACCTGGTACACAACTTACAATGAGAACATTCCATACTGGTGGGGTAGCGGCTGCAGCCGATATCACTCAGGGTCTTCCGAGGGTTGAAGAGCTTTTTGAAGCTAGAAAACCAAAAGGTCTAGCAGTAATAGCAGAACATGCTGGTGTTGTTGAGATAACAGAGTCAAACAAGAAAAGAGAAGTTGTAATAACTGCAAAAGACGGCACGGTAGATTCATACAATATAGTTTATGGTTCAAGACTTAAAGTCAAAACAGGAGATGAAGTAGAAGCAGGGGATGAACTTACACAAGGTTCCGTATACCCACAAGATTTACTTCGTGTCAAGGGCGAAAAAGGCGTTCAAGAATATATTGTAAAAGAAGTACAAAGAGTTTACCGTCTTCAAGGTGTAGACATCAACGACAAGCACATTGAAATAATAGTAAGACAAATGCTGTCAAAATGTAAAATTGAAGAAGCAGGCGATACAGAATTACTCCCTGGCTCACTTGTTGATGTTGTTGATTATAAGTTAGCAAACAAAAAAGCTGAAGAAGAAGGCAAAGAACCTGCTGTAGGTAAAGTTAACCTTCTAGGTATTACAAAAGCATCACTTGCAACAGACTCATTCTTATCAGCAGCGTCATTCCAAGAAACAACAAGAGTTCTTACAGATGCAGCAATAAAAGGTAAAGAGGACACATTGCAAGGACTAAAAGAAAATATAATCATCGGTCAACTTATTCCTGCAGGAACAGGAGCTCGTATTAATTCTAATGTTCAAATAGGAATAGACGAAAGCTTGAAAGAAGATTATGATATATTAGAAAATTCTGAAGTTATTTCTAAAGAAGAAATCAAAAATGAATTAAAAGAAGAAATAGCTGCTTCAGAAGAAGAATAAGATATAAAAAGATGTTGTGATTTTGCAACATCTTTTTTATGTATGACGGGCATGTTCTAATGCTGGGGTGAAATTCCCTAAGGAGCGTAGTTGTCGACGAATCCCATAGCAACTTGCAAGTTTCACATGGTGACA